>NZ_JBBKBR010000002.1:0-447148 GCF_037890265.1 Streptococcus sp. HCA-5024
GTGTGTCGAAAAAGTCTAATGGTTGTCATTAGACTTTTTTTGTAGTTATTTTTTATTAATTTACAAGAAAAAAGAGCTTGCGCTCTTTCCAACTTTATTTATTTCGCAGTTCAACATAACGGTTATACCAAATTTTGATATATTCCTCAGAAAAAGGACCTTTGCTTTGGTTTATCCAATCTACTAGAACCTTAACATTTTCCTTTAAAATAAAGTCAATGTCATCTGAATAGTGCATTTTTTCTTTGTGCTGCTCGTATTCTTCAACATCTAACAATTTTTTTTCACCATTGGTAAAGACCTTGACATCGAGATCATAGTCGATATATTTTAAGGCTTCTTGGTCAATGTGAAAAGGACTTGCTAGGTTACAGTAGTAAGACACACCATTGTCACGGATCATGGCGATGATGTTAAACCAATATTTTTTATGGAAATATACGATCGCTGGTTCACGTGTAATCCAACGTCTACCATCACTTTCAGTAACAAGTGTATGATCATTTACTCCAATAATTGCATTTTCGGTTATCTTTAATACCATGGTGTCACGCCATGTTCGGTGTAAACTGCCATCATGTTTATAACTTTGAATTGTAATAAAGTCGCCTTCTTTAGGTAGTTTCATAACTTACCAACTTTCTACAATCTAAGTATATCCTCTATATTGTATCATATTTTTTCAAATTTTTTCTTATTTTTCTATTTAATTTTCAATTTGGTTTATGAATCTAAGTATTCTCTAATGGCTGACGTTATATCACTATAATCGTAGCCTTTTCTGGCTAGTGCCTGAGTCAAGCGTTGTTTGAGGTCATAGCCTTCATATTTTTTACTGTATTTACGGTATTGTTTTTCTAACTCTTTTAGAATGAGCTCATTGGTTGTTTCTTCATCTGTTTCGAGCTCGAGATATTGGAATGCTATCTTTGCTTGATTGTAAGCAAAACCTTTTGAAATGAGTGCTTGGATGATTTTCGTTTCAATGGATTTTAATGGATATTTTCCTTGGTATTTTTTTTGGAGTTTTATTGCGGTACGGTTGATCACTTCTGTAAAATCATAGCCTGCAAGAATCTCTTGAAGGATAGATTTTGGGATTCCTTTTTGTTGAATTTTTTGTTGTAATAAGGCTGGGCCCTTATCGCCAGTGTGGAGGTTGGCCTCTATCAGGTTTCTTGCATATTGACGATCATCTAACCACTTTTCTTCTTTTAGGTGGTGGACCACTTTATCAATAATGCCACTTTCAATCTCATATTTTGTCAGGTAGTCTCGGACTTCTTTTGTTGTTCGAGCTTTAAAAGAAAGATGGTAAAGGGCCAGGTTTTTACCATAGGAGTATTGAGCAAACTCTTGGATTTCTTTTAGTTCCTCTTCACTGATTTCTTTATCTTTGGAAAGGAAATATTTGACGATGGTGTCTTCTGTAATATAAAGTTTTTGATCATTGTCTAATTCCAGGAGGTAGAGTCTTTTTTTCTTTTCTAGTTTTGTAATTTTCATGTTTTTATTATACCGAAAAATGTGTTAAGATAGGGATATGAACGTTAAAGTAAAACAAAAAATTCCTTTGAAAATTAAACGAATGGGAATTAACGGAGAAGGGATTGGCTTTTATAAAAAAACACTTGTCTTTGTGCCAGGTGCTCTGAAGGGGGAAGATATCTTCTGCCAAATTACAAGTGTCAAGAAAAATTTTGCGGAAGCTAAACTCCTATCTGTGAATAAGGCGTCTAAGTTTCGTGTGACGCCCATGTGTGATATCTATGAGACCTGTGGTGGCTGTCAAATCATGCATTTGAAGTATGATAAGCAGCTGGAGTTTAAGACAGATTTATTGCAACAGGCCTTGAAGAAGTTCTCACCTGAAGGATTTGAACAGTATGATATTCGGCCGACAATCGGAATGCAGGAACCTCTTTACTATCGGGCAAAATTGCAATTTCAAACAAGGAAATTCAAGGGCCAGGTGAAGGCAGGACTCTATGCTCAAAATTCACATTATTTAGTTGAATTAAAAGATTGTTTGGTTCAAGATCCGGTTATTCAAGCGATTGCCAATGACCTTGCGGATTTATTGACCTATTATCAGATTCCGATTGCTGATGAGCGTAAAGAACTGGGTGTCAGAACCATGATGGTTCGACGGGCTCGGAAGTCTGGGCAGGTTCAGATCATTGTGGTCACCAGTCGTCAGATTAACCTAAATAATTTGGTGGAAGACTTGGTCACAAAACACCCTGAGATTGTCACAGTTGCTGTTAACAAAAATACGTCTCGTTCCAGTGAGATTTATGGGGAACAAACGCAGATTATTTGGGGAGAAGAGGCAATTTTGGAAGGTGTTTTGGATTATGAATTTTCTCTTTCTCCTCGAGCCTTTTACCAGTTGAATCCGGAACAAACTGAAGTATTGTATAGTGAGGCTGTCAAGGCTCTAGATGTTTCTCCAGAGGATCATTTGATAGATGCCTATTGTGGGGTTGGAACGATTGGGTTTGCTTTTGCTAATAGAGTGAAAAGTGTTCGGGGGATGGATATTATTCCTGAAGCAATTGAAGATGCCAAATACAATGCTAAACGGATGGGATTTGAGAATACCCACTATGAGGCTGGTACAGCAGAAGAGATCATTCCTCGCTGGTACCAAGAAGGCTATCGGGCTAATGCTGTGATTGTGGATCCACCTCGTACGGGCTTGGGGACAAAATTAATCGAGACCTTGTTGCACTATGCACCTGAAAAGATGGTCTATGTCTCTTGTAATGTCTCTACTTTGGCAAGGGATCTAGTGGCTTTGACGAAGGTTTATCAGGTTGAATACATTCAATCAGTGGACATGTTCCCCCATACAGCACGGACAGAAGCAGTTGTGAAATTAGTGAAGAAGTGAAAGAAGAATGGATATTTGGGAAAAACTTTATCTTGAGGCGAAAGCTCTCTATGCGCCTCAAGAGGTTTCAGATTTTGTCTATGCTCGACATGTGGTTGCTGCTGTTGAGGCTGCAGATGGTCAGATTTTTACGGGCTTTTGTATGGAAGGAACCTGTGGCGTCTTTCATTTATGTGCCGAACGAGCGGCCCTCTTCAACATGTATCAACAATCAGGACAGACCAAGGTCAAGCGCATTATTGCTTTTCGAGACAAGCCTCCTTATGGAGAAGGCTCAGGGATGCCTTGTGGGGCCTGTCGTGAATTTCTCCTTGAGCTAGATGCAGAGAATCGTCATCTAGAATTTATGGTGGATTATGAGAGCCGCAAGACCATTACTTTAGGAGAACTGATGCCTCTTTGGTGGGGCGAAGAACGGGCTCGTCAAAGAGAAAATAAAGGGAATGAGTAAAGGAAATAAATAAATGGACAATGTTATTGATGTATCGATTCCAGTTGCTCAAGTTATTGATCAACATCCGGAAGTATTGGATTTGTTGGTGGAGTTGGGCTTTAAACCCTTAGCCAATCCGATCATGCGCAATACAGTTGGGCGCAAGGTTTCCTTGAAACAAGGATCAAAATTAGAAGGTACCCCTATGGAGAAGATTGTGCGAACCCTAGAGGCTAACGGCTATGAAGTAGTGGGGCTAGACCAATGAGTGATGAACGAATTCACGTCTTAAGAGATATCTTATTAGAGCTTCATCATGGAGCCTCTCCTGAGTCGGTTCAGGAACGGTTTGATGCGACCTTTGCAGGGGTTTCTGCGATTGAGATCTCTCTTATGGAGCATGAACTGATGAACTCCGATGCAGGGGTCACTTTTGAAGATGTTATGGAGCTTTGTGATGTCCATGCCAATCTCTTTAAGAATGCGGTTCAAGGGGTCGAAGTTGCAGATACTGACCATCCAGGTCATCCTGTTCAAATCTTTAAACAGGAGAATCTAGCCCTTCGTGCGGCTATGATGCGGGTACGCCGCTTGCTAGACAATTATGAGACAACCGAGGATCCTGAGATGATTCAGGAGATTCATAAGGGCTTGTTACGTCAGCTGGGCTTGGTGGGTCAATTTGACCGGCATTACCGTCGTAAGGAAGAGTTGATGTTTCCGATTATGGAAAAATATGGGCATGATTCCCCGCCAAAAGTGATGTGGGGAGTGGATGACCAGATTCGGGAACTCTTTGCGAAAGTTTTGGATGCGGCCAAGAAATTACCGGATTCTAGTATCTTAGAAGTCAAAGAGCTCTTTGAAGCCTTTGCGCAAGAGTTTGAGGGCATGATCTTCAAGGAAGAGTCGATCCTCTTGATGATTTTGCTGGAGGCCTTTACCCAGGATGACTGGCTCTCCATTGCAGAAGAAAGTGATGCTTATGGTTATGCCATTATTCTCCCAAGTGAGAAATGGGTGCCGAAACGCGTAGACTTCAAGGAGGAAGCGTCTGAAGAGTCAGAAGGTTCAACTGAACCACTTCCTTCTTCAAAAGGAGATGAGCACCGTCAGGTCATTGAGACTCCTGAGGGGCAATTGACCATTACCTTCACGCCTAAGAAAAAAGAAGAGAGCTTCGATCGCAACCAACCTCAACCGTTTGGTAATGGCTATTTGTCAGTGGAGCAAGCGAATTTGATCTTGAATCATCTGCCGATGGAGATCACCTTTGTCAATAAGGATGATATTTTCCAATATTACAATGATGCTGCGCCTTTTGAAGAAATGATTTTTAAGAGGACGCCATCGCAGGTAGGACGCAATGTTGAGCTGTGTCACCCACCGAAATATTTGGAGAAGGTCAAAGCCATCATGCAGGGGCTTCGTGAAGGGAAAAAAGACAAGTATGAAATGTGGTTCAAATCCGAATCGCGTGGGAAATTTGTCCATGTCACCTATGCAGCCGTGCGTGATGAAGCTGGAGACTTTCAAGGCGTCTTGGAATATGTTCAGGACATTCAACCTTATCGGGAGATCGATACGGATTTTTATAGAGGAATGGAGTAAAGATGAGTTACGAAACAGAGTTTATGAAGGAGTTTGAGGAGTGGATCAAGACCCAGGTCATGATCAATGAAATGGCTCTCGAAGAAAGTAAGAAGGTTTTTGATGAAGACCAGGATGAACGAGCTAAAATCGCTATGATTCGCTATGAAAGCCGTTTGGACGCTTATCAGTTCTTGCAAGGGAAGTTTGAAAATTTCCATGCTGGAAAAGGATTTCATGATTTACCAGATGGCCTCTTTGGTGAAAGAAAATATTAAATGGCCTTATTGAAGGCGTTTTACTAGCTAGATTTACCTGAAAATTAAGCAATGACTTGATTTTTTAGGGGATTGTGATACAATAAAAAAGTTGAAATGACATCAACGGATTTTTGAATGGAATGATAGTGATGAAACCTTGTTGCCTTAGGAATTGATCACTGAATTTAGGAGGAAAAATGGCAAAGAAGAACGTAAACCGTGCGAAACAATACAAGCATCAAAATAGACATCTTTTGAAAAAAGCTGTCGCAACTGTAACTGCAGCTGTGAAAGAAGCACCTAAAAAGGTTGAGAAAGCTACAAAAGCAGTGGCGAAAGAAGTGAAACAAGCGGCTTCTTCAGTGGAAGAATTTGCTGCAAGTTTGGAAGGTGTGGCACTTGATCGTGCGCAAACATTCTATGATGAAGGTATTCGCTCTGTTGCGGACTTCGCAAACTGGACAGAAAAAGAGTTGTTGGCCCTTAAAGGAATCGGCCCAGCTACAATCAAGAAATTGAAAGAACTAGGCGTTAAATTTAAATAATTGCTTTTATGATTTCTTGCTATTTCCAGGAAAACTTGCTAAAATGAACCTATTAGAGGTGTTTTGAATTCCACATTTTACAGAAAGTGGCGGTGCTGAGAAGTCCACAAATGTGTCAAAACTGGTTGCTAATGGATGAAAATGAAATAAATAAAGTTGCGGGCATTGCCCGAAATTGGGTGGTACCGCGGATCAACATATTCGTCCCTGTCAGATTGATGACAGGGGCGATTTTTCTTTTTGCAACCCTGGCTGAAGGAGCTTGTCATGAAACAATCTTTTAACACTAGTAAACTCTACTATGGCTTTCCTATCTTCATCTTGGGGTATCAGGACCAGAACTTTGGGAACAATATCACGACCTGCAGTTCCTCTTATAGCTTGGGAGATTGGCTGGTCATCGGAGTTGGTGCTGAGGAAAATGCGGCTGATCAGATTAAGCATTATCAACAGTTCACTGTCAATATCCCTGATGAACATCTCATGCTTGAGATGGAGCAGGCTGGGTTTATCAGCCATCGGGAGAAATTGAAACTCCTAGGGCTAGACTACGAAATTTCTGAACGGACTCAGGCTCCGATTTTGGAGGCCTGTCCAGTCGTATTGGATTGCCAGGTAGATCGGATTATCGAGGAAGATGGCATCTGCCATATCTTTGCTAAGATTCTTGAGCGACTGACTGATCCAGAGCTCTTAGATGATAAGGGGCATTTTAAAAATGACCGTTTTGCACCGACTTACTTTATGGGGGACGGCCATCAGCGCGTTTATCGTTATCTGGACGACCGAGTCGACCCCATGGGAAGCTTTATGAAGAAAGCGAGGAAGAAGAATGACAAGAGCTGAACTGCCAGAACGAATCGAAACGGAGCGTCTAGTCTTACGAGTCCGAACAGTGGCGGATGCTGAGGATATCCATGCCTACGCTAGTCTTCCAGAGGTTTCTTACCCAGCAGGCTTTCCACCCGTTAAGACCTTGGAAGATGAGATTTATTATCTAGAGCATATCCTTCCCGAGCGCAATGAAAAGGACAATCTCCCAGCAGGCTATGGAATTGTGGTCAAAGGAACCGATAAAATCATTGGCTCTGTTGACTTCAACCATCGCCACGAAGACGATGTGCTGGAGATTGGCTATACCTTGCACCCAGACTATTGGGGGAGAAGCTATGTGCCTGAAGCGGCGCGTGCTTTGATTGATCTAGCTTTTAAAGAATTGAACCTTCACAAGATAGAATTGTCTTGCTTTGGTTACAACCTTCAAAGTCAACGAGTCGCTGAGAAACTTGGTTTTACCCTCGAAGCTCGCATAAGAGACCGCAAAGATGCTCAAGGCAACCGCTGTGATGATTTGAGATATGGCTTGCTAAAGAGTGAGTGGGAGGTGGATTGATGCATGTTTTCATCATTGGAGCTCCAGCTGCAGGGAAAATGACCATTGGTCAGGAACTTTCGAAACTCACCGGTGCGACTCTCTTTTTCAACCATCAACCAATTGATTTCGCACTCGAAATCTATCAGGATTTTACGGAAGAAATGTGGGAATTTGTTCGTAGCGTTAACTTTTCTTTTCTTGGAACAAGCGCCAGGCATCATCGGTCGGTGATTTTAACAGGTGTAACTGATTTTTCAAATCAATACCATCTGATGTATTTGAAGAATATTCAAGATTTGTTAAATGAGTATCATCAAGAGATTCTCTTTGTTGAATTAGAAACGTCTCTTGAGGAGCGCTTACGTCGCAATCGAACGGAGAATCGGTTGAAATACAAACCCTTGAAACGGAATTTTGAGGTATCTGAAAGAGAAATTTTAGAGACTGATAAAACAGATCAACTTAATTCTCAAAAGCAACCGAGTGGCCTTCACCACTACCTGAAAATTAATAATACGAATCTGTCTGCAGAAGAAGTCGCAAAGCAGATTCAAGAAAAAATGAAAACAATAGAGAAAGGACACACACATGTCTAAAGAACTTTCACCTAAATACAATCCAGCCGAGGTTGAGGCTGGTCGTTACCAAAAATGGCTTGACGAAGATGTTTTCAAGCCTTCAGGCGATAAAAAGGCGAACCCTTATTCAATCGTTATTCCACCACCAAACGTAACTGGGAAACTTCACCTTGGTCACGCTTGGGATACAACTTTGCAAGATATCATCATCCGTCAAAAACGGATGCAAGGTTTTGATACGCTTTGGCTTCCAGGTATGGACCATGCTGGGATTGCCACTCAAGCTAAAGTAGAAGCGCGTTTGGCTGAAGAGGGCATCTCTCGTTATGACCTTGGTCGTGAAAAATTCCTTGATAAAGTCTGGGAATGGAAAGACGAGTATGCGACGACTATCAAGCAACAATGGGGCAAGATGGGGCTCTCTGTAGACTACTCTCGTGAGCGTTTTACCCTTGATGAAGGGTTGTCAAAAGCGGTTCGTAAGGTCTTTGTAGAGCTTTACAAAAAAGGTTGGATTTACCGTGGTGAATTTATCATCAACTGGGATCCAAAAGCCCGTACAGCCCTTTCTGATATCGAGGTGATTCACAAGGAAGTCGAGGGTGCCTTCTACCACATGAACTACATGTTGGAAGACGGTTCACGTGCCCTTGAAGTAGCAACAACTCGTCCTGAGACTATGTTTGGGGATACTGCCGTAGCGGTTAACCCAAATGATGATCGTTATAAAGACTTGATTGGTCAAAATGTTATCTTGCCAATCTTGAACAAGCCAATCCCAATCGTTGGAGACGAACACGCAGACCCTGAGTTTGGTACTGGTGTGGTGAAGATCACACCTGCCCACGACCCTAATGACTTCTTGGTTGGTCAACGTCATAATCTTCCGCAAGTCAACGTTATGAACGATGATGGTACCATGAATGAATTGGCTGGCGAATTCAACGGCATGGACCGCTTTGAAGCTCGTAAGGCTGTTATCAAGAAGTTAGAAGAAATTGGTGCCCTTGTTAAGATTGAGAAGATGACCCACTCAGTTGGTCACTCAGAGCGTACAGGGGTTATGGTTGAGCCACGTTTGTCTACGCAATGGTTCGTGAAGATGGATCAATTGGCTAAGAATGCCATTGCCAACCAAGACACAGACGATAAGGTAGAATTCTACCCACCTCGTTTCAATGATACCTTCCTCCAATGGATGGAAAATGTCCATGACTGGGTAATCTCACGTCAGCTCTGGTGGGGTCACCAAATCCCTGCTTGGTACAATGCTGAGGGTGAAATGTACGTTGGTGAAGAAGCACCAGAAGGTGACGGATGGAAACAAGACGAAGATGTCTTGGATACGTGGTTTAGTTCAGCCCTTTGGCCATTCTCAACTATGGGCTGGCCGGATGTCGACTCAGAAGACTTCAAACGTTACTTCCCTACATCAACCTTGGTAACAGGATACGACATCATCTTCTTCTGGGTATCTCGTATGATCTTCCAATCATTGGAATTCACAGGCCGTCAGCCATTCCAAAACGTTCTGATTCACGGTCTCATTCGTGACGAGCAAGGACGCAAGATGTCTAAGTCACTCGGTAACGGGATTGACCCAATGGATGTTATCGAGAAATACGGTGCCGATGCCCTTCGTTGGTTCCTTTCAAACGGTTCTGCACCAGGGCAAGACGTGCGTTTCTCTTACGAGAAAATGGATGCGTCATGGAACTTCATTAACAAGATCTGGAACATCTCTCGCTATATCCTTATGAACAATGAAGGGTTGACCTTGGATGTGGCTCGTGAAAATGTGGCTAAAGTGGCTGCTGGTCAAGCAGGTAACGTGACAGACCGCTGGATTCTCCACAACCTCAACGAAACGATCGGTAAGGTCACTGAAAACTTCGATAAGTTTGAGTTTGGTGTGGCTGGTCACATCCTCTACAACTTCATCTGGGACGAGTTTGCGGACTGGTATGTTGAGTTGACTAAGGAAGTGCTTTACAGTGATAACGAGGACGAAAAAGTCATTACTCGTTCAGTTCTTCTTTACACCTTGGATCAAATCTTGCGTCTCCTTCACCCAATCATGCCATTTGTGACTGAAGAAATTTATGGCCAAATCTCTGAAGGAACGATCGTGACTGCGGAATACCCAGTGGTTCGTCCAGAGTTTGAAAATGAAGAAGCAGCAGCTGGTGTAGAAGCTCTTAAAGATGTGATTCGCTCCGTTCGTAACTCACGTGCAGAAGTGAACGTAGCGCCAAGTAAGCCAATCACTATCTTGATCAAGACAAGCGACAGCAAGCTCGATACCTTCTTCAATGATAACGTCAACTACATCAAACGCTTCACAAACCCAGAACACTTGGAAATTGCAGCAGATGTCGAAGTACCTGACTTGGTTATGTCAAGCATTATCACAGGCGCAGAAATCTACTTGCCACTCGCTGATCTTCTCAATGTTGAAGAAGAATTGGCTCGTCTTGAAAAAGAATTAGCCAAATGGCAAAAAGAACTGGATATGGTCGGTAAGAAGCTCTCTAACGAACGCTTCGTAGCCAATGCCAAACCAGAAGTCGTCCAAAAAGAACGCGACAAACAAGAAGATTACCAAGCGAAATACGATGCGACCGTAGCACGGATTGATGAGATGAAGAAACTCGTTAAATAAACACAGAAACACGGTGGAATGCCGTGTTTTTTGTATGATTCTGTAAGAGAAAAAGTTTAAGTAACCTATTTTTAGACCATTTTCCAGAAATAATCGATGATATAGGTGAGACCGTAAGTGTAGATGACGAGGGTGATAGGTTTGCAGAGGATGATGATGGTCATGTAGCGTTTGAAGGTCATCTTCGTCAGACCTGCCAGCATACAGATGAAGTCAGCGGGACTAACCGGCCAGATCATCATGAAGATAAAGAAGCGATCGAACCGCTTGCCTTCATTGAGCCAGCC
This sequence comes from Streptococcus sp. HCA-5024, assembly GCF_037890265.1. Lineage (NCBI taxonomy): Bacteria > Bacillati > Bacillota > Bacilli > Lactobacillales > Streptococcaceae > Streptococcus > Streptococcus sp. HCA-5024. Next base: position 10,627 of record NZ_JBBKBR010000002.1, read on the forward strand.
AATGTACTTGTCGTAGGTCTTCTGACTGACCATAGATTGGACGAACTTAGGCCCGTACATTCTGGCTAGGTGGAAGATAATGGCACAGCCAATCACTATCCCGATGTAGTTGTAGATGGTACCAATGATGTGGCCATAGATAAAGACACCAGCGACAGATGTCAGGGCGCCAGGAATAATAGGGACCACTGTTTGAAGGATCTGAAGAAAGATAAAGAGAGGTGGTCCAAAGATGCCTGCTTGGAGAATAAAAGCTGACAAGGTTTCTTTGGATTGAAGGATGCCAGCAAAGTAGGCCCAGATACAAAAGGCCAAGGTCCCAAGAGCACCAATGATAGACGACCAATTAATGATGCGCTGGAGAAGAGGAGAGACCTCTTTTAAGCTTGTTTGTTTCATAAAAAATTCCGAGTTCTTTTTCTTCTACTATACCATGTTTTTGGAACTTTGTAAGGATTTTGTCTATTTTTTGAGTAGTGAAAGCGACCTGATTGGAGTCTGTCGCTGTTTTAGTCGTGAAGCGGGTGCAAAATGGGCCTTTTTATGCTACAATGAAAGGAGTATAAAAAATGGAGAAAAACGTGTCAATCGAAAATTACAAACCAGATTTTGCGGTGGAAGCAGCCTATGATCTCACCGTTGCAGACTTGAAAAAACAGGGTATCAAGGCGGTCCTTGTGGATTTGGATAATACCTTGATTGCTTGGAATAATCCGGATGGAACTCCTGAGATGCGCCAGTGGTTGCATGACCTTCGTGATGGAGGGATTCGGGTTATTGTGGTGTCTAATAATAGTCCCAAACGGGTCAAGCGCGCTGTTGAGAAATTTGATATTGACTATGAAGCGTGGTCACTCAAGCCCTTTACTTTTGGGATTGATCGTGCCCTCAAACGTTTCCACTATGAGAAAAATGAAGTGGTCATGGTCGGGGATCAACTGATGACGGATATCCGGGCTGCCCATCGTGCAGGCATTCGTTCGATTTTGGTCAAGCCTTTGGTTGAGCATGACTCCATCAAGACGCAGATCAACCGGGCGCGTGAACGCCGTGTCATGAAGCAAATGGCCGAAAAATATGGTCCGATTGTATACAAAAAAGGAATTTAAGAATGGAAGAATTATTCTGTATTGGTTGTGGAGCCCCCATTCAGACAGAAAACAAAGAGGGGCTAGGCTATACTCCCCAATCAGCTCTTGAAAAGGGCCTGGAAACAGGTGAAGTTTATTGCCAACGCTGTTTCCGTCTGCGTCACTACAATGAAATCACAGATGTGCATCTGACAGATGATGATTTCCTAAAACTCCTTCACGAAGTAGGTGATAGTGATGCTCTCGTGGTCAATGTAGTGGATATTTTTGACTTTAATGGATCCGTTATCCCTGGCCTACCACGCTTTGTAGCAGGAAATGATGTCCTCTTGGTCGGAAACAAAAAAGACATATTGCCTAAGTCTGTCAAGGACAGCAAGGTGACCCATTGGTTGATGGAGCGGGCCCACGAAGAAGGCATGCGTCCTGTCGATGTGGTCCTCACCTCTGCTCAAAACAAGAGTGCGATCAAGGACTTGATGGAAAAGATCGAACAGTACCGCAAGGGCCGTGATGTCTATGTGGTGGGGGTGACCAACGTTGGGAAATCGACCCTCATCAATGCAATCATCCAAGAAATCACAGGCGACAAGGATATCATCACGACCTCTCGCTTCCCGGGGACGACACTGGACAAGATCGAAATCCCACTGGACGATGGATCCTACATCTACGATACACCGGGGATTATCCATCGCTACCAGATGGCTCACTACTTGACGGCGAAAAACCTCAAGTATGTCAGCCCTAAAAAGGAAATCAAGCCCAAGACCTATCAGCTCAATCCAGAGCAAACCCTCTTCTTGGGTGGCTTGGGACGTTTTGACTTTATTAAGGGAGAAAAGCAAGGTTTCACCGCCTTCTTTGACAACGAACTCAAGCTTCACCGAACCAAGCTAGAAGGAGCGACGGCCTTTTATGACAAGCATGTCGGTGGCTTACTAACTCCTCCTAACAGCAAGGAAAAAGAAGAGTTCCCACCCTTGGTTTCTCATGAGTTTACCATCAAGGACAAGACAGACCTGGTCATCTCAGGACTGGGCTGGATCCGCGTCAATGGAGAAGCCAAAGTAGCCGTCTGGGCACCAGAAGGCGTCGCCGTCGTTACCCGCAAAGCTATTATTTAAAAAAACAGGAAAAAATATATCTGAAGAGCGAACAAAGTGAGCTCATAAAGAGATCGTTATTGCCGTGGTGTAGTTGCCAATCGTGAGATTGGCAAGGGCAAAATGGAGACCAAGGCTCCATTTTGAGGTGAGGAAATCCATTTTTCAAAGATGAGATCTTTGAAAAATTAGTTCCGGCCGTCCCCACCACTTAAAATAACGATCAAAAAAGGAAGTAAAAATATGACATTAACATCTAAACAACGGGCTTTCCTCAATAGCCAAGCCCACAGCCTCAAACCCATTATCCAAATCGGGAAAAACGGGCTCAATGACCAAATTAAAACCAGTGTGCGCCAAGCACTTGATGCGCGCGAACTGATCAAGGTAACTCTTCTTCAAAATACGGATGAGAATATCCATGAAGTAGCAGAAATCTTGGAAGAGGAAATCGGTGTGGAAACGGTCCAAAAGATTGGTCGGATTCTCATCTTGTTCAAACAATCGAGCAAAAAAGAAAATCGTAAAATTTCAGCGAAGGTAAAAGAAATTTAAGACATCGAGGAGAACAAACCTATGGCAATTGAACTATTGACTCCCTTTACCAAGGTAGAGTTAGAGCCAGAGATCAAAGACAAGAAACGCAAACAAGTTGGTATTTTGGGTGGAAATTTCAATCCGGTCCACAATGCCCATTTGGTCGTTGCGGATCAAGTGCGCCAACAATTAGGGTTAGATAAGGTGCTCTTGATGCCCGAGTATGAGCCGCCGCATGTCGATGCCAAGGGGACGATTGCAGAGCATCATCGCCTTAAGATGCTGGAATTAGCCATTGAAGGCATTGAAGGTCTGGAGATCGAGACGATTGAACTCGAGCGGAAAGGGATTTCCTATACCTACGACACCATGCTCTTGCTCAATGAACGGGATCCAGACACAGATTATTACTTCATCATTGGTGCAGATATGGTGGATTATTTACCAAAATGGCACCGAATCGATGAATTGGTGGAGATTGTGCAATTTGTCGGGGTCCAACGACCACGCTATAAGGCAGGGACTTCTTATCCGGTGATCTGGGTGGATGTTCCTCTAATGGACATCTCCTCTAGTATGGTGCGCGATTTTGTAGCTAAAGGCCGGACGCCGAATTTTATGTTGCCAAAACCAGTCTTAGACTACATCAAGAAAGAAGGATTGTATCAATGACCTATGAAAACTATCTAGGCTTTTCTCGTGAGGTCTTGCTTGAAAAAATGCGTCAAATCCTGCCAGAAAAGCGACTAACCCACTGTTTAGGGGTTGAGAAGGCTGCGCGTGACTTGGCCAAACGCTATGGGGCTGACGAAGAGCAGGCTGGCCTAGCAGGTTTGTTACATGACTACGCTAAGAAATTATCGGATCAGGAATTTCTGGACTTGATCGATCGCTATGAGCTAGATCCAGCGTTAAAAAACTGGGGCAACAATGTCTGGCATGGGATGGTCGGGATTTACAAGATCCAAGAAGACCTCGGACTGACAGATCCAGCCATTCTTCGCAGTATTGAGATTCACACCGTGGGGAGTGGACAGATGTCAACCTTAGACAAGATTGTCTATGTGGCAGATTACATTGAGCACAACCGGGCCTTCCCGGGAGTGGATCAAGCACGTGATATCGCCCAAGTCTCCTTGGATCGTGCCGTGGCCTATGAGACGGCTCGCACAGTCGAACACCTAGCCCACCAAGGATTGCCCATTTATCCCCAAACCCTTGAAACCTATAACGCCTTTGTGAAGTATTTGAAAGAGGAGCAGTGAGTGAAGACAGCTTTTATCATTATTGATGTACAAAATATCTTAGTGGAAACAGGTTTTGAGACAGATAAGCTCCTAGAGAAGATCGCTTATTTGCAAGATCAGGCTAGAAAAGAGCAGATTGAAATCATCTACATGCAGCATATTGAAACGCCAGAGGCTTTAACTTCTGAAGATTGGCAATTATCGCCCCTGTTGAAAAGACAGACGAATGAAAAGGTATTTCAGAAGCGATACAATAGCATGTTTAAGGAGACAGGATTAAAAGAATACTTGGATCAACAAGGGATTGAGCAACTGGTCCTGTGTGGTATGCAGACAGAATATTGTGTCGATACATCCGTCAAAGTGGGGTTTGAATACGGCTACAAGCTGGTCATTCCAGAAGGAGCTGTCACAACCTTTGATGGAGAGGATATTCCGGCAGAAACGCTTAATGAATTTTATGAAAATATTTGGGCAGAACGTTTTGCGGATGTCTTAGATTACAAATCAATTTTTTAAGGAAAGAGGATTACATGAAAGAAAAAGAACTACTTGAACTAGTTGTCAAAGCAGCAGATGAAAAGCGTGCAGAAGACATTGTCGCTTTGGATGTTCAAAGCTTGACCAGCGTGACAGACTACTTTGTCATCGCAAGCTCTATGAACAGCCGTCAGTTGGAAGCTATTGCTGAAAATATTCGCGAGAAGGTCGTTGAAGCTGGTGGCAATGCCAGCCACGTCGAAGGTGATTCAGCTGGAGGTTGGGTCCTTCTTGACTTAGGTAGTGTGGTGGTCCATGTCTTCTCAGAAGAAATGCGTACTCACTATAACCTAGAAAAGCTATGGCATGAAGCAAGTGCTGTCGATCTTTCAGCAGCCCTAGCATAAGCAGGTAAACTCAGTTGGTAGCAACTGAGTTTTGTTGGTTAAATTGAAATTCTATGGAAAGAAAGGATGGGGCCTCGTGTTTGGTTAATTTGATAATTGAACACGAGCTAAAAGCTGTGAGAAAAAGAGTAACTTCCTTTGTATCTGACGATACGGCAGAAAGTTTCCTATTTTCTCTTTGCTTTTAAGGCTCTTTGTATCTTAGAAAGGGTTTGAACCCGTCCTGTAATCCTCGGAAAATAGATAGCTCTCCTTGGAGCTTAGCTCCATCGTCGTGCTCCTAATTTTCTATCGGATTACGGGCGGACTTGGTATCATGAATATGGCGACTTATGAAACGTTTGCGGCGGTCTACGATGCGGTCATGGATGATAGTCTGTATGACTTATGGACGGATTTTTCCCTCCGCCATCTCCCAAAGACAAAAAATAAGAAAAAATTACTGGAATTGGCTTGTGGGACAGGGATTCAGTCTGTTCGCTTTTCCCAAGCTGGTTTTGATGTGACAGGATTAGACCTGAGTGCTGACATGCTGAAAATTGCTGAAAAAAGAGCTGCTTCAGCCAAGCAGAAGATTGATTTTATCGAGGGCAATATGCTGGACCTGTCGCAAGCAGGCACTTATGATTTCGTGACCTGCTACTCGGATTCTATCTGCTATATGCAGGACGAGGTAGAAGTAGGGGATGTCTTCAGAGAAGTCTATAATGCCCTTAATGAAGATGGTGTTTTTATCTTTGATGTCCATTCGACCTATCAGACGGATGAGGTTTTCCCAGGCTATTCCTACCACGAAAATGCCGAAGACTTTGCCATGCTCTGGGATACCTATGAGGATGCGGCACCTCACTCGATCGTCCATGAGCTGACCTTCTTTGTCCAAGAAGAGGATGGCTCCTTTAGTCGGCACGATGAAGTCCATGAAGAGCGTACCTATGAAGTTTTAACCTATGACATCTTATTGGAGCAGGCTGGCTTTAAATCTTTCAAATTGTACGCAGACTTTGAAGACAAAGAGCCAACAAAGACCAGCAAACGTTGGTTTTTTGTAGCGCAGAAGTAGGATAGTATGACAGTTACAGGTATTATTGCAGAATTTAATCCCTTTCATAATGGACACAAGTACCTGCTGGAACAGGCAGAAGGGCTGAAAATCGTCGCTATGTCTGGGAATTTTGTTCAACGTGGCGAACCTGCTATTGTAGACAAGTGGATTCGTGCGCAGATGGCTTTGGATAATGGAGCGGATCTAGTGGTCGAGCTCCCCTTTCTCGTGGCTGTTCAGTCGGCTGACCATTTTGCCAAGGGAGCGGTAGAGATCTTGTCCCGTCTGGGAATTGACCAATTAACCTTTGGGACAGAAGAAGTCTTGGATTACCAAGCGATTGCGACAGTCTACTCGGAGAATGAGGCGGAAATGGAAGCTTTCCTGCGAAGTCTTCCAGACGATTTATCTTATCCACAAAAGACCCAAAAAATGTGGGAAACCTTTGCTGGAGTGGAGTTCACAGGAGATACTCCCAATCATATCCTGGGCTTGGCCTATGCCAAGGCTTGTGCTGGGAAGGGGATTGCGCTCAAGCCCGTCCAACGGCAAGGTGCGGGTTACCATTCAGAAGAAAAAGAAGTGGCCTATGCTTCTGCGACTAGTCTACGCCTGCACAAGGAAGATCAGGACTTTGTAGCTAGATTCATGCCCAATAGCCAACTCTTTCAGTCGGCTCCACAGGTATCTTGGGAGGATTATGACCAACTGCTCCGTTATCAAATCCTAACCCATCCAGATCTGACACAGATTTTTCAGGTCAATGAGGAACTGGCCAATCGGATAAAGGATGCGGTTCGAAGTGCTAGCTCTGTGGAAGACCTGGTGGAGAAAGTCGCAACCAAGCGCTATACCAAGGCGCGCGTGCGCCGCATCTTGACCTACATCTTGGTAGGGGCGATGGATCAAGCTCTTCCCGATGCCATTCATGTCTTAGGATTTTCCGCAAAGGGACAAGCTCACCTCAAAGGCTTGAAAAAATCAGTAGAAATCGTGACTCGAATCGGTAAGGAACCTTGGGATGACTTGACCCAGCAAGCCGATCAGGTGTATCAGCTAGGCCATCCCCAATTGCCAGAACAGATCTGGGGTCGAGTGCCCGTGAGAGTGGAAGATCAATAAAGGGTGAATAGCCGAGCAACTCCAATTGGAAGGATACGCAAAAAACTCTTCCAAGTCTTGTGATTTGTGATATAATATAAAAGATTGAAAATAATTTGAAAAAATTTAAGGAGAATCCTCATGGGACGTAAATGGGCCAATATTGTTGCCAAGAAAACTGCCAAAGATGGTGCCAACTCAAAAGTGTATGCCAAATTTGGTGTGGAGATCTATGTAGCTGCTAAAAAGGGTGAACCAGATCCAGAACTAAATACTGCTTTGAGATTCGTTATTGACCGTGCCAAACAAGCGCAAGTGCCAAAACACGTGATTGATAAAGCGATCGATAAGGCAAAAGGAAACACTGACGAAACCTTTACAGAAGGACGTTACGAAGGATTTGGACCAAATGGTTCGATGTTGATCGTTGATACTTTGACTTCAAACGTTAACCGTACAGCTGCCAATGTCCGTGCTGCTTTTGGTAAAAACGGTGGGAACATGGGAGCTTCAGGTTCTGTATCTTACCTCTTTGACAACAAAGGTGTTATCGTCTTTGCTGGTGATGATGCTGATGCGATCTTTGAACTTTTGCTTGAAGCAGATGTGGATGTAGATGATGTCGAAGCAGAAGAAGGAACGATCACAGTCTACACTGCTCCAACTGATCTTCACAAAGCAATCGTTGCTTTGCGTGAATCAGGTGTCGAAGAATTCCAAGTAACAGAATTGGAAATGATTCCTCAATCAGAAGTTGAGTTGTCAGGTGAAGATTTGGAAACATTTGAAAAACTTTACAGCGTTCTTGAAGACGACGAGGACGTACAAAAAATCTACACAAACGTAGATGGATTCTAATCACTCGTAAGGACTGTAGTGAATCCCATAAATCAAGAAAAAGGATAGCTTCTTAGATCAAGCTATCCTTTTTCTCTGTCTGATGAGGATCTATCTTTTGTAAGTGATGTCCTGTATAAGCGTAAATACGGGTCAGGGGTGATTGGGAGAGTGTGGAAACTTTAAAATAGAAATAATGGTCTCGATGATCCCGACTTTTGGTGTGGTGAAGACGAAAGTAGTTTCGCTGGCCTGCTGCCATAGAGTGGAGAATATCGTCTTCTAAAAAGACGAGCGGCGTAGAAGTAGCGGCCCACTTGTAAAAGTCCATCTCAAATTGGTGGTAATTCTCCGAAAAATAATCAAATTGTAATTCGTGTTTATTCTGAATAGGTTTCATAGGGTGTTTCCTCAGATTCAATAAAAATGATAGAGTCCACGAGGAGACGGTGGTAGTGGCCATCGCTTTTGAGAAGAACCTCAGAAGCAGATAAGGTGTGAATCGAACCTGTGTAGGTAGCAAATTGATTCCCCTCAAGAGTTGTGATCGAGATCGTCGTTTGTTGTTGAAAGGCCTGCTCCAGGAGCTGGATCTGTTCAGTAAGTGGAAGAACCATGAGCTGACTGCGGTCAATTTCTTTTGTCTGCAGGGCGGTTGTGTGCTCGGATAAAAAGAAGCCAGCCCATTTGGCCATGCCACGATCTTGAAATTCTCGGGCGGATTGATAAGGGAGATAAGAACGGTCGATCATGTTAATCCATCTAAGCCTCCTGCGGAATGTCCGCCTGTTAGTTTACTGCGTGCAATGGCGCGTGAGTTTTCTAGTAATGAGGAGCCTTTCTGAAGAGAGGTAAAGCCAAATTGGTCCCGAATGCGGTCGATCGTCTGTTGAAGTTTCTCCTCTTTTTCTAGGGCTACTGGGTCATCGAAGAGAGAAAAGAGTTGAAGAGACTCCTCGACAAGTTCTCCATAAAAAACACCAATCTGCCGAATGGCTCCTCCTTCGTACTTGGAGCGAAAGAGCCGCAGAACCGTATCGGATAAAACCTTAGTGGATTGGGTGGGCTCAATCTTTTGCTGGCAGTGAATGGACGGAAGTCCCTCGATTTTGGAGTAGGAGGCATGAATAGAGACCAGCTGGGTCTTCTTTTTTTTCCGTCGCAAGCGAATAGCCACCTGTTCAGCCATCTCCCGAAACACCAGTTCAATGTCGGCTTGTAGATGGTAGTCATAGGGCAAGATTTGAGAGTTACCAATGCCTCGTGACTTCGGACGATAAGGCTTGTGGACATTGCTTTCATCAATACCATGAGCATGGAACCAAAGTTGCAGACCCATGACTCCGAATTCTTTCTTTAAGAGATCTGGGTGAGCCTGAGCCAGTTCAGCAATCGACGTGATCCCGATCTTTTGCAATCGTTTTTCAGTACGACGTCCAATGCCCCAAAAATCAGTGAGCTGGGGCAGTTTCCAGACCTTACTTTCTACATCTTCATAAGACCAATTGGAGCGCATATTTCGGCAATGCTTGGCTTCATTGTCCAAGGCTAGCTTGGCAAGAAGGGGATTGGCATTGCTGAGGCCGATGGTAGAGTAGATGCCAGTTTCCTGCCAGATCCTTTTTTGGATCCTGGCAGAAAGGAGATCCAGTTTTTCCTTTCGAGAGAGGGAGGGATCTGGAATAAAATAATTTAAGGAAGAGGTCAGATCGATAAAGCCTTCGTCAATCGAGTAAGGGAAAATATCATCTGGTGCCGCAAATTCCTGAAAGACTTTTTGAATCTCCATATTGACCTGAATATAGGCATTCATCCGTGGAGGGACAATCAGGGTCCTCTTGGCCCAGGATTCAATGGATGCAATAAAGGCTGGATCTGTGGGCAATCCTTGTTTTTTGGCGGCGTAGCTATTAAATTTTCTGGTTTTGAGGTCAAAAGGTAGGTCGTAGCTACGGCTGACATTTTTCTTGCCGAAGACTTGTTTGAAAACGGGAGAGCTCGCCAAAATCAGGCCAGCAGAATTGTCGCTTCGACTCATGACGCAAAGGGAAGTCGTCAAGGGGTTGAGCCCCAGACGGACACATTCACAGCTAGCATAAAAACTTTTCATATCCACAAAAGCAATATCAGAATGAGGCTCACGTGAATAATCAAATAGCATATTTAAACCTCGAGTGGGAGAAAATGCCCGACCACAATGCCGACGATTTTGGGCTCGTCTTCATAGGGAGCAAATAAATCATCGTAGTCAGGGTTGATGGATTCTAAGCGCAAGCCTTCAGCCTCCCGATAGACTTTCTTGATATAGGTCTTTCCATTCCAGATGAGGGCGTAGACAGCCCCATCATAGTCAAAGCCAGTCTGCTTCATGAGGGCAACAGAGCCGTTGGGATAGAGAGGTTCCATCGAATCACCTGATACCCAAGAAGCGAAATCGTGCTGGATCTCTTGGTCAAAATAGACAGTTTCATAGTCCGTTTCGTTGTCATAAAAGGTGTGTCCTAAACCGGCTGCCAACTCAATCGAAAGAACCTTATAAGCAGTCAAGGAAACAACTTTTTGCTGCTGTTCAAATAACTGGCTGGCCAACTGGTCGACTTTCTTTTGATGAGGTGGGGTTAATAAAGGGTAGGTGTAGAGTGCGGAGTCTTTGTTAATAAAGTAGTCCTCTTTAACGGAGAGGCGCTTGGCCAACCTCCTGAGATTTTTTTCGTGCGGCTCCGCTAAGCCATTCTCCCAACTGGAGTAAGTCTTGCGAGAAATCTTGAGATCCTCGTAGACATCTGCTTGGGTCAAGCCTTTTTCCAGGCGTCTTTCTTTTAGTTTTTTTGCATCAAACATATCGCTTCTCCTATGTAACGTTTCAAAGGTTACATATAGTTTATCAAAAATGAATCCTTTTTGCAAGAGAAAAATTCAGTTGAAAACGAATGAAAAGGCTTGGATTTTGAATGAAAAAGGAGTATAATCAGTTTTACAACTTCTAACAACGAGGAATTATATGAAAAAAAGTTTTATCCATCAACAAAAAGAAATTTCGTTTGTTAAAACGACGTTTACACAATATTTAAAAGATAAATTGGACATCATTGAAGTCCAAGGACCAATTTTGAGCAAGGTCGGAGACGGGATGCAGGATAACCTTTCTGGGATTGAACATCCGGTATCTGTCAAGGTCCTTCAAATTCCTGATGAGACTTATGAAGTCGTGCATTCACTCGCAAAATGGAAACGCCATACCTTGGCACGTTTTGGTTTTGGCGAAGGAGAAGGTCTCTTTGTCCATATGAAGGCTCTTCGTCCAGATGAAGATTCGCTAGACGCTATCCACTCTGTTTATGTAGACCAATGGGACTGGGAAAAAGTCATCCCCAATGGTCAACGCAACATCGCCTACCTTAAAGAAACGGTTGAAAAAATCTACAAGGCCATTCGTTTGACAGAACTAGCAGTAGAAGCGCGCTATGATATTGAGTCAGTTCTTCCAAAACAAATTACCTTCGTTCACACAGAAGAGTTGGTGGAACGCTATCCAGATTTAACTCCAAAAGAGCGTGAAAATGCCATTGCCAAAGAATTCGGAGCCGTTTTCTTGATCGGTATTGGTGGAGAGCTTGCAGATGGCAAACCACACGATGGACGTGCGCCTGACTACGATGACTGGACAACAGAGTCTGAAAATGGCTACAAGGGCTTGAATGGTGATATCCTCGTCTGGAATGACGTTCTAGGTTCAGCCTTTGAGTTGTCTTCAATGGGGATCCGTGTCGATGAAGATACGCTTCGCCGTCAAGTTGCGATTACAGGGGACGAGGATCGTCTTCAATTAGAGTGGCACAAGGCCTTGTTAAACGGTCTCTTCCCACTCACGATTGGTGGAGGGATCGGACAATCTCGTTTGGCTATGTTCTTACTTCGTAAGAAACATATCGGTGAAGTCCAAACCAGTGTCTGGCCTCAATCTGTCCGCGATGAATATGAAAATATCCTATAAGGAAGAAAGAGAGTGGGACAGAAATCGGTAATTCGTTAGAATTCGATTTCGTCGTCCCACCTCCGCACAGTTGAGTAGGGCTGTAAAAGCTGATGAAATCAGCGTAGTAGAGCCCACTCAACCACTGCGTCTTGCTCGACAATCCAAAAATAATTGAGAGGCTAGGACTTTTGTCCCAGCCTCTTTTAATTGTCGCTTGACCATATCAAATCGCAATTTTCTGATTTTTTTTGGTATAATGGTCCCTATGAAAATAGTATCTGGAACCTATGGGGGACGCCCCCTCAAAACACTTGAAGGAAAAACAACCAGGCCGACTTCTGATAAGGTCAGAGGGGCTATGTTCAATATGATTGGTCCTTACTTTGACGGTGGAAGAGTGCTGGATCTCTATGCAGGAAGCGGTGGGCTCTCTATCGAGGCCGTCTCTCGAGGTATGTCAGAGGCCATTTTAGTGGAAAGAGATCGTAGAGCGCAGGAGATTGTAGCAGCCAATATTGCCATGACCAAGGAAAAGGAACGGTTTCAACTGCTAAAAATGGAGGCCAAGCAGGCATTAGGGCTTTTAACGGGCACCTTTGATTTGGTGTTCTTAGATCCTCCTTATGCTAAGGAAGAGATTGTTCACGATATCGAAATCTTGTGCGAGCGCCATCTCTTGTCAGAGGACATCATGATTGTGTGCGAAACTGATAAACACGTAGAACTTCCTGAGGAAATCGGACAAGTGGGAATCTGGAAAGAAAAAATCTATGGAATTAGTAAGGTAACAGTATATGTCAGATAGAAATGGATTGTTTACAGGATCGTTTGATCCGATTACCATTGGGCATGTGCAATTGATCGAGCGAGCTAGTCGCTTGTTTGACCGTGTCTATGTCGGAATTTTTTATAATCCGGAAAAAGTCGGACTCTTTTCCATTGAGCAGCGCGTGCGCATGGTGAAAGGGGCCTTGGCTCATTTAGAAAATGTTGAAATTGTGACGTCAACTCAAGAGTTAGCTGTGACAGTGGCGCGCAATCTTGGGGCTATCACCTTGATCCGGGGCTTGCGCAATGCACAGGATCTGGTATACGAAGCCAATATGGATTATTTTAATCACCAGTTGGCGCCTGAATTGGAGACGGTTTATCTTTATGCCCAGCCTCCTTACCAGGCCATTAGTTCAACACGTATTCGAGAGTTGCTAGCTTTTCAGCAAGATATCTCACCTTATGTACCAAAGAGTGTAATGGAGGAAATCAAAGATGACACAAGCGAATAAAACAAGCTTGCCTACAAAAAAGAAAAAAGGACGATTGAAAGAATACCGATGGCCGATTGCAGGCGTTCTTTTCTTGCTCCTCTTGCTAGCTGCCTTTGTGATTCGCCTTCCCTATTATATTGAGATGCCAGGAACGGCAGAAGACATTCGATCGGTCATGACAGTCGATGGAAAAGCGGATACCAAGTCAGGGTCTTATGACTTTGTAACCGTAGCAGTGAAAGAAGCGACGCCGGCTGATTTGATCTATGCTTGGGCGACCCCTTTTACAGATATCTACTCTGCCAAGGATATGACAGGTGGTAGTTCGAGCCAAGAATTTACGCGGATTAACCAATTCTATATGGAAACCTCGCAAAATATGGCCATCTACCAAGGGTTAAAGACAGCTGGAAAAGAAACCCAGATGGACTTTCTAGGTGTTTATGTTATGCAAGTGGCAGATGACTCGACCTTTAAGGGAATCTTGAATATTGCGGATACCGTCACCGGTGTGAATGGCAAGACCTTTAAGAGTTCCAAAGAATTGATTGATTATGTTGGTTCTCAAAAAATTGGCGATCCTGTTTCAGTGACCTATATTGAGGATGGACAAACCAAGACCGCAGATGGAAAGATCATCAAATTGTCCAACGGGAAAAACGGAATCGGAATTAGCCTGATCGACCGGACTGAAGCCAAAGGCGATGTTCCTGTCCAATTTGCGACCCAAGGGATTGGTGGACCAAGTGCCGGTATGATGTTTAGCCTAGCCATCTACACCCAAGTGGCTGATCCAGATCTTCGTCAGGGACGCCATATTGCAGGGACAGGAACCATTAACCAAGATGGAACGGTTGGCGATATCGGTGGGATTGACAAGAAAGTCGTCGCAGCCGATAAAGAAGGAGCAGAAATTTTCTTTGCCCCTAATAATCCAGTTTCCAAAGAAGAAAAGAAAGCCAATCCCAAGGCCAAATCAAACTATGAAACAGCTAAAGAAGCAGCGAAACAAATTCATTCGAAGATGAAAATTGTCCCCGTCAAAACCCTTCAAGATGCTATTGATTATTTGAAGAAGAAGTAGAAGTATCTTGTTAGATCAGTCTCGTACTTGAAAGTACGAGATAGAGTTGGCAGATAGGAAGATTCACCTTCTAATCAAATTCAAGTTTTTGCTTATCAATCTCTCTATTTTTAGAGGGATTTTTTCTTTATACTGGTATCAGAAAGAAAGGGAGGTAGTGAAATGATTCAAACCAGTTTGTTTTCCATTTCAGTATTCTTAGCGGGAGTTCTATCCTTTTTCTCCCCATGTATTTTACCACTGATGCCAGTCTATGTAGGGATTCTATTGGATTCTGAACGTGTGAAAACTGTTCGGATTTTTGGAAGAGATATTTCTTGGTACGGCTTGGTGAAGACTCTTTGTTTTATCGCAGGTCTATCAACTGTTTTCCTGATTCTAGGATACGGTGCAGGGGCCCTTGGCCAGGTGCTTTATGCTCCATGGTTTCGCTATCTGCTAGGAGGGATTGTGATCCTATTAGGGATTCACCAAATGGAAGTGATCAATCTGAGACAACTCCAAAAGCAAAAGACTATCCAACTCAAAAAGAATCGGGAGCGCAATGAATTCTTCAATGCTTTTCTGATAGGGGTCACCTTCAGTTTTGGTTGGACCCCTTGTGTCGGACCAGTTTTGAGTTCGGTTCTAGCCATTGCCGCTTCTGGAGGAGATGGTGCTTTACAAGGTGCTCTCCTGATGCTGGTCTATACATTAGGTTTGGCTCTGCCTTTCTTGCTTTTGGCCTTGGCTTCTAGCTGGGTTCTACAACATTTTGCTAAACTCAAGCCCCATATGGGAACCTTGAAAAAAATTGGTGGTGCCCTCATCATCTTGATGGGCATCTTGCTGATGCTAGGAAATCTTAATAGCCTCGCATCCCTGTTTCACTAATCTTGAATGATTAAAGGAGAAAAATCATGAAAAAAATTCTTGCACTTTCTATTGCTACACTTAGCATCGTCACTTTAGCAGCTTGTTCTGGACAGAAATCAGATTCAGATATGAAAAAAACGGACGATAGTAGTATGATGAAGAAGGACGATATGAAGAAGGATGACATGAAGGATTCATCCATGTCCGATGATAAAATGAAAAAAGAAGACATGAAAGATTCATCTATGATGTCTGACAGCAGTTCGGAAATGAAGGACGATATGAAAAAAGATGAGATGAAATCTAGCGATTCAGAAATGAAAAATGAAAAGAGTGAATCATCTGATATGAAATCAGACAAGGAATGAAAGAAGGGAGAGGTCATCTGAGGATGACTTTCTCCTTGTTTAAAGAGGTAATAATGATGAAGAAATTAGCTTTAGTAGCTGCAGGATTTTTGTGTACTGGACTTTTGGGGGCTTGTTCGAGTCAAGGAATGGCTACTTCCAATAAGGACATGAGCCAACAAACAGCCAAAGCTGGGGCTAGGCAACCATCTGGCAAGAAAGTGAAGGATTTTAGCTTGCAAGGAGTGGATGGCAAGACCTACCGCTTATCTGATTACAAAGGGAAGAAAGTTTACCTCAAATTTTGGGCTTCCTGGTGCTCTATTTGCCTGTCGACATTAGAGGATACCAATGAGTTGGCAAAAGAAGAGGCAGGTAAGGATTACGTGGTTTTATCTGTTGTAGCTCCAACCTTTAATGGCGAAAAATCAGCAGCAGATTTCAAAAACTGGTACCAGTCTTTGGATTACAAGGATTTCCCAGTCTTGCTAGATAGTAAAGGGGAACTGCTCAAAGAATATGGGATTCGTTCTTATCCATCGGCACTTTTTATCAATAGTGATGGGACTTTATCGAAGAGTCATATTGGCTATATGAATAAAGAGGATATCCTCAAGACCTTAGAGAACATGCAGTAAGGAGATAGACAATGGAAACAAAATGGAAAGTTTTTGCTATCCTTCTCATTGGCTTGCTATCGATTGGTTTCTTTTTCTTTAGTAAGGGAGCAAACGGAATGGATCAATCAGAAACAAGCACTGAGATGATTAAAAAAGCATCGATGAGTCAGACTCCAGTAGCTAAAAAGGAAACGGTTGATCCAAAGGATCAGCGTGAAATTTATTTGGCTGGTGGTTGCTTCTGGGGCGTAGAGGAATATTTCTCACGTGTTCCAGGTGTGATTGATGCCGTATCAGGCTATGCCAATGGAAAGGGAGAAACGACCAAGTATGAATTGGTCCCTCAAACAGGCCATGCTGAAACAGTTCATATCACTTACAATGTCAAGAAGGTGTCTCTGAAAGAATTGCTCCTGCATTATTTCCGGATTATCGACCCAACGTCGAAGAATCGTCAAGGAAATGATCAAGGGACTCAATACCGAACAGGTGTCTATTATGTCTCTCAAGAAGATCTTCCAACCATTAATCAAGTTTTTGAAGAAGAAGCAAAAAAATACGACAAACCGTTAGCAGTGGAAAAAGAGCCACTAACCAATTTCATCAAGGCTGAAGACTACCACCAGGATTATCTAAAGAAACATCCAAATGGGTACTGCCATATTGATGTCAATCAGGCATCTTATCCTGTTATAGATGCTAGTCGCTACTCTAAGCCAAGCGATGAGGAGATCAAAAAGAAGTTATCTCCTGAAGAGTATGCGGTGACACAAAAAAATGATACTGAACGAGCCTTCTCCAATCGTTACTGGGATCAGTTTGATGCCGGTATTTATGTAGATGTCGTGACCGGTGAGCCACTCTTCTCCTCTAAGGATAAATTTGATTCGGGTTGTGGTTGGCCAAGTTTCAGTCGGCCTATTAGTCCTGATGTGGCCATCTATAAGGAGGATAAGAGTTTCAATATGACCCGGACAGAAGTTCGGAGCCGTGTAGGAAATTCTCATCTGGGCCATGTTTTTACCGATGGTCCCAAGGAAAAAGGCGGTCTTCGCTATTGCATCAATAGTTTGTCTATTACCTTCATTCCCAAAGCAGAAATGAAAGAAAAGGGCTACGGTTATTTATTGGACTATGTCTGAGACAATTCAGTCTATAATTTGCTATAATAAGTATAGCAAAAACAAGTAGGTGAAAGACATGTATGCGATCATGATTGTGGAAGATGAAGAGCTTATCCGGCAGGGACTGACTTCCTTAGTGGATTATGAACAGTTTGGAATGACCGTTATCAACCAGGCAGAAAATGGCCGTGAGGCCTGGGAGAAGTTTCAAGAGCAACCAGCCGATATCCTTCTAACCGATATCAATATGCCACAAATGAATGGCTTGGATCTGGCCCATCTCGTCAAAGAGCAGTCTCCGTCTTGTCATATCATTTTTTTAACAGGTTATGATGACTTTGAGTTTGCGAGAAAAGCCATCAAGTTAGGTGCAGATGATTATTTGCTGAAGCCTTTTTCAAAAGATGATATTGAAGAGATGTTAGCCAAGGTGAAAGGAAAACTTGATCAAGAGCGAAAAAAGGCGCAAGTCGAAGATTTGGTCAGTCATGGTTATTCGACAGACTTGGAAGAAGCTATTCATGCTCGTTTAGCAGATTCCCAGTTAACCCTGAAGGATCTGGCCTATCAACTTGGTTTCAGTCCCTCTTATCTAAGCGTATTGATCAAGAAAAAATTGGGACTCCCCTTCCAAGACTACCTCATTCAAGAGCGAATGAAGAAGGCTCAACTCTTGCTTCTCACGACAGATCTAAAGATTTATGAGATCGCCGATCAGGTGGGTTTTGAAGATATGAACTATTTTTCTCAACGCTTTAAGCAGGTTGTTGGGGTGACACCAAGGCAGTACAAAAAAGGAGAGCATGAATGAAACGATATCCCTTGCTGATCCAGCTGATCCTCTACTTTTTTCTCTTCATTCTCTTGCTGTTTGGTCTTATCGGTAGCCTCTATTATCAAACGAGTTCAGGGACGATCCGGCAGCTAACGGAGCGGACGACAAGAAATAGTATCGATCAAAGCAGTCAGTTTATCACCTCCTATCTAAAAAAATTAAAGCAGACCACAACGGTTCTTAGCAAGGAACAGGCTGTTCGCCAATTTGCCCAAGACAAGAGTGCGAATCAAGAAACGGTTCAACACCTGATGCGAACGATGATTGAAACAGATCCGGACCTGGTCTCAGCAGTCCTGGTGACTAAGGACGGACGTCTGGTAGCGACAGATACCAAAATCAGCATGCAGACTTCTTCAGATATGATGAATGAAAGTTGGTATCAAGAGGCGATTAAGGAAAGAGCCATGCCAGTCTTGACGCCAGCTCGAAAGGAATCCTTGACCTCGGAAAAAGAAAAATGGGTGGTTTCTATTACCCAAGAAGTGGTCGATCAGACTGGCCAAAATCTCGGAGTAGTACGCTTGGATATTGGCTACGATAGCCTTCAGGCTTACTTGGATCACCTTCAACTAGGGAAACAAGGCTTTAGTTTTATCATTAATCAAAAGCATGAGTTTGTCTACCATCCCAAAAAAGCGGTCTATTCTTCCAGTCAAGAAATGCAGGCTATGCAGCCCTATATTGCTGTGAAAGATGGCTATGCTAAAGGAGGACAGAATTTTATCTATCAGGTTCCGATTCCAGATAGCGATTGGACCTTGATTGGAGTGGCTTCACTTGAAGGACTTCAGATGCTGCAGTCGCAGCTCCTGTACTCTTTCATTGGTCTTGGATTACTAGCTTTGATCATGTGTTTGATAGGGATCGGCTTTGTTCTGCGTTTGTGGATCAAACCCTTACGAGACCTTCAAACTATCATTTTGAGGATTGGAGCAGGAGATGCTCACGTGAGAGCTGCAACCAAAGGATCTCCAGAATTGGTGGACCTCGCTCAAGCTTTTAATGCCATGTTGGACCAAATCGATCACCTTATGCAACAGGTCAAGGAAGAGGAGCAGAACGCACGGCGTTACGAGTTGCGGGCACTTTCGG
This sequence comes from Streptococcus sp. HCA-5024, assembly GCF_037890265.1. Classification (NCBI taxonomy): domain Bacteria; kingdom Bacillati; phylum Bacillota; class Bacilli; order Lactobacillales; family Streptococcaceae; genus Streptococcus; species Streptococcus sp. HCA-5024. Next base: position 29,679 of record NZ_JBBKBR010000002.1, read on the forward strand.
CTCAGATTAATCCGCATTTCCTCTACAATACCTTGGATACGATTGTCTGGATGGCGGAGTTTAATGATAGTCGGCGCGTGGTCAACATCACTAAGTCTCTGGCTCAATATTTTCGACTAGCTCTCAACCAAGGCCAGGAACAAATCCTACTGAGAGATGAAATTGACCATGTCCGCCAGTATCTTTTCATTCAAAAGCAACGTTATGGTGAAAAGCTCAACTATGAAATTCTAGAAGATGAACGGTTAAGCGACTATCAGCTCCCCAAATTAGTGCTTCAACCCTTAGTGGAAAATGCGATTTACCATGGCATTAAAGAGATCGATCGGCCAGGTCTCATTCGAGTGACAACTGAAGTCAGTGGAGACTACGCCTGCGTATCGATTTTTGACAATGGACGAGGCTTTGACCGATCAGGATCAACAGACCAAACCCTTCTTCGTTTAGGAGGTGTTGGCTTGAAAAATGTGGACCAACGATTGCATCTTCAATTTGGCGAAGCCTATCATATGGAGATTGATTCTAAGGCAAATAGCTATACAAAAATCACTCTTTATTTGCCCCTTTCATCCGGCAATGAATATTCATAGAGGCTGGGACAAAAGTCCTAGCCTCTCAATTATTTTTGGATTGTCGAGCAAGACGCAGTGGCTGAGTGGGCTCTACTACGCTGATTTCATCAGCTTTTACAGCCCTACTCAACTGTGCGGAGGTGGGACGACGAAATCGAATTCTAACGAATTACCGATTTCTGTCCCACTCTCTTTTTGTTCTCAAAGGAATTTCAACTCTTTTCTAGTCAAATCTGACGCAAGTCATCAAATTTGTGATAAAATAAAGTGTTACAGTAAATAGATTTTGATGAAGGAACACTATGCGAAAAGAGATTGACCCTGAATTATATAATTACAATAAATTTCCTGGACCTGTGTTTCGTCAGGTAGGAGACCAGATCCTTTCAGAAAACCTCTCCTTTGAACTGTTGAAAAATGAGAAGGAAGCATTTGATGCGACCGTTTTTGGTCAGCGATTTTCTGAGATTTTAACCAAGTTTGATTACATTGTTGGTGATTGGAGCAATGAGCAGTTGCGCTTGCGTGGCTTTTATAAGGAAGAGCGCGATGTTGCAACGATGGATAAACTAAGTCGCTTAGACGATTATTTGTTAGAATATTGTAGCTATGGTTGTGCTTATTTTGTCCTTGAAAATAAGGAGCCTCATCGTGCTTCTTTTGATAAGAAATCACCGGTCAAAAAAGCTCAATCAGAAGAAAGAGAACCTAAAAAGCGTTCGCGTAATCGCAAACAAAAAGATCGTTTCCAAAAACGAGAACGCGACAAGGGACAACCAGCCAAAAACTCGAAAAAAACAAGACCGTCTGCTGAGACTAAAAAGACAACGAAGACAGACAACAAACGTCATTTTGTGATTCGACAAAAAGAGGAGTAAGAAAGAATGAAACCATCCATTTATAGTTTAACACGCCAGGATATGATTGATTGGGCGGAAGAAAACGGCGAAAAGAAATTCCGTGCAGCACAAATCTGGGAATGGCTCTATCGCAAACGCGTCCAGTCTTTCGAAGAAATGACCAACCTTTCTAAGGACTTGATTGCGAAGTTAAATGATCAATTCGTCGTCAACCCACTCAAGCAACGGATTGTGCAAGAGTCAGCAGATGGAACGGTCAAGTATCTTTTTGAATTGCCAGACGGCATGTTGATTGAAACCGTCTTGATGCGTCAGCACTATGGATTATCTGTCTGTGTAACGACTCAAGTAGGATGCAATATCGGTTGTACCTTCTGTGCTTCTGGTTTGATCAAAAAACAACGCGATTTGAACAATGGTGAAATCGTGTCTCAAATCATGTTGGTCCAAAAATACTTTGACGAACGTGGCCAAGATGAACGGGTCAGCCATATCGTTGTCATGGGGATCGGAGAACCATTTGACAACTATAACAATGTCTTGAAATTTATCCGGACGGTCAACGATGAGAAGGGATTAGCGATTGGTGCTCGCCATATTACAGTGTCAACTTCTGGTTTGGCTCATAAAATTCGTGACTTTGCAAATGAAGGTGTGCAGGTCAATTTGGCAGTGTCTCTTCATGCTCCAAACAATGATTTGCGCTCTAGCATCATGAAGATCAACCGCGCTTTCCCAATTGAAAAATTGTTTGCGGCGATTGAATACTATATTGAGACTACGAACCGTCGGGTGACCTTTGAGTACATCATGCTCAATGAAGTCAATGACGGGGTCGAGCAAGCCTTAGAGTTGGCAGAATTGCTCAAGAATATCAAGAAATTGTCTTATGTTAACTTGATTCCTTATAATCCTGTCAGTGAGCATGACCAATATAGCCGGAGTCCAAAAGAACGGGTCATGGCCTTCTATGATACCTTGAAAAAACAAGGTGTTAACTGTGTAGTGCGTCAAGAGCACGGTACAGATATTGATGCAGCCTGTGGCCAATTGCGTTCAAATACCATGAAACGGGATCGGGAGAAAGCGATTGTTGAACATGCGCAACCTTAAACAAGGGCTGATCGATCATACAGAACTAACAAAAAGAGGAAGAAGGCTGTTACGGAGTGGCAGCTTCTTCTATTTTATCCTTTTGTGTCTGATGTGTTTTTTGCCCCAACAGCCAGAGCCGGGTATGGAAACACCGGGTATTCAACATTTCGGTCGCATCGTCGTCCTGCTGGTTCCTCTTAATTCGGTGATGAATCTTGGCCAGATCACCAGTGTCCTCCAACTTATGAAGGTCATTCTCCAAAACATAGCCAATATCTTTTTGTTAAGCCCGCTGGTCTTTCAGCTCCTCTGGCTATGGCCCTGGTTGAGGAGTCGCAAACGGGTCTTGTGCTTCGGCTTTGCGATGAGCTTGTGGATTGAATGCAGCCAAGTTCTGTTAGATCTCTTGTTTGATGCCAATCGTGTCTTTGAGCTAGATGATTTGTGGACCAATACCTTAGGGGCTTACTTGGCTTATCTAGTATTTCAGTATCTCCGAGCACGATTGCTAGCAGAAGATGGAAAAATATAAAATCCGAACATTTTAGCGCCTTTTTAAAATTTTTGTTGACAAAATCAGAAGCGGGAGCTATAATAGCTTCAAGACATCAGAAAAGTAGAGATTTTTCTCACTTCCAGGGAGCTTGTGGTGATTGCGAACAAGCAGTGGTAAATCTTGAAATGGGCTGATGCGTTTATGATGATGAATTTGAAACAATAAAAATTCGGTGAGCACACCTTATCGTGCACCCTGTTGTTAGACAGGTCAGAGATGTAGGAGAAAGACTATCTTCCTACAATGGAGGTGGCACCGCGGTATCGAATCGTCCTCACACAGATTTTTCTGTGTGAGGTTTTTTGTATCTCAAAGGAACCCAGTGAGACTGCAGCTCAAAGGGCCAGCGAGAGAAAAGGATCATAAACAGGATTGAAGATATAGAAAAGAGGACACAATCATGACAGAAACAAAAGGCTATTTCGGACAATTTGGTGGATCTTTCGTACCAGAACCCATTCAAAACTTGCTCAATCAATTAGAGGAAACCTTTGAACAGTATAAAAATGACCCAGAATTTATTGCAGAATACAAACATTATTTGAAAGACTATTCTGGACGCGAAACACCACTCTACTTTGCAGAAAGTTTAACAGAGCATTTAGGTGGGGCAAAAATTTATTTGAAGCGCGAAGACTTGAATCACCTAGGTTCGCACAAATTGAATAACGTCTTGGGGCAAATTCTCTTGGCTAAGCGCATGGGCAAAACACGCGTGATTGCTGAAACAGGAGCTGGTCAACACGGTGTAGCTACAGCAGCTGCGGCAGCTAAATTTGGTATGGCCTGTGATGTCTACATGGGGGCAGAAGACGTGGAGCGTCAACGTCTCAATGTCTTCCGCATGGAAATGATGGGGGCAACCGTTCATGCGGTTGAAACAGGAACCAAGACCTTGAAAGACGCCGTTGATGCTGCGTTTGGAGCATGGATGGCAGACCTCGATGCCTTTTACGTTTTGGGTTCTGCTGTTGGACCTCACCCTTACCCAACCATTGTGCATGAATTCCAAAAAGTGATCAGCGAAGAGTCTAAACGTCAAATCTTGGAAAAAGAAGGTCGTTTGCCAGACTATGTGATTGCCTGTGTTGGTGGTGGCTCCAATGCCATCGGTGCCTTTTCTGAATATGTCGCAGAAGAGGAAGTCGGTTTGGTTGGGGTAGAAGCTGCTGGTCATGGCTTGGATACCGATCAGCACGCCGCTACCATGACCAAAGGGACTATCGGTGTGGTTGATGGCATGAAGACTTATGCTGTCTTTGGCGAAGATGGAAAAGTAGCGCCAGTTTACTCGATTTCTGCTGGTTTGGATTACCCAGGGGTTGGTCCAGAGCATGCTTTCTTTAAAGATTCTGGTCGTGTAGAATATGTAGCAGCGACAGATGATGAAGCGGTTCAAGCTCTTCTTCTTCTCAGTAAGACAGAAGGGATCCTTCCAGCCATTGAAAGCTCACACGCGATTGCAGAAGCGGTCAAACGTGCTCCAAAACTGGATAAAGACAAGATCATCATCATCAATGTTTCCGGACGTGGGGATAAGGATGTGGCTGCCATCGCCGATTATCTAGAAGCGAAGGCTGCAAAATAAAAAGAATTTATCTGCAAAACATCGTATAAAGCAGTAAAGCGTGATAACTGAGAAAGAGACAGGGAACAAAGGGAATCCGGTCTCTCTCTTTTTTGATAGCAAAGACGAGGATGCCTAAGATGGATGCGATCTGAATGAGAATGAGGATCTTGGTAGAGGAAAAGGTCAGCGAGAAGGTGGCGAGTAAGAGGAAATCTCCTGCTCCCATTCCGATAAAGAAAAAGTGAGCTCCTGTCGCAAGGAGTAAAAAGACTAGCATGAGGAGATTACTACCGGATAAAAAGAGGAGCAAGGCATGGAGACAGCACCAGATGAATAAAGGGTATTCCATAAAGCGAAGGTCATAGATGGCTAAAACGGCAGCTCCCAGTAGTGTTAGAAGTTGAGGCAGGGAAAGGTAACCATTGGCGCAGGCTAAAAAGAGCAGGCCACTCCAGACCTCAAAAAGGCAGTACCAAAATGGGTAGGGCTGATGACAATAGCGACAGCGAAAGCGATGCAGTAGTTGCGAGATAATGGGGATGAGGTCCCAAACTCCAAGGATGTGCTGGCAGTGATCACAATGACTGCGAGGAGCGAGAATGGATTGGTTTGGGAAACGGTCGACAACTAGTCCCAAAAAAGAGGCGATACAAGTACCGATGGTAAAAAAATAAAAGTTGATCATACTTATTTATTCGTAAAGCAAGCGGAAAATTTCATCATTTGCTTGAAAATCTTGTAAAGCCTTTCTAAATTTGATACAATAATGAACATGAAAAACCTGTATGATGTTCAACAATTTTTAAAACGTTTTGGAATCATCATTTACGTAGGGAAGCGCCTCTATGACATCGAATTGATGAAAATTGAGCTTCAACGTCTTTATGATGCAGGCCTGATGGAGCGGCTCGATTATTTAGAAGCCGATACCGTTTTAAGAAGAGAACACAAGCAAGAATTAGAATTTTTGAAAAAGAGTGAGGTAGAGTAATGGGAAATATCATTGTTTGGTTGGCTATTTTAGGAGTATTTGGATGGATGGCATTTAATTATTTCCGCATCCGTAAAGCTGCTAAATTTGTGGACAATGCTACTTTTGAAGAGCTGATTCGTCAAGGGCAGTTGATTGACTTGCGAGAGCCAGCTGAGTTTCATGCCAAGCATATTTTAGGAGCTCGTAACATTCCTTCTACTCAGTTGAAGTTGAGTCTTGCAGCCTTGCGCAAAGACAAACCAATTTTGCTCTATGAAAATAGCCGTAGTTCGCGTGTAACCAATGCGGCTCTCTATCTTAAGAAACAGGGCTATACAGACATTTATGTCTTGTCTTATGGTCTTGATTCTTGGAATGGGAAAGTGAAAAAAGACGCCTAATAAAAAGAGCTCTAACTGCACAATGTGTGTGGTTAGAGCTTTTTATCTCGTTTTTTCAAGGAAATCTTTGACCCATGTGAGCTCTACCTCATTTAAAGGTCGGCTTTCGCCAGGTGCTAACTGAGGATCCAAGGTGAAGGGACCAAAAGACAAGCGTTTTAAGGATATTACTTTGACCCCAATGGCTAAAAACATCTTTTTCACTTGGTGGTATTTTCCTTCCGAGATTCGGACCTGGGCCTTGCTGTAGCTGGGGGTACTTTCTAGAATGGTCAAGGAGGCAGGCTTACAGATAGGACCGTCTGTGAATGAAATCCCATTCTGAAATTGCTCGATGTGGGCTGTATAGAGCGGACCATTGACTTCTACCTCATAGACCTTTTCCACATGGTATTGAGGATGGAGCAGTTGAAAGCCTAAGGGACCATTATCTGTGATGAGGAGCAGACCACTGGTGTCGCGATCAAGGCGACCAAGAGGATAGAGGTCTGGGTACTCTTGCTGGGGATCCACTAGCTCGATCACCGTTGGATGGTGGGCGTCTCTTTTGGCGGTCACGGCCCCGATTGGTTTATGGAGCATGTAGTAGTGGTGACGTGGTTCTTGAATGATTCGTTCCCCGATTTGAATCTGTTGGAGTCCAGGGTCGATGTTTTGGAATAGCTTTTGAGCTGGTAGGTGATCGACCAAGATTTGCCTTCGGGCCAGAAGTTGTTTGATGTCTTTGCGAGCGTACTGATGGTTTGCCATCAATTGATCTAATCTCATGGAAGCCTCTTTTTCTGAAATTCTTATCATCAGTGTATCATGAAAAGAAAAGGAAATCGAGTCGGAGAAAAGAAATGAAGATGAAAACATTTACAACTAGCTGAACTGTGTTTTTTAGATAGGACTGTGGTATAATTGTTCAGTTAGAAATATTATTTAAAATTTTATAGAGGAAATCATGACAAAATTAAGAGAAGATATTCGTAACGTTGCGATCATTGCCCACGTTGACCATGGGAAAACAACCTTGGTAGACGAATTGTTGAAACAATCGCACACCTTGGATGAACGTAAAGAATTGCAAGAACGTGCAATGGACTCAAACGATCTTGAAAAAGAACGTGGGATCACGATCCTTGCTAAAAATACAGCCGTTGCTTATAACGGAACTCGAATCAATATCATGGACACACCAGGACACGCAGACTTCGGTGGAGAAGTGGAACGGATCATGAAAATGGTTGATGGGGTTGTATTGGTCGTAGATGCCTACGAAGGAACCATGCCTCAGACTCGTTTCGTATTGAAAAAAGCCTTGGAACAAGATCTTGTTCCGATCGTTGTAGTCAACAAAATCGATAAACCATCTGCTCGTCCAGAAGAAGTTGTAGATGAAGTTCTTGAACTCTTCATCGAATTGGGTGCGGATGATGACCAATTGGAATTCCCAGTTGTATATGCATCAGCGATCAACGGAACCTCTTCACTTTCAGATGATCCAGCTGATCAAGAGCACACAATGGCACCGATTTTTGATACCATCATTGATCACATCCCAGCTCCAGTTGATAACTCAGATGAACCCCTTCAATTCCAAGTATCCCTGCTTGATTATAACGACTTCGTTGGACGTATCGGTATCGGACGTGTCTTCCGTGGTACTGTAAAAGTTGGGGACCAAGTAACCCTTTCTAAATTGGATGGAACGACTAAGAACTTCCGTGTTACCAAACTCTTTGGTTTCTTTGGTTTGGAACGTCGTGAAATTCAAGAAGCCAAAGCTGGAGACTTGATCGCTATTTCTGGTATGGAAGATATCTTCGTTGGAGAAACCATCACACCGACAGACGCAGTTGAAGCTCTTCCAATCCTTCACATCGATGAACCAACGCTTCAAATGACCTTCTTGGTTAACAACTCACCATTTGCTGGTCGCGAAGGAAAATGGGTAACCTCTCGTAAAGTCGAAGAACGCTTGCAAGCGGAATTACAAACAGACGTCTCTCTTCGTGTTGACCCAACTGATTCACCTGATAAATGGACAGTTTCAGGTCGTGGGGAATTGCACTTGTCTATCTTGATCGAAACCATGCGTCGTGAAGGATACGAGCTTCAAGTATCTCGTCCAGAAGTTATTATCAAGGAAATTGATGGTGTCCAATGTGAACCATTTGAGCGCGTACAAATCGACACACCAGAAGAATACCAAGGATCTGTTATTCAAAGCCTTTCTGAGCGTAAGGGTGAAATGTTGGATATGGTTGCAACAGGTAACGGTCAAACTCGTTTGGTCTTCCTTGTTCCAGCGCGTGGGTTGATTGGATACTCAACAGAGTTCTTGTCAATGACACGTGGTTACGGAATCATGAACCACACCTTTGATCAATACTTGCCAGTGATTCCAGGAGAAATCGGTGGACGTCACCGTGGTGCTCTTGTTTCAATCGATAACGGAAAAGCCACCACTTACTCTATCATGTCTATCGAAGAACGTGGTACGATCTTTGTCAATCCAGGTACAGAAGTTTACGAAGGAATGATCATCGGGGAAAACTCTCGTGAGAACGACTTGACCGTAAACATTACGAAAGCAAAACAAATGACCAACGTTCGTTCAGCTACTAAGGACCAAACAGCGGTTATCAAGACTCCTCGTATCTTGACCTTGGAAGAATCTCTTGAGTTCTTGAACGACGATGAGTACATGGAAGTAACGCCTGAATCTATCCGTCTACGTAAACAAATCTTGAACAAAGCAGAACGCGAAAAAGCAAATAAAAAGAAAAAATCAGCAGCTGCTGAATAATACGGAAAGAAAGGAGAAACAAAATGGTCTATTTTATCTTAGGGATTTTGATTCTCCTTTTTTACCTTTTTATGACCCCAAAAAGTATTCGTGGTACCTTAAACAGTGTCACAATGGTGGTCTTAATTGTCTCCATTATCGTACTGACTTGTCTCGCCATTTTTCAGATATTCCAACTACCGTCTGAGTTTTTTGTCGGTGCCTTTCTCGCCTTTGTTGGCTACCTGGCTTTGGTGGATATTTCCAAAATGACGACCAAACAGAAAAAATAAACGCTGACGTGATTTTTAAAGCCCTTTGGGCTTTTTAATTTTGTTAAAAAAAGGTAAAATAGAGAGTGATAAAAATGGAGCGAAGAAATCATGAAATTTGTGAAACAATTTGAAAATAAAAAGGTTCTTGTATTAGGTTTGGCGAAGTCAGGCGAGTCAGCTGCCCGTTTGTTGGATCGCTTAGGAGCGATTGTGACCGTCAATGATGGCAAACCTTTTGAAGAAAATCCAGCAGCACAAAGTTTACTGGAAGAAGGGATTAAAGTTGTGACAGGAGGTCACCCTTTGGAATTGTTGGATGAAGACTTTGCGGTCATGGTCAAAAATCCAGGAATCCCTTATTCCAATCCAATGGTTGAAAAAGCGCTTGAAAAGGGCATTCCCGTCCTCACTGAGGTGGAATTGGCCTATCTGATTTCGGATGCGCCAATTATTGGGATTACAGGATCAAACGGAAAAACGACAACGACAACCATGATCGGGGAAGTCTTGACGGCTGCCGGCCAAGGTGGTCTATTGTCTGGGAATATCGGTTTTCCAGCTAGTCAAGTTGCACAAACAGCAACAGAAAAGGATGTTCTGGTCATGGAATTGTCTTCTTTCCAATTGATGGGAATTGAAGCCTTCCATCCAGAGATTGCAGTGATTACCAACCTCATGCCAACCCATATCGACTATCATGGTTCTTTTGAAAATTATGTAGCTGCCAAATGGAATCTTCAAAAGAATATGACAGAAAAAGATGTCATTGTCTTGAACTTCAATCAAGACTTGGCCAAGGAACTCGCTACAAAAACCAAGGCAAGGGTCCTTCCATTTTCAACGGTTGAAAAAGTGGACGGGGCTTATTTGGAAGATGGACTTCTCAAGTTTAAGGGAGAAGTTGTTATGCGTGCAGATGAACTGGGCGTTCCAGGTAGTCACAATGTAGAGAATGCCTTGGCAACGATTGCGGTTGCAATAGTCCGGGGTGTGGAGAATGAGGTCATTAAAGAAACCTTGTCAGCCTTTGGAGGTGTCAAACACCGCCTTCAATATGTGGATGAAATTCAAGGTGTCAAATTCTATAATGATAGTAAATCGACTAATATTTTAGCAACACAAAAAGCCCTTTCTGGTTTTGATAACAACAAGGTGATCTTGATTGCAGGGGGGCTCGATCGTGGCAATGAATTTGATGAATTGGTGCCTCACATTACTGGCTTAAAGGAAATGGTGATTCTAGGGGAATCAGCTCCTCGAGTGAAACGCGCAGCCGATAAAGCAGGCGTCTCTTATGTTGATGCGGCAGATGTAGCAGATGCTACAAAGAAAGCCTTCGACTTGGCTAGCCCTGGCGATGTTGTACTACTAAGTCCTGCCAATGCCAGCTGGGATATGTATCCGAATTTTGAAGTGCGTGGGGATGAATTCCTTGCTACAGTAAAAGGGTTGAAATAAGATGAAAAAAATAATGTTTACTGGTGGGGGAACCGTGGGACATGTGACCCTTAATCTCCTCTTGATTCCAAAATTTATCGAAGATGGATGGGAAGTCCATTATATTGGAGACAAAAAAGGAATCGAATACCAAGAGATCAAAAAGTCTGGCTTAGACGTACGCTTCCATTCAATTGCAACGGGGAAATTGCGCCGCTATTTCTCTTTCCAAAATATGATGGATGTGTTCAAGGTAGCTTGGGGAACGCTCCAGTCCATTGCAATCCTGCTTCGTGTGCGCCCACAAGTTCTCTTCTCAAAAGGGGGATTTGTCTCTGTGCCACCAGTGATTGCGGCCCGACTCACGCGTGTTCCTGTCTATATCCATGAGTCCGATCTCTCGATGGGATTGGCCAATAAAATTGCTTATAAATTTGCTACCAAGATGTACACGACTTTTGAGCAAGCACATGGTTTGACAAAGAGTGAGCATATCGGTGCGGTAACCAAGGTCACAGATCATATACCGCCAACTTCAGAAGTTTTAGAAGAAAAAACAAAAGGTTTCCGAAAAGACTTGCCGACCCTTCTCTTTGTCGGAGGATCAGCCGGTGCGCGTGTCTTTAATGAATTTGTGACAGAGCACAAAGCAGAGCTCTTGCAGCACTACAATATCATCAATTTGACGGGCGATTCAACATTGAATCAGGCTGAGGGTGGCTTGTATCGAGTGGATTATGTAACCGATCAGTATTTACCAATGCTCCAAAAGGCTGATTTAGTGGTGACTAGGGGTGGAGCCAATACCTTATTTGAGCTCTTAGCTATGAACAAACTCCATTTGATTGTACCGCTAGGAAAAGAAGCCAGCCGTGGCGATCAGATTGAAAATGCCCAATATTTTGTGGATAAAGGTTATGCAGAGCAATTGCAGGAAGATCAATTGACGCTCGAAACCTTTAATGAAACCATTCAAGAAATGTTGAAGCAAAGCCAAGTCTACCACCAAGCAATGGAAAAATCGACAGAACTCCTTTCACTAGACGATTTTTATGGCCTGCTTCAAAAAGATATCAGTAAGGGAAAAGATGACGGACGACAATAAAAAAACGCCAACGGATGACAAAATTACAGAATTGTCAGCCTGGCAAAAAAGAAACAAAGAATATTTAGAAAAAAAAGCGCTTGAAAAAGCGGAAGAAGCTGAAACAGAGGAAACTGAAAGCGAAGAAGCAAAAGAAGACGAAGACCTTTCAGAAAAAGAAACAGCTTCCGTCTCAGAGGAAGAATCTGAAGAAGAAATAGAAGAGTCTGAAGAGGAAAATGAATCTGAGGTCGAAGAGGATCCAGAAGCAGATGGAGAAAGTTCAGAAGGAGAAAAGGATGATCCGGCTATAGAGGAGCTAGATCCTTCAGAGAAGCAAGAGAAAAAGCCTTCATTTTTTAAAGGCTTAAAGACGAAAAAACCAAAGAAGGAACCGACAGTGGCAAAACGCCATATCTATCGTGCCCTTCCGGTTATCGGAATCAGCTCGATTGTCGCCCTTCTCTCAATCTACTTTTTAAGCCCCTTGTCCACACAGAAAGTGATTGAATTTTCAGGGAATAAAGCGGTTGATCAGCAACTTTTGTATGAAAAAAGTCGCATCAAAGAAGAAGATTATACTCTGACGACCTTCCTTCATAAATCGGTCTATGAACAAAATATGAAAACGGCTAGTCCATGGATCAAAGAGGTTCACATGCATTATCAATTCCCGGTGACCTTTAAAGTCAATATCGTGGAACACAAAGTGGTTGCCTATTATGTGACCGGAGAAGACCACTATCCAGTATTGGAAAATGGAGAAGTCGTTGAGACAGTAACTCCAGCTTCGGAATTGCCGTCCTCCTATATTAGCTTAAAATTCTCAGATCGAGAATTGGTTAGACAATTTGTCCAAGAAATGAAGTCTATATCTTCTTCCATTACGGATAAAATTGTTTCGGTAGATCTGACTCCTAGCAAGGTCACCAAGGATCTGGTGACCATCACTATGAAAAACGATAATAAAATCTTGGTGCCTGTTTCCCAAATTACCCGCAAGCTTCCTTATTATAAAGCCATTAGTAAGCAATTAGACGATGATTCCACCATTGATATGGAGGCTGGAGTTTTCAGCTATAGTGAACAATCCATCGCAGATGCCAAAGAGCAAGCTGAAAAAGAAAAGGCTGAAAGTACAGAAAAGCAAGAAGAACATTCTGAGGAAGCAAGCCAAGAACAGAATCAAGAACAGAATCCGGAAGGAGAAAATTCTTCTGGGAATGAGTAAAGCCCATAAATTATCTCAAATAATTGAAGAAAAAATGTCCATTTTAGGCTTCTTTGTGATATAATGAAGTTTGGATAGTTCCAACTAAAAGGGCTATAAATAGATGTAAAGTGAAAACAAATAAAGAGAGAGGACTGGTGTAATGGCTAGAGACGGCTTTTTTACAGGTTTAGATATCGGTACTAGTTCAATAAAAGTATTGGTGGCAGAACATGTCAATGGAGAAATGAATGTAATTGGAGTCAGCAATGCAAAAAGTGCTGGCGTCAAAGATGGAATTATAGTAGATATCGAAGCTGCTTCAAATGCAATTAAAAATGCAATCAGCCAAGCTGAAGAAAAAGCAGGGATTTCAATCAATCTAGTCAATGTTGGGTTGCCTGCAAATTTACTACAAATCGAAGCAACTCAAGGAATGATTCCAGTCACAAGTGATTCGAAAGAAATCACAGATGCAGATGTTGAAAATGTTGTCAAATCTGCACTCACAAAAAGTATGACACCGGATCGTGAAGTAATCACCTTCATTCCTGAAGAATTCACAGTAGATGGTTTCCAAGGAATCCGCGATCCACGCGGAATGATGGGGATCCGACTTGAAATGCGTGGCCTTCTTTATACAGGACCTCGTACAATCTTGCACAATTTGCGTAAAACCGTTGAACGTGCAGGCTTACAAGTTGAAAACATCATCATTTCACCGCTTGCGATGATCAAAACAGTCTTGAATGAAGGCGAACGTGAATTCGGAGCAACGGTGATCGATATGGGTGGTGGCCAAACAACGGTGGCATCTGTTCGTAGCCAAGAACTTCAATTTACAAATATCTACCAAGAAGGTGGCGATTATGTTACCAAAGATATTTCTAAAGTATTGAAAACTTCTCAAAAATTGGCAGAAGGCTTGAAGTTCAACTATGGTGAAGCCTATGTGCCGTCTGCTGGAAACGAAGTCTTCCATGTAGAAGTCATCGGTGAAGTAGAGCCAGTTGAAGTGACTGAGAAGTACTTAGCTGAAATCATTTCAGCACGTATCAAACACATCTTTGAGCAAATCAAACAAGACCTTGAGAGAAGACATTTGTTGGATCTTCCTGGTGGTATTGTGATCATCGGTGGAGGTGCGATCCTTCCTGGTGTTGAAGAATTGGCTCAAGAAGTCTTTGGTGTAAATGTGAAATTGTTTGTTCCAAATCAAATTGGAATTCGCAATCCAGCTTTTGCCCATGTGATTAGCTTGTCTGAATATGCAGGCAATTTGACAGATGTGGATATTATTGCTCAAACTGCGGTTCATGGAGACGAAGTCTTGCGTCAACAACCGATTCAATTTGATCGTCCAGTGCAATCACAAGTACAACCACAACCTGCTGCTCCAGCACAACCGGTAGTACCTGCATACAATGCTGAGAAGATTGAATCTCCAGTGGATGCTCAAGAAATTCCAGCAGCAAGCAATGATAGCAAACAAGAACCAAAAACTACATTCACAGACCGAATGAAAAATTTGATCGGTAATATGTTTGATTAAGGAGTGTAAGTATTTATGACATTTTCATTTGACACAGCAGCGGCACAAGGTGCAGTAATTAAAGTAATCGGTGTCGGTGGCGGTGGCGGAAACGCCATCAATCGTATGATTGACGAAGGCGTTGCCGGTGTAGAATTCATCGCAGCTAATACAGATGTTCAAGCACTTTCAAGTGCAAAAGCTGAAACAGTTATCCAATTGGGTCCAAAATTGACTCGTGGATTGGGTGCTGGAGGTCAACCTGAAGTTGGTCGTAAGGCAGCTGAAGAAAGCGAAGAAGTGTTAACAGAAGCTTTGCAAGGTGCAGACATGGTCTTCATCACTGCAGGGATGGGTGGAGGATCTGGTACAGGTGCTGCACCAGTCATCGCTCGTATTGCTAAAGCTGTAGGTGCTTTGACAGTAGCCGTTGTGACTCGTCCATTCGGGTTTGAAGGTTCAAAACGTGGCAACTTCGCTATTGAAGGGATCAACGAACTTCGCGAACATGTAGATACATTGTTGATTATTTCTAATAACAACTTGCTTGAAATTGTAGACAAGAAGACACCGCTTCTTGAAGCCTTGAGTGAAGCAGATAACGTTCTTCGTCAAGGTGTTCAAGGGATCACTGACTTGATCACAAGTCCTGGATTGATCAACCTTGACTTTGCAGACGTGAAGACTGTTATGGAAAACAAAGGAAATGCCCTCATGGGTATTGGTGTTGGTAGTGGTGAAGAACGCGTTATCGAAGCGGCTCGTAAAGCCATTTACTCTCCACTTCTTGAAACTACAATTGATGGTGCAGAAGACGTGATCGTCAACGTAACAGGTGGTTTGGATATGACATTGATCGAAGCTGAAGAAGCTTCAGAAATTGTAAACCAAGCTGCAGGTCACGGAGTGAACATCTGGTTGGGTACATCTATTGATGAATCTCTTAAAGATGAAATCCGCGTGACGGTTGTTGCAACTGGTGTCCGTCAAGACAAGGTAGAACGCGTTAGCGGAATTGCTTCCTCACAACGTCCTTATAAAACAGGACCACGTGAACAACGCCCACAAGCTGCACCATTTGACCGTGAATTTGATTTGAAACAAGATGTTGAATTGCCAACAACTCCAAGTCGTCCAGCGGTAGAACCAAACCGTGGCTCAGCCTTTGGTGATTGGGATATTCGTCGTGAGAATATCGTTCGCCAAACTGAACCAACATCAACACATCAAGTTGATCGTTACGTAGATTCATCTTCAGATGATGATGAATTGGAAACACCACCATTCTTCCGGAATCGTTAATCATGAATCTGGTAGGGAATGCGGATCTTGTTCGGCAACAAGTAGAAACAGCAAGAAACAAAGCTAACCGTCAAGATCAAGTTAATGTGATAGCTGTCACCAAGTATGTGGATGTTGTTACAACAGAAGCAATGGTGAAAACAGGTATCCAACATATCGGTGAAAATCGTGTCGATAAATTCCTAGAAAAGTATCAAGCTCTAAAAGGGTATGATCTCACTTGGCACTTGATTGGGAGCCTCCAACGGCGGAAAGTAAAAGACGTGATTAATCTCGTCGATTACTTTCATGCCTTGGATTCGGTGAAACTGGCTCAAGAAATTCAAAAGCGAGCAGAACACCCGATCAAGTGTTTCCTCCAAGTGAACATTTCTGGTGAAGAAAGTAAGCACGGATTTGCACCCGATGAACTGGATGATGTTTTAGCGGAAATCGCACAGCTGGACAAAATTGAAATTGTTGGTTTAATGACGATGGCTCCCTTTGAGGCTAGTCAAGAAGAGTTGCAGGATATTTTTTCAAAAACTCACCAACTTCAGAAACAACTAGAAAAGAAACAATTAAAAAATATGCCTTTTTCAGAACTAAGTATGGGTATGAGTCGTGACTTTGAAGTAGCCGTTGCGAACGGAGCGACTTATGTTAGAATTGGGACATCATTTTTTAAATAGGAAAGAACTATGTCATTAAAAGATAAATTTAACAACTTTATTGACTACTTCACAGAAGACGGTGAAGAAGTAGAAGTTAGCGAGGCAAAAGCAGCTGGTGCGGAAACACAACCAGTTCCACAGCCACAGCCAACTCCTCAAGTGACTTCTCCACGTCCACAGATTAGTCAAAAAGAACCGGTAAAACCAAAACCAAAACCGACTCCTGTCGCACCTGTTACAACTCCTGTATCTACAGCAGCTGTGAAGGAATCTGTGCCTACAACGAAAAATACATCTGAAAATATCACTCGCTTGCATGAACGTCAACGTGAATTGGCTGCTAATCGTGCAAATACAGATGAAAAGATTACCATTGATGTACGCTATCCCCGTAAATACGAGGAAGCGACTGAAATTGTCGATCTATTACTATCTAATGAGAGTATCTTGATTGATTTCCAATATATGACAGAGGTACAAGCCCGTCGTTGTTTGGATTATTTGGATGGAGCTCGTTATGTTTTGGCAGGAAATCTTCGTCGTGTGGCAAGTACCATGTACTTGTTGACTCCAATTAATGTAGTCGTTAATGTGGAAGATATTCGCCTTCCAAATGATGTGGAAGTAACAGAATTTGACTACGATATGAAACGTAATCGTTAAAATGATTATTTTTCAATATCTATCAAATATCATTCAAATCTATTCCATCATTCTAGTCATCTATGCCTTGCTTGCTTGGTTCCCTGGGGCGCCTCAGAGTACTCTCGGACAAATGGTTCACCGCCTAGTTGAACCATTTTTGAGCCTTTTTAGAAAGTTACCCTTGCAGGTGGGAGGTTTAGATTTCACAGTTTGGATAGCACTTTTGGTTTTGAACCTGATGAATCAGTTATTAGCCCGCTTGTTCCTACTTTTGATTGGATAGAATATGATGGGACAGAAAGAGATTTACCAACATTTCAATCGCGAAGATCACGAATTTATTGATCGTTGTATTGAATTGTCTGAAAGAGTGGTGGAACGCTATTCTGTTGAGGTGACGGGTTTTTTAAACCCTCATCAGGTCACTATTTTACGAAATGTCGCGGCAAGCTACCAATTACAGGTCTTTGCTTCCAGTGATGAGCAGAAAATGGAGTATGCCAAGGTCATTGTGGCTCCGGATTATTATCAATTGGATCCAAGTGACTTTGATCTGGCATTAATAGAGATGGTCTATGCTTCCAAATTTCATCACTTGACCCATTCCCAGGTTCTGGGGACCATTGTTCACCAATTAGGAGTGGAGCGCAAGTCCTTTGGAGATATTCTGACAAGTGATGGAAAGATCCAAGTATTTGTTGAACAGCGTTTTGTTCCCTATTTCATGGATCACATCCAGAAAATTTCTCGGGTACCTGTTAAGCTTAGGGAAGTTTCTCTATCTGAACAGATTGTTGTAGAGGAAGAAAGCCAACAGCGAGATATTCTCGTGTCGAGTTTTCGGTTAGACAAGGTGATTGCTGGGACTTTCAAGCTTTCACGCTCACAAGCCAGTCAGTTGATTAGTTCTGGCTTGGTGAAAGTTAATTATGCGACAACTTCCAATGTTAGCTATACTGTAGGTTTGAATGATTTAGTCAGTGTTCGACGCTTTGGGCGTCTTAAAATTGTTTCTGAAAATGGTATTTCAAAGAGTGGAAAATATAAAGTAACTGTTGAAGTACTCTTAAGTAAAAAATGAGGAGGAGTTATGGCTCTTACTGCTTTAGAAATTAAAGATAAAACTTTTGGCGTTAAATTTAGAGGGTATGATGCGAACGAAGTAGAAGAATTTCTAGATATCGTTGTTCGCGATTATGAAGATCTTGTTCGTTTAAATCATGATCAAGAAGCAAAAATTCAAGCTCTTGAAGAACGCTTAAACTATTTTGATGAAATGAAAGATTCATTGAGTCAATCTGTTTTGATTGCACAAGATACTGCGGAACGTGTCAAACAAGCCGCTAACGAACGTTCTGAAAATATTGTTCGTCAAGCTGAACAAGATGCACAGCACTTAGTGGATGAAGCAAAACAAAAAGCAAATGAAATCCTTCGTCATGCAACGGATAATGCCAAGAAGGTTGCCGTTGAAACAGAGGAATTGAAGAACAAGACACGCGTCTTCCATCAACGTTTGAAATCAACCATCGAAAGCCAATTGAGCATTATCGATACACCTGAATGGGATGAAATTCTTCGTCCAACAGCTATGTACATTCAAACAAGTGATGAAGCTTTCCGTGAAATTGTGGAGAAAGCTTTGGGTGAATCTGTTCACCATCATCATGCAGAAGATGAGAACATTGATTTGACTCGTCAATTCTCTCCAGCTGAAATCGAAGAATTGCAAAAACGCATCGAAGCTGCTAATTTAGAATTGGGTGCAACACAAGCATTTGAAGGTTTGAATGAAAAAGTTCAATCCGCTTTAGAAGAAGCAGAGCACGCTCGTCATGAAAATGAAGAAGTTGTTGAGGTTGAAGAAACTATTCAACCTGAAGATGATGCAAATCGTGAATCTGTCAATATTTTATAATTTTGTAAAAACAGGTCCATTAATGATAGGTCTAGCGAGCAGATGATGGTGGAAGATCTGCACTCCCTCTTAATGGATGATCCTTTTACAGTATTCGTTCTGAACCATTGAGTAAGAACGGACGTTTCCCTCGTTACGGGATGAGAGGAGAAAGTCGTTTGCGACTTCTCGAACAAAGGTGGTACCACGAGCAATCGTCCTTTTTAGGATGCTCGTGTTTTTTTATAGCTTTTTAAATCAATAAGGAGACACAATGAAACTTAAAGAAACATTGAATCTTGGGAAAACAGCTTTTCCAATGCGGGCTGGGCTTCCAACGAAAGAACCAGTTTGGCAAAAAGAATGGGAAGATGCAAAATTGTATCAACGCCGTCAAGAGTTGAATGAAGGAAAACCGCATTTTACCCTTCATGATGGCCCTCCCTATGCCAACGGAAATATTCACGTAGGGCATGCCATGAACAAGATCTCAAAAGATATCATTGTTCGTTCTAAGTCTATGTCAGGATTTTACGCCCCTTATATTCCAGGTTGGGATACTCATGGTTTGCCAATTGAGCAAGTCTTGGCCAAACAAGGCGTGAAACGTAAAGAAATGGACTTGGTTGAGTATTTGAAACTCTGCCGTGAATATGCGCTTTCTCAAGTAGATAAACAACGCGAAGACTTCAAACGCTTAGGTGTTTCAGGTGATTGGGATCATCCTTATGTAACCTTGACGCCTGACTATGAAGCAGCACAGATCCGAGTCTTTGGTGAAATGGCCAATAAAGGCTATATCTACCGTGGGGCTAAGCCAGTTTACTGGTCTTGGTCTTCTGAATCAGCCCTCGCTGAAGCAGAGATTGAATACCATGATTTGGTATCAACGTCTCTTTACTATGCGAACAAAGTTAAAGATGGTAAGGGTGTCCTAGATACAGACACTTACATCGTTGTCTGGACAACAACTCCATTTACGGTTACAGCTTCTCGTGGATTGACGGTGGGTGCAGAGTTTGATTATGTCGTAGTGAAGCCTGCTGGATCTGACCGCAAGTATGTCGTAGCATCTGAGCTCTTGCCAAGCCTTTCTGAAAAATTCGGTTGGGAAAATGCTGAAGTCCTTGCGACTTACCAAGGGAAAGAATTGAACCATATCGTGACAGAACATCCATGGGATCCGGAAGTGGATGAATTGGTGATCCTTGGTGAGCATGTAACCCTTGATTCAGGTACTGGTATCGTCCATACTGCTCCTGGTTTTGGTGAGGATGACTACAATGTAGGGATTGCCAATGGCCTCGAAGTTGCTGTTACTGTTAATGAACGCGGAATCATGATGGAGAATGCTGGTCCTGACTTTGCAGGTCAGTTCTATGACAAGGTTGTTCCAACGGTTATCGAAAAACTTGGAGATTTGCTCCTTGCTCAAGAAGAAATCTCTCACTCTTACCCATTTGACTGGCGTACGAAAAAACCAATCATCTGGCGTGCCGTGCCACAGTGGTTCGCTTCTGTATCAAAATTCCGTCAAGATATCTTGGACGAAATTGAAAAAGTGAAATTCCACTCAGAATGGGGGAAAGTGCGTCTTTATAACATGATTCGTGACCGTGGTGACTGGGTCATCTCTCGTCAGCGTGCCTGGGGTGTGCCCCTTCCAATCTTCTATGCAGAAGACGGAACACCAATCATGACAGCTGAAACCATCGAACATGTAGCGCAACTCTTTGAAGAACATGGTTCCATCATCTGGTGGCAACGTGAAGCGAAAGACCTCTTGCCAGAAGGATTTACGCATCCTGGTTCACCAAATGGGGAATTTACAAAAGAAACAGATATCATGGACGTCTGGTTTGACTCGGGTTCATCATGGAATGGGGTTGTAGTTAACCGTCCAGAACTCAAATATCCAGCTGATCTTTACCTGGAAGGTTCAGACCAATACCGTGGTTGGTTCAACTCATCTCTTATCACTTCTGTGGCGAACCATGGTGTAGCGCCTTATAAACAAATCTTGTCTCAAGGTTTCGCCTTGGATGGTAAAGGTGAGAAGATGTCTAAATCTCTTGGAAATACCATCGCTCCAAGTGATGTTGAAAAGCAATTTGGTGCTGAAATCTTGCGTCTCTGGGTAACCAGTGTAGACTCAAGCAATGACGTGCGTATCTCAATGGATATCTTGAGCCAAGTGTCTGAGACTTACCGTAAGATCCGGAATACCCTTCGTTTCTTGATTGCCAATACTTCTGACTTTAACCCAGCTGAGGATGCAGTCGCTTACGAAGAACTTCGTTCTGTTGATAAGTACATGACCATTCGCTTTAACCAACTTGTTAAGACGATTCGTGATGCTTATACCAACTTCGAATTCTTGACGATCTACAAAGCGCTAGTCAACTTTATCAACGTTGATTTGTCTGCCTTCTACCTGGATTTTGCCAAAGATGTTGTCTATATTGAAGGTGCAAAATCCCTTGAACGTCGTCAAATGCAAACAGTCTTCTATGATATCCTTGTGAAAATCACGAAACTCTTAACTCCAATTCTTCCTCACACTGCTGAAGAAATCTGGTCTTATCTTGAGTTTGAAGCAGAAGACTTCGTTCAATTGTCAGAATTGCCAGAAGCAGAAACGTTTGCCAACCAAGAAGAAATCTTGGATACATGGTCAGCCTTCATGGACTTCCGTGGTCAAGCGCAAAAGGCCTTGGAAGAAGCACGGAATGAAAAAGTGATTGGTAAATCACTTGAAGCTCACTTGACAGTTTATCCAAACGAAGTCGTGAAAACACTTCTTGGAGCTGTTGATAGCAATGTTGCTCAACTCTTGATTGTTTCTGAATTGACGATCGCAGAAGGACCAGCTCCAGAAGATGCAGTGACCTTTGAAGATGTAGCCTTCACAGTTGAACGTGCCGCTGGTGAAGTTTGTGACCGTTGCCGTCGCATCGATCCAACAACGGCTGAACGTCACTACCACGCAACCATCTGTGATCACTGTGCAAGCATCGTCGAAGAGAACTTTGCGGATGCAGTCGCAGAAGGATTTGAAGCTAAATAAAAGCCATTAAAAGAAGTTCCATAAAGGAACTTCTTTTTTAATGGCTAGAATAGTGTAGAGATTCATGCATTAAGGAAAGAAAAAAGTAAGGCAAATTGGCCTTACTTAGTAATTGGAAAGGAAATTTCAATTAGTTTATCGGAGTAGAGGGTTTTAATAGCGGATTGGTCAATGATTTGAAGATCAATCTTACGTTTTAAAAAGAACTCACGAATTTTTTCTACTTCAGTTTCACGAATAGCTCGGTGTTTGTTACTGATCAATAATTCATAGTGTGTTGGGGCCTGTGTAAAAACGACATCGGTATTGCCCGCGGAATAAACCTCGACAAGCAAGGCATCAGTGCTGGCAAGTTGGCTTTTGACCAGTGCAGCATGACTATTTGTGGTATTAATGAGCTTCATATGAGTTCCTCCTAACCTCTATCTTCATTTATTATAGCACTTTTTTATTATTTGTGAAAGAATTCCTTTATTTTTTGTGGGTATTTTTCCACTGTTCAATGCCCCATTTGTGACTGCCACGTTTGAGTTTTTTAATAGCTTCATCTACAGGAAACCAAGCAAGATTGTTAAAATCTTCCAGTGGTTTTTGAGCTTCTGTATAGTCTAGCACTTCATAAATATAGGCAGGATTGTAGTAGTAGGTGTCGCGATGACTGGAATAGAAATACTCATCTGCTTGGCCATAGTATTGCCCTAAAACAGCGGTAAAGCCTAATTCTTCGATCAGTTCCCGTTTCAGAGCTTGTAAGTGATCTTCACCTGCCTCAATTTCCCCGCCTGGTAAGAACCAAGCCCCATTTGGAGCTTGAACGAGGATGATCTGATCCTTGTCCTTATTGGGAATAACAGCGTAGACACCATAGCGATTGACGTAGGTCACATCTTGTTTCTTTTCACCAAAACTTGGAATGGTCATGGTTTTCTCTTTTCTTATTTTTTCATCATTATATCATATTTTTTAGCAAAAATCTGGAGGGAAAAAAGAAAGAGACTGGGACAAAAGTCCTAGCCTCTCAATTGTTTTTGGATTGTCGAGCAAGACGCAGTGGTTGAGTGGGCTCTACTACGCTGATTTCATCATCTTTTACAGCCCTACTCAACTGTGCGGAGGTGGGACGACGAAATCGAATTCTAACGAATTACCGATTTCTGTCCCACTCTCTGAATGTACATTTACTGATTATGATTCTGACTTCTTTTCAGCCTCATTCTTTCATAATTTGGATGATTATTCTTTTGTCTTTTCAACTGTCTTAGAAACCGATTTAATACTAATATTTCCATTGCTGGTCAAGACGGCTTTGAGTTGTTTTTCACTTGGATGTTCCAGGTAATAATCGGTAATAGCATCTTCGATATAGTCTTGGATGGTACGACGGAGTGGGCGGGCCCCCATTTTTGGATCGTATCCCAGATCGACCAATTTTTCTTTCACCTTCTCTGTCACGTCCAGATGAATCTCATTTTGTGCGAGACGTTGATTGACTTCATCGAGCATGAGGGTAACGATTTGAAGCAGGTTTTCTTTTGATAGAGGTTGGAATTCAATGATGCCATCAAAACGGTTCATGAATTCGGGGCTAAAGAAGTTACCGAGTTCTCCAAGTACAGAGTTGGTGCGTCCTTCTCGAGCTGCTCCAAAACCAACATTGGCCTCAGCTTTGCCAGTTCCAGCATTAGAGGTCATGATGATAATGGTATCTTTAAAGCTGACAGTGCGGCCTTGACCATCTGTCAGACGGCCATCATCCAAGACTTGCAAGAACATGTGCATGACGTCTGGATGGGCTTTTTCAACTTCATCCAGCAAAACGAGAGAGTATGGATTGCGGCGGACCTTTTCAGTTAGTTGTCCAGCTTCATCGTAGCCCACATAGCCCGGAGGAGCTCCGACTAGTTTCGCTACGCTGTGTTTTTCCATGTATTCGCTCATATCAAAGCGGATCATATTGTCTGCAGAACCAAAGAGTTCAATCGCCAATTGTTTAGACAATTCGGTCTTCCCGACACCGGTTGGTCCGACAAAAAGGAAGCTTCCGATTGGACGATTTGGCGATCCTAGGCCGACACGATTGCGTCGAATGGCTTTCGCGATTTTATCTACTGCATCATCTTGACCGATCACATGAGCTTTCAAATCAGAAGCCAGATTGATCAATTGAGACTGTTCTTTTTCTTTCAAATCACCAACAGGAATATTGGTCTTTTGTTCAACTATGTGTTCAATAGTTTTTTCACTGATGACAGGGGTTTCCTGATCGGTGACATGTTGACCTTGCATTTCCTTGTATTTCGCGATTTGGTCGCGGAAGTAGGCTGCTTTTTCAAAGTCTTCTTCGCGTGTCGCTTGAGCTTTGAGGTTTTCCGCTTCAATCAAGCGCTGGTCGATCACTTTTGGATCCACAAAGTTTAGGGTCAGGTTCATCTTAGATCCCGCTTCATCCAACAAATCAATGGCCTTGTCTGGCAGGAAGCGATCTTGGATGTAGCGGTTTGAAAGAATAGCTGCCGCTTCGATGGCCCCGTCTGTATAGTGGACGTGGTGGTAGTCTTCGTATTTTTTCTGGATGCCCTTGAGGATGGTAATGGTTTCTTCAACCGTTGGCTCATCGACCTTAACGGGCTGCATCCGACGTTCCAAGGCTGCATCTTTTTCAATAATACGGTATTCATTGAGGGTAGTAGCACCGACTAATTGGAGTTCTCCACGCGCCAAGGCTGGTTTGAGGATATTTCCAGCGTCCATATTGCCCTCACCAGCTGATCCTGCGCCAACAATTTCATGGATTTCGTCGATGAACAGAATCACATCTTCACGTTGACGAATTTCATCCATTAATTTTTGCATGCGTTCTTCGAATTGACCACGGATGCCTGTGCCCTGAACGAGGCTGACGACGTCTAGGCGGATGACTTCTTTTCCTTGCAATTTATGTGGAACGTCGCCATCGACGATTTTTTGAGCCAGGCCTTCCACTACGGCAGTTTTTCCGACCCCAGGCTCTCCAATCAGAACCGGATTGTTCTTGGTTCGACGGTTGAGGATTTCGATGACACGGATAATCTCCTCGTCACGGCCAATGACAGGGTCAATATCCCCTTTGCGGGCAATTTCTGTGACATTGATGCCGAACTCTTCTAACAGTCCTTTTGGCTTTTGAGGGCGTGCTTGACGAGGGTCTTGACCACCACCACGGTTATTGTTTTGGCCGTAGCCGCCACCTCCATAACTGCCTCCGGATTGAGTTGGAGGGGTTTGAGGTTCTTGCGGACTTTGGAAGTTTCCAAGGTTATTGAAGAAATCTTCAAAAGGATCTCCAGTGAGTTGGCTCCGTTGGGTCATGCCTTTCAAGAAGCTGTTATTAGGGTCTGTTTTCATAATTTTATAGCAATTTTGACAGAGGTCTACTTGCTGCTGACGTCCATTTACATTTGTATATAAATGGATGGTTGATTCATTTATTTTACAATTTTGACAAAGCATATACATACCTCACAGTAGGTTTTTGATGGTTTTCCATCAAGAGACGAGCCTATTTTTGAAAGGTCAAAAATAGTCAAAGATTTATAGTTTCATTATATCAGTATTCTAGAAGTTTGCAAGAATTTGCTACGGAATGTCGCTAAGGAGTGAAGAAGAGAGCAAATCAATGGAAAAATGTGAATTTTTATTGGAAGAGCTTTCTCTTTTATGATAAAATAGGAGAGTAGAAAGTAAAGAGGAGAAATAAAATGGAATCACATTTAGTACGGATTATTAACCGTTTGGAGACGATGACAAAAGACGGTGGAAACTTAAAACGTAATTTTGAACGTGACGGTGTTGTTGTCGCTGAAGTAGCCTACAACCACAATGAAGAAGAAGGTTCAACCTTTACACTTCGTGATGTTGAAGCGCGTGAAACCTATACATTTGATAGCATTGATTTAATTGCAATGGAAATTTATGAATTGCTTTACTAAGCAGCTGTGTGGATGAGTTTGGGGTGGTCTCAAGCTCATTTTTTGTCCATCTGGCTATAGTTTTCGTCTATAAGAAATTCTAAATAGGAACAGTTAGGTTTGAGAGTTGAAATCTGCTATAATAGAGAGGACTATTTTCATTACTTGACTAGAAAGAGAATTGATATGACGACACTCATTGATGGGAAGGCGCTCGCTACAAAATTACAGGGTGAGATTGCAGAGAAAACAGCACGATTAAAAGAAGAGACAGGAGTTGTGCCTGGCCTCGTTGTCATCGTGGTAGGAGATAATCCAGCTAGCAAAATCTATGTAAGAAATAAAGAGCGTTCTGCTATTGCGGCAGGCTTTCGGAGTGAAGTGAGACGACTTCCTGAAAGCATCAGCCAAGCTGAATTATTAGAAGTGATCGAACACTACAATCAGGATCCCCTTTGGCATGGGATTTTGGTGCAGTTGCCACTGCCTAAGCATATCGATGCGGATGCAGTCCTTTTAGCGATTGACCCGGCAAAAGATGTGGATGGCTTTCATCCATTGAATATGGGACGCTTGTGGGCTGGAAATCCTATTATGGTGCCATCGACGCCTGCTGGGATCATGGAGATGTTCAAAGAGTACGGGATTGATCTAGAAGGGAAGCGAGCAGTCGTGATTGGTCGTTCCAATATCGTTGGAAAACCAATGGCGCAGTTGCTCCTCGCCAAAAATGCGACGGTAACCTTGACCCATTCCCGGACCCATCATCTGCCTAAAATTGCTAGAAGAGCAGATATCTTGGTTGTTGCGATCGGTCGTGCGAAATTTGTAACAGCAGACTTCGTGAAAGAAGGCGCCGTCGTTATTGACGTCGGAATGAATCGAGATGAGAATGGCAAATTGTGTGGGGATGTCGATTTTGACTCCGTTGCCCCTTTGGCCAGTCATATTACCCCGGTACCAGGAGGGGTTGGGCCTATGACCGTCACCATGCTGATGGAGCAGACCTACGAAGCAGCTGTTCGTGCCTTAAAAAAATGAAAGTGTGAACAAGATGAAGTTTGTATTTGATTTAGATGGAACCCTGTCATTCGATGGTGTCACAATCGATGATGAAATCAAACAGGTCTTATTGAGAGCAGAAGAATTTGGTCATGAAGTCGCCTTTGCTTCTGCACGTTCTTACCGGGACTGCTTGGGTCTTTTAGGGGACCCATTGAGTCAGCAACTCGTGATAGGCTTAAATGGTGGATTGGCCTATCGCCAGGGGCAATTGGTATATGAGGAACAATTGGACAAGGATGTGTATCGGGAAGTCCTTGGCTTTTGCCGCCATTACAATCTACCATTTTTTGTGGATGATACCTTTGATTATAGCGGACAGATTTTGGAAAAAATTCCTTTTGTTGCTAATGTAGATCCCCTCAAGAAAGCCCAGTATCGTTCGTTAGAGGAGCTGACAGATCCGATTAAGGTTGTGATCTATATGGGTGGCCATGAGGAGCTCGTGGATGAGATCATCGAGCGAATCGAAAAGACAGACAAGGCCCATATCCGCTATCATGCGCATGAAAAATGCATCTATCTCAATCCAGCAGATACGCATAAAGCAACAACCGTAGAAGAACTCTGTGGAGAGAATTTCGTGGCTTTTGGCAATGATCAAAATGATATCGAGCTCTTTGAAAAAGCTCTTTATGCAGTTCAGATTGGTGATTTTCCAGCCCTTCAGCCTTATGCGGATGATCAATTGGTAGCCAAACAAAATCAACCACAAGCTGTAGCTGCTAAGATCTTGCAAGTCTTTGCAGAATTCAGAGGAAAATAAAAGAAGGAGGGGGAGTCGTGGCTTCTCCTTTTTCGCTAGAAATGAGGAAGGTATGAGAATAGTTCAGAAAGAAGAGATTCAGCGTGTCATTGCAAAGCGAGAGGCGAATTCTTATAAGGGCGATTTTGGTCGCCTGCTCTTGATTGGAGGGACTTACCCTTATGGGGGAGCCATCATTATGGCGGCGCTTGCTGCGGTTCACAGTGGAGCAGGGCTGGTTACTGTCGCAACAGATCCTGATAATCTTACAGCCCTTCATAGCCATCTTCCTGAAGCCATGGGCTTTGATTTGGCAGATCACGAACTCCTTTGTGAGCAGCTCCAAAAAGCTAGCGTGATTCTCGTAGGACCGGGCTTAAATGAAGCAAGAGAAAACCAAGCAATCTTGCACATGATTTTTGAACAAGTCTCTAGCCAGCAGGTCTTGATCTTAGATGGAGGAGCTATTAGTCTTTTTGCAGCCTCTCAGTTTGAATTGCCAAAGGCTCTGTTGGTCTTTACCCCCCATCAAAAAGAATGGGAAAAACTGTCAGGGCTTGATCTAGCAAGCCAGACAGAAGGCAAGAGTCGAAGAGCAGTGCAGAACTTTCCTCAAGGGACTGTCATTGTAGAAAAAGGGCCACACACCCGCATTTGGACAAGTGGGCAAGATGAGGGCTATCAGCTAGATGTTGGTGGTCCCTATCAAGCAACAGGGGGTATGGGAGATACCTTGGCAGGGATGATCGCAGGATTTGCGGGTCAATTCCCACAGGTCAGTCTCTATGAGCGTGTGGTGGTTGCGACCTATCTCCATTCAGCCATTGCAGAAGACTTGAGCAAGGAGGTTTATGTGGTTCTACCGACGACCATTAGCCAGGAAATCCCAAAATGGATGAAGAAGTGGAGTGACCAAGACCAGGTTGCCAGCACTGAAAATAGAAAATAGGTAAAAAAGATGAAGGAAAGCATTCGGAAAGCAAATCAGTATATCGATGAAAACAGGGAGAAGGTCAACCAGCAATATCGAGGAGCATTTCATTTGTTACCTCCAATCGGCTGGATGAACGATCCAAATGGCTTTGTTTATTTCCGTGGGGAATACCATTTGTTTTACCAATTCTATCCCTATGATAGTGTTTGGGGTCCCATGCATTGGGGGCATGCCAAATCAAAAGATCTTCTCCATTGGGAAGAACTGCCAGTAGCTTTAGCACCAAGTGAAAGCTATGATAAGGATGGTTGTTTCTCGGGTAGTGCTATCGTGAAAGATGACAAGCTCTATTTGCTGTATACGGGTCATGTAGACGATGAGGAAAAGCGCGAGGAGACTCAGTGTCTTGCGGTGTCGACAGACGGCATTACCTTTGAAAAATTGCCTACTAATCCAGTGATCCATGCTCAACATATTGAGGGGATCGCAGATATTGCAGATTTTCGTGATCCTAAAGTATTTGAATACCAAGGAAGCTATTACGCTGTCGTTGCTTCTAAGACACCGGATGACAGAGGTCAAATTCTCCTATTTGCATCAAGTAATCTAGTAGATTGGACTTTTACATCAGTTCTTTTAAAAGGTGAAAAAGGGCAAGGAATTATGTGGGAGTGTCCTGATTTCTTCCCTTTAGATGGCAAATGGGTCTTGATCCTGTCTCCCATTGAAATGGAAAGGCAGCAAGAAAAATACTGGAACTTAAATTCGACGGTTTCCTTTATCGGTGACATGAATTGGGAAACGGGGCACTTTCGTGTTGATTCCTATGATGAAATGGATGGTGGTATGGATTTCTATGCCCCTCAAACTTGTCAAGGACCAAATGGCGAACGATACATGGTTGCCTGGATGCAAATGTGGCACCGTTCCATCCCTAGTCATGATTTAGCTCATAGGTGGGCAGGTAGTATGACTCTTCCAAGAAAATTGTCCTTGAAAGACGGACGATTGGTTCAGGAGTTACCTGAGTCAGTGAAAGAACACTTTCTTGTAAAGCATTTTCCAGAAACCATTGTTAAGGGAAATCAGATCACGATCCCAGCTAGAGAGAAACAAACCTTGTTTGAACTAGATGCCAAACCGGGTCGCTCCTTTATCCTTGGATATGGTGATGAAACTGATCCTGATTGTGTCTTGCAATTGATTTACGACGCCTCTCAAAAACGCTTTAGCTTGAGTCGAGACCAATTTGGGCACCCCATTTCTGGAAAAGAAGATCCAGCATTTCAATCGAGATGGATTCAGTTGGATGCTGAAAAGGATCATCATTTTTCAATCATTCGCGATACCAACTCCATCGAAGTATTCGTGGATGGTAAAACTCTCTCGATGACTTTTTATGAAACGAGTCAAAATCCCGTCTATACCCTCACGGCAGATGAAGGGGTTGATTGGGTCGTGAAAACCTATCAAAAATAGGATACAAAAGCCTCCTAAAGAAAAAAAGACAAGTTCTATGACTTGTCTTTTTTTCTTTACGAGAGGACAGAAGCGAGGAGTCCTCCCAGAATGAGGATGATAGCCCCGCTCAGTCGGTTGGCCATTTGGGCGAAGGCGATCATTTCCATACGATCAGATGCGGAGAGAACAGCGATATTTCCGGTTCCTCCCATCGAGTTATTGATCATACCAGATCCGATAGCAGTCTCCACTGGATACAATCCAACCAGTTTTCCGATCACAGCAGATGCAAGCCCCATAGCTAGAACAGATGTCAAGCTTAGGAGAATGAATTGCCAGGTCATCGCCTTAGCGAGAGTTGAAAGGTCAATCAAGGAAAGACCGATCCCAGCTAGGACTGCATGGGTGAGGTTGGTCATAATGACTTGGTTGAACATGACCACACAGTTTTCCAAAGGTTTTGGGACAGCATTGAAAGCTTTCAGGATAAAGACGATGATAATCATGAAGGCATAACTGTGGATTTTTGGAACAAAGGCATTGCAGATGACCCCGAGAAGAAAAATACTAAAGGCAAACATCATTCCAACTCCGATTTGGGTCGGATCAAGGGTGAGTTTTTCTTTTTTCAATTCATCTTTATTGACGGGAATCAAGACACCGTGACCATTGTAAGGACTGTCTGCAAAGATTTTGACGATCAAAACAGCTCCAATGATGGCAAGGATATTACCAAGTGTAGTAGCGGGTGCCAATTGAGAGAAGATGGCTGCTTGGCTTCCGTGGAGATTGGCAGCGTAGATCTTTGAAAGAGGCAGGATTCCAGCTCCCATTCCTCCGACCATTTGTGGGAAGGAAACATAGAGAATCGAATGTCCAAATCCTTGTCCCAAAAGGGTTCCAACGATCCCAACAGAGAGAGCACCAATGACCATGGTGACCAAGGAAACAGGAATAAAGCGAGCGGAAGCTTTTACCAAGAGATTGCGATTCATCCCTAGAATAGCCCCACAAATCAAGGCTGCGATATAAAAATCCAGAAAGCCAAAGGAATCTCCCAAAAAGCCCTTGGTAGCTGTGATGATGTTTGCCGGAATAACATGGAAGGTCGCTAGAAGAGTAGCTCCTAGTAAGGTGAAGACGGATCCTCCACCTAGGTAAGAATTCATAATTGGCAGTTTCTCACCGATAAAGTAGAGAAGATGTCCCATGACGACCAAAAGGAGGGTTAGTCCAAGCATATTGAGTGGGAGTTTCCCCATAGCAATCGTCACCGAAAGAACGATGACGATGAATGCATATAGAGGAAGACTGACACCGGAAATTTTGATTTCATTCAATTTTTTCATGGTTGTTCAGTCAGCTCCTTATTAGTATTTAGGATACCATTTAAGGTCACGTACAGCTTTGGCCATATCTGTTTCTTTAGCTTGTGCAAGCCCTTGTTCTTGAGCTTTCTTGGCAACAGCTTCAGCCACCTTGATAGACACGTCAGCTACATATTGGAATGGTGGAAGGACTGGCGCACCTGGTTGACCTGGATTGACAATACCTGACAATGAGTGAGCAGCTGCCCCGATCATTTCATCTGTCAACAATTTAGCTTCAGAGGCCAACATACCAAGACCAAGACCTGGGTAGATCAAAGCGTTATTGGCTTGACCGATTTCGTAGTCCACACCTTTGTAGCTGATGGTTCCTGAAGGGACACCGGTAGCGACAAAGGCTTTACCGTCTGACCATTCGATAACTTGTTGGGCTGTTGCTTCCAATTTCTTGGTTGGGTTAGAAATTGGGAAGATAACTGGGCGTTCAGTGTTTTCACACATGGCTTCAACCACTTCTTTAGTGAAGGCACCTGGGTTTGTAGAAGTTCCGACCAAGATTGTTGGTTTCACTGTTTTGATCACTTCAAGAAGATTGGTCATATCGTCTTTACCTTCGAAGTCAGCACGTTTTTTAGCAAATGGTTTTTGAGCTGGCGTCAAATCTTCCATATCGTCAAACAAAAGACCTTGTTTATCGATCATGAAGAAACGTTTGTAAGCTTCTTCTGGAGAAAGTCCTTCAGCAACCATTTCAGCGTGAACACGGTCTGCGATACCAGCACCAGCAGAACCACCACCATAGCAAAGGTAAACTTGGTCTGTCAATTTTTCACCAGTGATATCCATCGCTCCAAAGATACCACCCAAGACAACGATCCCAGTTCCTTGAATATCATCGTTGAAAGTTGGAATTTCTTTCTTGTAACGGTTCAAGATATCAGCCGCATTTGAACGACCAAAGTCTTCCCAGTGAAGGTACAATTTAGGGAAAAGTTTTCCAGCTGTTTGAACGAATTGATCGATAAAGGCATCGTATTTTTCACCACGAACACGTTCATGACGGTTCCCCAGATACATTGGATTGTTTAACAATTCTTCACGGTTGGTACCAGCATCGATGACAAGAGGCATAACGCAAGCTGGATCAATTCCGGCTGCAGCCGTGTAGACCATGAGTTTTCCGACAGAGATGTCAACCCCTTGGACACCCCAGTCACCAATACCGAGGATTCCTTCTGCGTCAGTTGCAACGATCAAGCGGATATCGCGATCGCCAGCCGCATTTTTCAACGTTTCTTCGATATTTTCTGGGTGGTTAATATCAAGGTAAGCGGCATATTGTGGGTCTACAAATAGTTCAGAATATTGTTCAATGGTGTCTGCGATCACTGGATCATAGACGATTGGGTTGAACTCAACGATGTGATGGTTAAAGAGGTAGTAGAAAAGAGTACGGTTTGTATTGAAAATTTCCATCAAGAAAAGACGTTTTTCAAGGTCTGATGGTTTGCGCAAGAAATGTTGATAAGCTTGTTCAGCTTGTTCTTCGATGCTTTGAACATAGGGAGGAAGAAGACCGATCAGGCCAAGTTCTTTACGTTCTTCCATTGTGAAAGCAGTTCCTTTATTTAAGAAAGGATTGTTTAAAATTTCATGTGATTTCATTGCGAAATACTCCTCATAAATAATTTATCTGTAAGATTTTTTCTCACGCAAGCCATTATAGTCTTCGGTAATTCTTATAGTCAACTTCCCTTGTCCTTATAAAAAAATTTTATAAGTAAGAGTTTTGTGTTAGAATGAAGGAAATGGAAATTGTAGAAATAGAGGGATAGAGATGAATATCCGAGACTTGGAATATTTTTATCAACTGTCGAAATTAAAGTCTTATACAGATGTGGCGCATTATTTTCAAGTGAGTCAACCGACTGTGACTTATGCCATCAAGCGTTTAGAGGATCACTATGCTTGCCAGTTGGTAGAAAAATCGTCTTCAAATCGTGTCTTGCACCTAACTCAGCCGGGGAAGGTTTTAGCCAATCACGCGCGAGAAGTTTTAATCGAAATCGAAAAGACAGAAAAAGCTGTTGAACGCAGTAAAAAGAATCTGTTGCGCATTGGACTACCGCCATTGATCACTAGCGATATCATGAAAAAATTTGGGACACATGATGAAGAGCTTGAGATTTTTCGTCAATCGCAATTGGTGCAATTAGGTTCCAGGGATTTGATGCGATTGTTGGTGCGTGGTGATTTAGATTTTAGTCTATTGGGAAGCTTAGAGCCTATCTCGCACGCGCATTTGACCAGTCAGCTTCTGTATAAAAAAGAATTTTTTGTGATTGTTTCAAAGGATCATCCACTAGCAAATCGCAAGGAAATTTCTTTTAAAGAGGTGTTAGAGGAGACCTTCATTCTGTTAGATGAGCATCATGTCCACATGACGGCTTTTAAACGCTTAAATGCTCGCTTTGATGATT
Source organism: Streptococcus sp. HCA-5024 (assembly GCF_037890265.1). NCBI lineage: Bacteria > Bacillati > Bacillota > Bacilli > Lactobacillales > Streptococcaceae > Streptococcus > Streptococcus sp. HCA-5024. The sequence continues at coordinate 63,537 of NZ_JBBKBR010000002.1, forward strand.
TGGCCCAGTCTACTGTTGTCTTGACCGATTCCAACTTGGTCTTGAGTTTCATCGAAGAAAATTTGGGAATTGGCCTCATGACCGATCTGACTCTCTTTCCAGAATATCCAAATCTTGTCAAAATTCCGCTGGTTGAAGAGGAAAAAACAGTCTTCTATATTAGTTATGCCTATCCAAATGAAGGGGAACCCCAAGCGCTTCTTAGCTCCTTTATTGAACGGTTGGAGAAGTGTGAAAAATAAGGAAGCGGGTGTCAAACAGACAAATAGAAAGTGTCTTGAATAAAATGAGGCTTGTAGAGAAAGGAAATTCATGATTTCGCTTTGTCTGCCAGCCTTTTTTGGTGTTTTTTGGTATAATTAAACTTGATCATATTCTGCAGAAAGGAGTTCCTATGTCCAACTATTTATCCGTATCAAGTTTGACCAAATATTTGAAATTAAAATTTGATAAGGATCCCTATTTGGAAAGGGTTTATCTGACAGGGCAGGTCTCCAATTTCCGAAAACGTCCCAACCACCAGTATTTTTCATTAAAGGATGAAAAAGCGGTTATTCAGGCGACGGTCTGGGCTGGGGTTTATCGAAGCTTTGGTTTTGAGCTAGAAGAAGGCATGAAGATCAACGTCATCGGTCGTATTCAGCTCTATGAGCCAAGTGGGAGTTATTCCATTGTCATTGAAAAGGCTGAACCAGATGGGGTAGGGGCCTTGGCCATCCAATTTGAGCAACTCAAGAAAAAGTTGACCGAAGAAGGTCTCTTTCAGGATCGGTGGAAGCAAGCTCTGCCACAATTTTCAAGAAAGATCGGGGTCATCACCAGTCAAAGTGGGGCCGTGATTCGCGATATTATCACAACGGTGAGCCGACGCTTCCCTGGTGTAGAGATTGTGCTCTACCCGACCAAGGTTCAGGGTGAAGGCGCATCTAGTGAGGTGGTTGCTAATATTCAAAGGGCCAACCAACGGGATGATTTGGATGTCTTGATTATCGGTCGTGGGGGTGGTTCGATTGAAGACCTCTGGGCCTTTAATGAAGAAGCAGTGGTGCGAGCCATTTTTGAATCGCGGATTCCGATTATCTCCAGTGTTGGACATGAGACAGATACGACTCTAGCCGATTTTGTAGCAGACCGACGAGCTGCTACTCCGACAGCCGCTGCTGAATTGGCCACTCCAGTAACCAAATTGGATCTCTTGTCTCATTTACAAAAGCAGGAGAACCGCATGGCAACAGCTATGTCCAATCGCTTGGCCTATAATCGTGAACGCTTGGCCAAATTAAGCCAATCGGTTATTTTTAGACAGCCTGAAAGACTCTATGATGGCTATCTGCAAAAGATTGACCAGTTGCAATTGCGATTGAAACAAAGCATGCGGGATTCTTATGGACAAGGGGCCAATCAACTGCAAGGTCTGCGTCATCGCCTAGAAGCCATGTCTCCTTTGCATCGCATCGAGCGCTACCAAGACCGCCTGCTCCAAGATAAGAGAATCTTAACCAACCGAATGGAACAAGTCCTAAAAGAGCAAAAGAACAAGGTACAAGGCTTATCAGAAGCCCTCTTGATGCTCGATACTAGTAGGATTATTGCGCGTGGCTATGCCATGGTTAAGCAAGACGATCAGGTTCTAGACTCGGTTGCGAAAGTAAAAGAAGGGGACCCGCTGTCACTCATCATGAGAGATGGCCAGTTAGAAGTAGAGGTAAAACATGTCGAAAGAAAAGAAATTTGAAGAAAACTTAGCAGATTTGGAAGCCATTGTCCAAAAATTGGAAAGTGGTGATGTGGCTTTAGAAGAAGCTATTACAGAATTCCAAAAAGGAATGAAGTTGTCAAAAGAATTGCAAGATACCTTGGATCAAGCAGAGAAAACCTTGGTCAAGGTCATGCAAGCAGATGGTACTGAAGCGGATCTAGCATGAGACAAGAAGAAAAACGAAATAGAGTAGAGCAAGCGGTTCGCTCTTTTTATGAGGAGAAAGCCGTTGCCCCCCATTTAGTGGAGTCGGTCCTGTATTCGATCCAGGCAGGTGGAAAACGCCTGCGCCCATTGCTCCTTCTAGAATTATTAGAGGCCTTTGGACAGGAATTGACGGAGGCTCACTTTCAAGTGGCAGGAGCTTTGGAGATGATCCATACAGGAAGCCTTATTCACGATGATCTGCCTGCCATGGACAATGATGATTACCGTCGGGGACAATTGACCAATCATAAGAAATTCGGAGAAGACCTGGCGATTTTAGCAGGGGATGCGCTTTTTCTCGATCCCTTTGGGATGATAGCTGCGAGTGCCCTTCCTGATGCGGTCAAGGTCTCTTTGATCCTTGAATTGTCGGATGCATCCGGAAGTCGTGGAATGGTAGCTGGCCAAGTCCTTGATATGGAAGGGGAGCACAAACAGCTAACTCTAGCAGAGTTGCAGACTATCCATGCCAATAAGACAGGACGCCTCCTTGCCTATCCTTTCATCGCAGCCGGTTTGATTTTAGAGTTGCAAGCAGACATTGGTCGGCTCTTAGAAAAAATCGGGAAAAAATTAGGCCTGGCTTTTCAAGTGCGGGATGATATTTTGGATTTGGTCGCTGATTTTGAAGCTTTGGGGAAGACCCCTCAAAAGGACTTGGTAGCTGAAAAATCGACCTATCCAGCCCTGTTGGGATTGGAAGAATCAAAAGCTTTGCTGACAAGTGAATTAGACGCTTGCGAGGACTTGTTGGATCAGATTACAGCTGCTTGCGACTTTGATCCGCGAGCGATCAAGAAATTAATAGAAGGATTACGAATAGATGGCTAAGGAAAGAGTGGATGTATTAGCCTATAAACAGGGCCTATTTGATACCCGCGAACAAGCCAAAAGAGGGGTGATGGCCGGTCTTGTCGTTGCCGTTATCAATGGTGAGCGCTTCGATAAACCGGGTGAAAAAATTGATGAAGCAACCGAGTTGAAATTAAAGGGTGAAAAGCTCAAATATGTCAGCCGGGGCGGTCTTAAATTAGAAAAAGCACTGAACCAATTTGGTTTATCTGTAGAGGGTAAAATTGCCATTGATATCGGAGCTTCTACAGGTGGCTTTACAGATGTCATGCTGCAAAACGGAGCCAGCCAGGTCTTTTCGGTGGATGTCGGGACCAATCAGTTGGCCTGGAAATTGCGCAATGATCCTCGAGTGGTCTCGATGGAACAGTTCAATTTCCGCTATGCCGAGCCAGATGATTTTGAAGCGACACCGAGCTTTGCGAGTATCGATGTCAGCTTTATTTCCTTGGACTTGATTCTGCCAGCCCTTCACCGGATTTTGGCAGAAAATGGACAAGTCGTGGCCTTGGTCAAACCTCAGTTTGAGGCAGGACGCGAACAGATCGGGAAAAATGGGATTATTAAGGATCCTAAGATTCATTTAGCCGTTCTTGAAAAGGTCGCTGCTTTTGCAGGGACACATGGCTTTGCGGTAATGGGAGTGGATTATTCCCCTATCCAAGGAGGCCATGGCAACATCGAATTTTTGATGTATCTAGAAAAAAAAGAAGAGAAAACAAAGCCAACTACAGAGCAGCTGGAGGCTGTTGTGGAGCTGGCACACAAGGAATTTAAACATGAAGAGTAAGAATATCAGATTAGAAAAAATTCGTCGTTTCATTCGCGATCATGAAGTGGGGACCCAAGAAGAGATCGTCGAACATTTGAAAGAAGAAGGCATCTCAGCAACCCAAGCGACGGTGTCACGGGATATCAAAGAATTGGGCATCGTAAAACGCCCTCTGAAAGACATGACCTATGTCTATGAATTGCCACGTAAGCACCACCAAGGGATCGGGATGATCGAAAGCAATATTTTATCTCATCGTCGCATGGGAGAATATGTCAATTTTACCATGGTTCCAGGGACTGCTCCTTTAGTCAAACGTCGCTTGCGGGAGATTTATAAGGAGCATATCTTTAGTATTGTTGCAGATGATGATACGATCTTGTTGATTGCTTATTCCGCACCAGAAGCAGAGAATATCCTCAAATCAATCTTTGGGTGGTAAGAGCCTATGCTATTAGAAATTTCGATTAAGAACTTTGCCATTATCGAAGAGATTTCCTTAAATTTTGAAAAGGGAATGACGGTACTGACAGGGGAAACAGGTGCAGGGAAATCCATCATTATCGATGCCATGAACATGATGCTGGGAAGCCGCGCAACGACCGATGTCATTCGACACGGAGCCCCAAAAGCAGAAATCGAAGGGCTCTTCACCGTTGAGAGCAATCGCCACTTGACGACTCTCTTTGAAGAGCAAGGACTAGAGTGGACCGATGAATTGATCATTCGCCGAGAGATCTTGCAAAATGGACGAAGTGTCAGCCGGATCAATGGTCAGATGGTGAATTTGTCTGTTTTAAAGGCGGTCGGGCAACATTTGGTGGATATCCATGGCCAGCATGATCAGGAAGAGCTGATGCGGCCCCAATTGCATATCGCTATGCTAGATGAATTTGGAGATGCAGCCTTTTTCCAAACCAAAGACGCTTATCGTCAGACCTTTGAAGATTACAAACGCCTGCGCAAACAAGTGGTGGAACTCCAGCGCAATCAGCAGGAAAACAAGGCCCGCATTGAGATGTTGGAGTTTCAAATTGCAGAGATTGAGGCAGCTGCCTTGGAAGTGGATGAGGACCTGCGTCTGGAGCAAGAACGCCAACGCCTGCTCAATCACAAGATGATTGCAGATACCCTAACCAATGCCTATACCATGCTGGATGCAGAAGAATTTTCGAGCCTCTCCAATGTGCGCTCAGCCATGAATGATCTGGAAAGCATTGAAGAATATGATCCCAGCTACAAAGAGCTCTCAGGCCAGTTATCGGAAACCTTCTATGCCCTTGAGGATATTACCAAGCGCTTAGAAGATGTGGTCGATGGTCTGGAGTTTGATGGCAATCGCCTCATGCAGGTGGAATCACGACTGGATTTGATCCACTCGATCACGCGCAAGTATGGTGGCCAAGTCAAGGATGTCTTGGAATACCTGGCGCAAATCACCAAAGAATATAGCCTCCTCACCGGAAGTGACCTCTCGTCTGAGGACTTGGAAAAAGAACTCAAACGTCTAGAAAAGAGCTTGGTCACCTTGGCTCAAGACTTGAGTGATCAGCGGCATGCCCTAGCCCAAGCCTTGGAAAATGAAATCCAGCAAGAATTGGCAGATCTCTACATGGACAAGGCGCGCTTCCAAGTGCGTTTTAGCAAGGCTAAGTTTAATCGTGAGGGAAATGAAGCTGTCGAATTTTACATTTCGACCAACCCAGGTGAGGACTTTAAACCCCTTGTCAAGGTAGCATCCGGCGGAGAATTGTCACGCTTGATGTTGGCTATTAAGTCGGCTTTTTCTCGAAAAGAAGGAAAAACTAGTATCGTCTTTGACGAGGTGGATACAGGGGTCTCTGGTCGCGTGGCTCAAGCCATCGCAGCGAAAATTCATAAGATTGGTCAAAATGGCCAAGTGCTTGCCATTTCTCACCTGCCTCAAGTCATCGCTGCAGCAGATTATCAATTCTATATTGAGAAAATCAGTGATGAACACTCAACTGTCTCTACTGTGCGTTTGCTCAATAGAGAAGAACGAATCGAAGAAATTGCCAAGATGCTGGCAGGAGAGGATCTAACGGAAGCTGCCCGTCAACAAGCAGAGCAACTTCTCAAGCGTTAAGAGAAAGAAGGTTTGAAACAATGTCAAGATACTTTGTAGTCGGAGATATTCACGGAAAAGCACAAATGCTAGAAGAGCTCATGACAGAGTGGGATGGAAAAGCTCAATTGGTCTTTTTAGGGGATTTGATAGATCGAGGCGAAAATGGCAAACGATCAATTGAAATCGTAAAGGACTACGTAGACCATCACGGAGCGGTTTGCCTTTCCGGGAATCACGAGTACATGTTTTTAGCCTGGTTGGACAATCCAGAAGAGCGTTATGACCACTACCGAAGAAATGGTGGCGATACGACCATCAACTCTCTGTTAGGCCGGCCACTCGATGCTCCTGTAGATGGCATTGCGGATGCGCAAGCAGTAGAAAATGCCGTTCCTGACTTGGTGGCCTTCATCCGTAGTTTGCCTTTTGACTACGAGACAGAGACCTATTATTTTGTCCACGCTGGTGTGGATCTAACCCTTGAAAATTGGCGAGAAACCAGTGATTACCAAAAGGTCTGGATCCGAAAACCATTCCATGAAGCGGAGAATCATACAGACAAATGGATCGTCTTTGGCCATACACCAGTCTATGGACTGCTCAATGAGCCAGTCGGCACCGAAAATCTTTGGATTTCAGATCAGAAGATGGGTGTCGATGGGGGCGCTGTCTTTGGTGGAGTCCTCCATGGATTGCTCTTGGATGATCAAGGCATTGTCCATGACCATGTCCTTCATAATACAGGTTTTTCTGCCGCAGACGACTGAGGAAGCAGGAATGGATATCTTTCACTGCAAAACCCCGTGTTTTTTGATATAATGAAAGCAGAACATTCTTAGGAAGAGTATAGAAATATATGGCAAATATTAAAATAGTTACAGACTCATCTATTACAATTGAGCCTGAAGTGGTTGAAGAATATGGCATCACCATTGTGCCACTTTCTGTTATGGTGGATGGAGTCCTTTATTCCGACAGTGAGTTGGGTGAGGGTGACTTCTTGCGCTTAATGCAGTCTAGCAAAAATCTTCCAAAGACCAGCCAACCACCCGTTGGAGTCTTTGCGGAAATTTATGAAAAACTAGCAGCAGACGGAGCTCATATCGTTTCAATTCATATGTCTCATGCCTTGTCAGGAACCGTAGAGGCGGCTCGCCAAGGGGCAACCTTGTCAGGGGCAGATGTGACCGTGATTGATAGTGGCTTTACAGACCAAGCTATGAAGTTCCAAGTGGTTGAGGCAGCTAAGTTGGCTAAAGAAGGAGCAGATCTAGACACCGTTTTAGCTCGTATTGAAGAAGTCAAAGAAAAGACAGAGTTGTATATCGGCGTATCTACCTTGGAAAATCTAGTTAAAGGTGGTCGGATTGGCCGTGTTACCGGACTTTTGAGCTCGCTTCTTAACATCCGTGTGGTGATGGAAATGAAGGACCATCAGTTGGAACCAATCGTCAAGGGCCGTGGAAACAAGACCTTTAAGAAATGGTTGGATGAATTGGTAGAGAAACTTTCCCATAGTAAGGTGGCTGAGATCGGGATTTCTTACGCAGGGACACCAGAGTGGGCCAATGAAATGAAGGCTCAGTTGCAATCTCTCGTTGAAAAAGCAATCCCTGTTCTCGAAACTGGATCGATTATTCAAACTCATACAGGTGAGAATGCATTTGCAGTTTTGGTGCGCTACGAATAAGCTGAATAAATGTTTGAAAAAACAGGTTTAGTACTTGACCTAAAGGCTTTTTTTAGATATTATAGTACTGTTAAGGCGTAAAGCCTAAAAAAATTTGGAGGATTTGTTAAATGGCTAACAAACAAGATTTGATCGCAAAAGTGGCAGAAGCTACAGAATTGACTAAAAAAGATTCAGCAGCAGCTGTTGACGCTGTATTCGCAGCAGTTTCAGAATACCTTTCAAAAGGTGAAAAAGTTCAATTGATCGGTTTCGGTAACTTCGAAGTTCGTGAACGTGCAGCTCGTAAAGGTCGCAACCCACAAACTGGTAAAGAAATCAAAATCGCAGCTTCTAAAGTTCCAGCATTCAAAGCTGGTAAAGCTCTTAAAGAAGCAGTTAAATAATTGCATTTTGAAAAGCCATCCTAGATTTCTAGGATGGTTTTTTTGTTGGACAGCTCTATAGGATAAGGGTATAATAGGAAAAAAGAAAGAGAGAAAAGACCATGCGATTCATTTTAGGCCTCTTTGCCTTGTTGTTTATCCGACCTATTTTGTATCTATTGAAAGGGCTGTGGTTCGTACTGGAATTTTGCTTTATGATCCTCGTGGTAAAAATGATCCTAGGAACCGTGCGCTGGATGACCAGTTGGATCGGTTGAGAGTAGATGAATCTATTTCAGGCTCGTGAATCAATGTCCCCTGGACATAAACTCGCTTTTCGGTTTTCAGGCTCATGAATCAATGTCCCCCGGACAAAAACTCGCTTTTCGGTTTTCAGGCTCATGAAAAAAATGTCCACCGGACATAAACTCGCTTTTCCATTTTCAGGCTCATGAAAAAAATGTCCACTGGACATAAACTCGCTCTTCCATTTTCAGGCTCATGAAAAAAATGTCCACTGGACATTTTTTTTAATTAAAAGCATTCTAAATAGTGATTTGTTTTGAAACATGATATAATAAGGGTAACGAATCGATTAAATCATATTGGAAAGGGGGGATCATAGTGAACGCATTGCATCGTCATGAAGAAGAGCGTGTGGAAGAAGTCTTGCAAAATTTGCGTGCTAAGGGCATTCGGATTACCGATACCCGCAGAGCAGTTCTTTCCTATTTAGTGGCGAGTCATGAACATCCAAGCGCTGAGAAGATCTATCGTGATTTATTGCCTCAGTTTCCAAGCATGAGTCTAGCAACTGTCTACAACAATATCAAGGTTTTAATTGATGAGGGTGTTGTTTCTGAGATCAAGGTTCGCAATGATACCACGACCTATTTTGATTTCATGGGGCATGACCATTTGAATGTGGTATGTGAAAAATGTGGTCGTATCGCAGATGTGGACATTGAAGTCCCAGATCTTCGCGAAGAAGCAGCCAGTCAAAGTGGTTACCAGATCACCAAGACTCAGATGACCGTCTATGGCATTTGCCCCGACTGTCAGAAAAATTAATGTGAGAGAAAGCAGAGCCGTCAGGCTCTTTTTTGTGAGAAATTGCACTTTTCTATGGTCGCCACTAGATTTTTTACTGAAAATCTAGTAGAATAAAATAGATAAACGGGGGAAACCTCGGAGAATAAAAAGGAGATCCATCTAATGGTAAAATTGGTTTTTGCTCGCCACGGTGAGTCTGAATGGAACAAAGCTAACCTTTTCACTGGTTGGGCTGATGTTGATTTGTCTGAAAAAGGTACACAACAAGCGATCGACGCTGGTAAATTGATCAAAGAAGCTGGTATCGAATTTGACCAAGCTTACACTTCAGTATTGAAACGTGCGATCAAAACTACTAACTTGGCTCTTGAAGCTTCTGACCAATTGTGGGTTCCAGTTGAAAAATCATGGCGCTTGAACGAACGTCACTACGGTGGTTTGACTGGTAAAAACAAAGCAGAAGCTGCTGAACAATTTGGTGATGAACAAGTTCACATCTGGCGTCGTTCTTACGATGTATTGCCTCCTGCAATGGACCGTGATGATGAACACTCAGCACACACTGACCGTCGTTATGCTTCACTTGACGATTCAGTGATTCCAGATGCTGAAAACTTGAAAGTTACTTTGGAACGTGCTCTTCCATTCTGGGAAGATAAAATCGCTCCAGCTCTTAAAGACGGTAAAAACGTATTCGTAGGAGCACACGGTAACTCAATCCGTGCTCTTGTTAAACACATCAAACAATTGTCAGACGACGAAATCATGGACGTGGAAATCCCTAACTTCCCACCATTGGTATTCGAATTTGACGAAAAATTGAACGTTGTAAAAGAATACTATCTTGGTAAGTAAGATAGCAGGATTCGTTATCAATCATAGAAAGCTGACTTCGGTCAGCTTTTTTGCTTGTCTTCCTTAGATCCTAGCTGGTTTTGGGTTTTCAGGGTCTCCTAAAAATGTTATAATAGAGTGTTACTAAATTGGGTTCCATTAGCCCTGAAAGGAAAAGAAAATGACAAAATCATTCTACATCACAACCCCTATCTATTACCCGTCAGGTAAATTGCATATTGGTTCAGCTTATACAACGATCGCCTGTGACGTCTTGGCACGTTACAAACGCATGATGAACTACGATGTCTTCTACCTAACTGGTCTCGATGAGCACGGTCAAAAGATCCAGCAGAAAGCAGAAGAAGCTGGGATTACGCCACAAGCTTATGTAGATGGGATGGCCGTTGGAGTGAAAGAACTCTGGCAATTACTCGATATCTCATATGATAAATTCATCCGTACGACAGACGACTACCATGAAAAAGTGGTGGCACAAGTCTTTGAACGCTTGCTTGCGCAAGACGACATTTACCTTGGTGAATACTCTGGTTGGTATTCAGTCTCTGATGAAGAGTTCTTTACAGAAAGCCAATTGGCTGAGGTTTTCCGTGATGAGAATGGCAAGGTCATCGGTGGGGTAGCCCCATCAGGCCACGAAGTAGAATGGGTTTCTGAAGAATCTTATTTCCTTCGTCTCAGCAAATACCAAGACCGCTTGGTTGAATTTTTCAAATCCCAACCAGACTTCATCACGCCAGATGTTCGTCTCAATGAAATGTTGAAAAACTTCATCGAGCCAGGCTTGGAAGATTTGGCAGTATCTCGGACTACCTTTACTTGGGGAGTCCCAGTTCCATCTAATCCAAAACACGTGGTCTATGTATGGATTGATGCCCTTCTCAACTATGTGACGGCTCTTGGTTACGGTCAAGAAGATCATGAAAACTTTGATAAATTCTGGAACGGAACCGTCTTCCACATGGTTGGAAAAGACATCCTTCGTTTCCACTCGATCTACTGGCCAATCCTTCTAATGATGTTGGATATCAAATTGCCAGAACGCTTGATTGCCCATGGTTGGTTTGTCATGAAAGACGGCAAGATGTCGAAGTCTAAAGGGAATGTCATCTATCCAGAAATGTTGGTGGAACGCTTCGGCTTGGATCCACTCCGTTACTACCTCATGCGTAGCCTTCCAGTTGGTTCTGATGGGACCTTCACACCAGAAGACTACGTGGCTCGTATCAACTATGAATTGGCCAATGACCTTGGAAACCTCCTTAACCGGACGGTAGCCATGATTAACAAATACTTTGGTGGTCAAGTTCCAGCTTATGTGGAAAATGTCACTGCATTTGATGCAGATTTGGCTAAGGTAGTTGAAGAAAACATCGCAGAATACCACAAGCAAATGAACGCGGTTGATTACCCACGCGCTTTGGAAGCCGTATGGAACATCATCTCTCGGACCAATAAGTACATCGATGAGACTGCTCCTTGGGTCCTCGCTAAAGAAGATGGGGACAAGGAACAATTGGCAGCGGTCATGGCTCACTTAGCGGCTAGCCTTCGTGTTGTGGCTCACTTGATCCAACCATTCATGATGAACACCTCAAATGCCATCATGGAACAACTTGGCTTGGGCTTGGACTTCGATCTTGAAAACTTGACCCTAGCAGGTTTCCCTGAAAATGTCACAGTGGTTGCCAAAGGAACTCCAATCTTCCCACGTCTCGACATGGAAGAAGAAATTGCCTACATCCAATCTCAAATGACTGCTGGAAAACCAAAAGAAAAAGAATGGATTCCAGAAGAAGTGGAACTCAAGTCTGAAAAAGACGAGATCAAATTTGAAGACTTTGACAAGGTTGAAATCCGTGTAGCAGAAGTCAAAGAAGTGGAACGCGTCGAAGGATCAGACAAACTGCTTCGCTTCCGCCTAGACGCAGGAGATGGCGAAGACCGTCAAATCCTCTCTGGTATCGCGAAATTCTATCCAAATGAACAAGAATTGGTCGGTAAAAAACTTCAAATCGTGGCCAACCTTAAACCACGTAAGATGATGAAGAAATATGTCAGCCAAGGCATGATTCTTTCCGCAGAACACGGAGATCAATTAACAGTCTTAACAGTTGATCCATCTGTTCCAAATGGAAGCATCATCGGCTAAACGAAAGATATATGAAAAGCACTCCGGTGGGAGTGCTTTTGTTGTATATGAGACAGCCATTCAAGGCTGTTTCCACTATTGTTTTAGCTAGTAAATACTACTTATCTAGAATTTAAAATATTTATATATCCATTGACAAAATTATCTCCATGTAGGATAATTTAGATATAGATTTTGTTTTATCTATAGAATTATTTGAAGAAAAATTTAGGAGATTTGTTATGGCTTTTTGGGATGATATTGTCAAGGGAGCTGGCGATATTGCAAATGGGACTTTAAAAGTTGTTGGAGATGGAGTGAATGCTACAACGAAAATTGTTGGGGACGGAGTGAATGCTACAACGAAAATTATTGGAGATGGATTTAACACAACAACTAAAGTTGTAGGTGATATCGCAAATAGTACTTCAAAAGAAATCGGTAAAGCATTTAATGGTGCAAAAGAGAAAATTAACGATAGACCAGAAGATATGGCTATTAAGGTATTAGAGCAAGTTGCTAAAATACCAGTTGTTAAAGTTGATCGAAATCAATTTCTTATGGATAAGTTTGGAAAAGGATTGAGTAGAGATCAGGTGAATCAACTACTATTAGACGGTCCAGTAAACATGGTTGACAAAGAACGATTGGATAAAGTTGCGAAAACATGTATTATGGATAATGTATTGATGGCAAGCGGAGCATCTGTATTAGCGGGATTACCAGGAGGAGTTGCTATGGCAATTACAATTCCTGCTGATGTTGCACAATATTATGCGATGTCTTTAAAATTAGCTCAAGAGCTGGGTTATATTTATGGTTTCCAATATTTATGGTCTGAAAAAGATAAGCTAACAGAAGAGGCACAAGATACATTGTTACTATACTTGGGAATTATGTTGGGTGTATCAGGAGCTGCTGCAATTTTACGTGCAGGTGGAGTAGCGATTGGAAAACAGGCTTTAAAATCAATTCCTCAAAAAGCTTTAACTAAAACGATGTATTATCCAATTTTGAAAAAAGTTCTAAAAATCTTTGGAATTAGTCTTACTAAAGGGACTTTTGCAAAAGGGGTTTCTAAAGTATTACCAGTTGTTTCAGGTGTGATCTCAGGCGGAATGACATTTGCTACTATGAAACCTATGGGAGAGAACTTGCAAAAAGAACTTTCTAAGATGATTAATTATGATACAAAACAATATGAACAAGATCTTGAATCGATTCGTAAAGAAGCTGAAGTTATAGAAGAGTAAATTTATAAAACTGGTTAAGTGCGAATGAATATGATAACTTAAATAATCGATAAGATTTAGTGTTATTAAACAGACCACTATAGAACAAAAGCACTCCCACGGGAGTGCTTTTGTTGTGTCGATACTTATCCTATTCATCTGGCCGGTATTCTAGGATATCTCCTGGCTGGCAGTCGAGTTCTTTGCAGATGGCTTCAAGGGTGGTGAAGCGGATGGCTTTGGCCTTGCCGGTTTTGAGGATGGAGAGGTTGGCTGTGGTGATGCCGATTTTGTCAGCTAGCTCATTGGATTTCATCTTTCGCTTGGCCAGCATGACATCTAGATTGACGATAATCATGGTCCCCTCCTTAAATGGTCAGCTCATTTTCTTCTGCGATCTCAATCCCTCTCTCTAAAATTTTGCCAAGGACCCATACAATTGGAACGGCAAGGAGAAGCCCTGTGTTAAAGGTAAATTGGAAAGTGAAGGGAAGGAGATAAGCATTTCCACTGGTTTCAAGTGTGCCAGACATAAAGGATAAGACCAAGAGAATCTTCCAAGCTCGGTTGCAAAGAGCAATGTTGGAGTGAGAAAAGATCTTTTCTTGGTAGAGATTTTGGAGGAAGCTGCGAATGGTGATGAGAAGGTAAATATAGATAGCGCTTGAGGCTAGTGGGAAGAGCAGCTGCCAGAGAGGTTGTGGATGTTTGGGGAAGAGCTGGATGCCATTCACATCAAAGGACAAGCGACCTGATTGAATGAGATCTTTAAAAAGCCCCATGCGGGAAAGCAGGTGGACGACCAGTGCGGCCACGGTTATAAAGCCACAGAAGTAAATGAAAGCCGTTAAGACTTCAATGATATCTTTTAAGGTTTTTGAGTTTTTCATCGCAAGCCTCCTTGAAGTTTATTTATTTTTCACTTATAGTATACTCCTTATAAAAAATAAGTCAATAAAAAAGTATCGAAAAACAATAAAAAAATTCTTTTTTACGATGATTTTAAAAATATTTTACAAAAAGTATATATTTTTAAATAAAAAGTATATACTTTTTAAAATTTCTGTGTTATAATGAATTCATAAAAGAAAACAATTAATTCATTCAAGGAGGCAAATCTAATGAAAAAAGGTTTGTTAGGATTAGGAGCTGCAACTCTTGCAACTCTATTATTAGTGGGATGCTCAAATGGAGAGTCTAAGGATAGCGGGAAAGAAACCATTACTTTCATCAACCATCGGACAGACTGGGAAACAAATGGAAAATGGGATGAATACATTAAACAATTTAATGAAAAAAATCCTGATATCAAAATTGAGGTCCAAACGATCACAGACTATGCGGGTCAAGTTAAAACTCGTATGAATAGTGATGATTATGGGGATATCCTAATGATTCCATCTGACATTAAACCTCAAGATTATAAGAACTTCTTTGAACCACTTGGTAAAAAAGATGAACTTTCTAAAAAATACCTTGGGATGAATGATCGCTCCTATGACGGTATCAGTTATGGTATTCCAAGTCAAATGAATGCGACTGGTTTGGTCGTAAACATGAAAGTCTTCAAAGATGCAGGTGTAAAAGAATTTCCAAAAACTCCTGAAGACTTTGTAAAAGCACTGAAAAAAGTTAAAGAGCATAATTCAGAAGTAACACCATTGTATACCAACTATGCAGCTGGATGGACATTAACCAACTGGGACTTTGTAAAAGCTGGTGCTGCAGGTGATGCAGACTTCACAAACAAATTGACGACAGACAAAGCTCCGTTTGAAGATGGTAAAGTCATGAACACCATCTATAACACCTTGTATACTGTCAGCAAAGAAAAATTGATTGAAGCTGATCCGACAACTTCAGATTGGGAACAATCAAAAGTTGATCTTGCAAACGGTAAGATTGGGGTTATGGTTTTAGGTAGCTGGGCAATTCCACAGGTACAGCAAGCCAATCCTGATAATGCAAAAGATATCCAATATATGGCCTTCCCTATGACGGCTCCTGATGGCAAACAATACATGACAGTTACAGGAGATTACAACTATGGTATTAATAAGCATAGTAAACACAAAGAAGCAGCTCGTAAATTCTTGGATTGGTTGGTGAATGAATCTGACTACGCTAAGGACAATGGTGGTCTCCCAACTGTGAAAGGTGCGGATTATCCAGCATCATTGAAAGCAAGTCAAAAAGCTGGTGTTCAATTGCTTGAAGAAAATCCAGCTCCAGCAGGAAAAGAATCCTTGTTTAGTGATATCAATGATGAATCACAATTAGGTATTGGTTCTACAGATAAAGAAAAACAACGTATCATCGATGCTGCTATTGGAAACTCAAAAGAAAGCTTTGATGATATTATGAAAGACTTTAACAAACGCTGGTCAGAAGCGATTGAAAAGGTTTCACAAAAATAGGATGATCACCAGCTGGCAGAGAAAGACGAAATAAGAGTTTGACCCTGTCAGCTTTTGATTTGGAGGAAGAATATGTTTAAAAGTACATCAAAAAGAGATCGAGAAAAACGGTTGATTATCTTTGCCTTTACGATTATTCCAGTCGCATTGATTTTGACGTTTTCTTACTACCCTCTCTTCAAAATGTTCCAATATAGCTTGCAAGATTGGAACGGCTATAGCACAAATGCTAAGTATGTTGGTTTTGAAAACTATAAAACGGTTTTAACCAATCCAAATTACTTTACTGTATTTAAAACCAGTTTGTATTACTTCATTGCAACCTTTTTCCAATTAGCAGTAGCTCTATTGTTCGCGACCATTCTTTCTTTCAAAGTGAAATTTGCGAATTTGTGGAAAGGAATTCTTTTCTTCCCTTATCTACTAAATGGGGTAGCTATTGGTTTCATTTTCCTTTATTTCTTTAAAGGAAACGGAACCTTGGATACAGTGTTGAAAGCTATCGGATTGGGAGATCAAATCCATCTCTGGCTTGGTGATCGTTCGATCAACAATATTTCTCTAGCCTTTACCTCTGTATGGCGCTATACTGGATTTAACTTCTTGGTCTTCTTAGGAGCGATTCAATCTATCAATCCAGAAGTTTATGAGGCGGCAGAGATTGATGGTGCAAACCGTTGGGATCAGTTCCGTTATATCATTGTCCCTAGTATCCGCAATATCATTTTCTTAAATATTATTTTGGGTGTCAGCGGATCATTAAGCGTATTTGATATCCCTTATATCATGACTGGTGGATCAAATGGAACAACGACCTTTGTGATTCAAACCATTGATACGGCCTTCAAATACAATAAAGTGGGACTGGCATCTGCAATGGCAATTATTCTCCTTGTGATTGTGATTGTTGTCTCGCTCGTTCAAAAAATGGCAACGAATGAAAGGAAGTAAGGAATGAAACAGAAAGTCTCGATAGGGAAGGTCCTTCAATATGTGATTTTGGTGGCAGGAGCCATTGTGGCCCTTCTTCCAATCCTAGTGGTCTTTATTGGATCTTTTAAAACAAACAAAGAATTCCTAAGCAGTGGAGTTTTGGATTTGCCAAAATCATTTGATTTTTCAAATTACAAAACAGCCTTTGTGAATGGCCAAATGCTCTTAGGATTTAAAAACACCTTGTTTATCTTTGTGGTGAGTATGGTTGGGAAATTGACCCTCGCTTCTATGTTTGCTTATGCGATGAGTCGATTTGAGTTCAAGTTGAAAAAACCCATTTTGATGCTCTTTGTTTTGGCTATGTTGATTCCAGGGATCACCAGCCAGGTAGCAACCTTCCAAATCATTAATGGTCTTGGACTATTTAACAAAATCTGGTCAGTTATCCTCTTGAACTTGGGAACAGATGTCATTTCTGTTTATGTATTCTTACAATACTTGGATGAGATTCCTGTTTCCCTTGATGAATCGGCATTTTTAGATGGTGCTAGCTACTTTGGAATCTTCTGGAGAATTATTCTTCCAAACTTAAAAGCACCAATCGTAACCATGTTAATTATCAGTGGAGTCGGTGTCTACAATGACTTCTATAGCCCCTTCTTGTACATGCCAGACCGCAAATTAAAAGTTATTTCAACAGCCTTGTTTGCCTTCAAGGGGCCTTATGGGACAAACTGGCCAGTCATCTTGGCAGGGGTTGTGATTGTCATCCTTCCAATTTTAATCGTCTTCTTATCCCTTCAGAAATATATTTACAATGGGGTTTCTGGGGCTGTTAAGTAGGAGAAACTTCATCTTAGAAAAGGAAATCAAGTATGGTGGAAAAAAGATCCAAACTAAAACAATTGATTGAAAAAATCTATTATGTTGGTAAATTATCTGTTTTGTTTTGGGTTAGTCTCTTTCGAAAGGGATTGGTCTATGCGTGGGTTGCTACCATTCAAAACTGTTTAGAATGCGCCCAAGAACGGTACATAGAAGACGAATCTATCTGGAAATGGTCAGGGAAAAAAAGAGAACAAACCCTTATTACCTATATGATTTCCTTTCTAATGACCCTGACATTTTTCGGAATTTTTGCATCGTGGATGTCCATGATGCGACAAGTAAGCGAGCTTGCGATTACGGCCTTTGTCTTCTCGAGCATCCTTTGGTGTATTCTCTTCTTATTTGCGACTGCTTTGGCCTTAGGCAAGGGAGGAAAAGAAGAGACTAACTTCTCGCTCTTTCGAAAAGATCCCTTGTTTGCTATTACCTTGTTTCTAGGCTTGTGTGCAGGCATTTGGTTTTCACTCACAAAAAATATTATTGGTTGGTTTTTATTTCCAGGTTTGTATTTTTACCTTGTCATCTTGGTGAAAAAGATGAAGGTGCAGTAAGATGATTTTTATTCAGGAAGAACAACAGGTTTTTCATCTTCAAAATAAGTATTTTAGCTATATCTTTCGTGTGATGGAAGAAACAGGGATTTTAGAACAACTCTATGTTGGAAGTCCCATTCCAGAATTGGAAGATTACGAACTCTTTATTGAGCGGGAGATTCGTCCGGGCAATAATTTAGTCGAAGGTAGTCTCTTGACCTCTCTTGAAACCATTAAGCAGGAAATGCCTGTTTTTGGAACAACTGATTTTCGCTATCCAGCGATCGATTTGGAAAGTGAAGCGGGTGACCATGTTTTCCAATTCACCTATCAAGGCTATAGCATAAGGGATGGAAAAGAAGTGTTAGAGGGGCTTCCAGGAAGCTTTGCAGATGCGCCGGATGCCCAGGTATTAACCATCCATCTCAAGGATCGTTATGAAGAACTTTATCTAGACCTTCGCTATACCGTCTTCCAAGATTTGGCTGTCTTGACGCGGCAACAACAAATCAGAAATCAGAGTGGACAAAACTTTAACCTTCATCAATTGGCCTCATTGAGCCTCGATCTTTCAAATGAAAACTATGAATGGCTTCATTTAGACGGAGCATGGGCAAAAGAAGCCCACTTGAAACGGGATAAGATTCACACAGGCGTTCAACAGATCTCAAGTACTCGAGGAGCAAGTAGTCACATGCACAATCCGTTTTTAGCGGTCTGTGAGCCGACGACAACAGAAACACGCGGTCAAGCTTTTGGTTTCTGTCTCCTGTATAGTGGGAATTTCCTTGCTCAAATCGAACGAGATAATTTTGATGTTTTACGGATTCAACTGGGGATCAATCCCTTCCAATTCAAATGGAAGTTGGAGGATGGTGAAAGCTTTGACAGCCCAGAAGCAGTGATGGTCTATCGTCAAGACGGACTAAATGCAATGAGTCAGACCTTCCATCAGTTCTTCCAGAAACACCTTGTTCGTAGTAGCTGGCGAGATACAAAACGCCCAGTTTTATTGAATAATTGGGAAGCAACTTATTTTGACTTTGATGAAGAAAAGTTGCTAGAAATTGCGAGGGAAGCAAAAAATTTAGGGGTGGAACTCTTAGTACTGGATGATGGCTGGTTCGGTGACCGAAATCGAGACGAAGGTTCATTGGGGAACTGGGTGGTCAACCGTAAAAAACTTCCTGGAGGGCTCGAGAAACTTTCGAAAACCCTGCATGATGAAGGACTCTTATTTGGACTGTGGTTTGAGCCAGAAATGGTTTCAAAAGATACTCCATTGTATCAAGAACACCCGGAATGGATCATTGGGCAAGGTCAGAAAAATATTTCGCATGGACGCAATCAGTATATCCTCGACTTTGGGAATCCTCAAGTAGTGGAAGAAATCTTTGGACAAATGGATCAGATTCTTTCTCAAGTGGAAATTGATTACATAAAGTTGGATATGAATCGCTATATTTCAGAAGCCTTCTCCAATCATTTACCAGCTGATCGACAAGGTGAGGTCTGTCACCGTTATATTTTAGGGGTCTATCGCTTGTATGAAAAGCTGATTCAAAAATACCCTCACATCTTAATTGAATCCTGTGCGGGGGGAGGGGCTCGTTTCGATGGAGGTATGTTGTATTATAGTCCACAAATTTGGGCTAGTGATGATACGGATGCTATCGAACGTATTCAAATCCAATCGGGTCTGTCGATGATTTATCCAATTGCCTCTATGGGATCACATGTTTCAGCTGTACCGAATCACCAAGTGGCTCGGATTACGAGTTTGGAGATGCGTAAGAATGTAGCACTGTTTGGTAGCTTTGGCTATGAATTGGACCCAACCAAGCTGGAACCTGAAGAAAAAGAACAAATCAAACTAGATATTAAAGAATACCAATCTTATCAAAACTTAATCTATACAGGAAACTTCTACCGTTTAGAAACAGGAGATTCTAATCGTAAGGCCTGGATGGTGGTTAGTCAAGACCAAAAAGAAGCCCTGGTTGCCCATTATCAAATTTTGGCAGAACCAAATCCCAATTACAAACGTTTGAAATTGCAAGGTTTGCTTGCGGATGGAAAATATCATGTCAGTGAGAAGAGAGTGGATCAAGTACGGACAGGCGCTGATTTAGAAGCGATTGGACTATTGTTGAACCAAAATTATATTGGACGTCAAAATGACTTCTGGTCGCGAGAAATGCCTGGTGATTTTCATTCACGTTTATTTTATCTAAAGATGATAGAATAAGGAAGATCTAGAATAATAAAGAGAGTTGAGTGAGACAATGGAAAAATATAAAGTCATTGCAAATGCAGTTCGAAAGAAAATTATTGAAGGGGAGTATTTGCCTGATCAAAAACTCCCTTCAGAAAAAGAAATGGGTGAGACCTTTCAAGCGAGTAAACTGACCATAAAAAAAGCAATTGATATCCTTGTCTCAGAAGGTTTAATTGTCAAACGTCGTGGATCGGGGACTTTTGTTAAATCACTCTCCATTGAAGAAATGGAACGCTTGATTGTAGATAACCAAATGCGTGGAACCTCTGCCTTTCATCCGGATAAGGAGGTTACCAGTAAAATTCTTCAATATGAAATTGTTCCGGCTACAGAAAAGGTGGCTAGTAAGTTGAATATTCCTATGGACACGCAAGTGTATGAAATTTATCGTGTCCGTTTGGTGAATAAGCAACCAACCGTTATTGAAAAAACCTTTATGCCAGTGTCTATTATTCCTGGATTGAGGAAAACAGATTTGGAAGGCTCCATTTATACGTATATCGAAGATAAATTAGGGTTGTACATTGAAAGTGGGCACCGAACGATTTCTGTACGAAAAGCAAATGACATTGAAGTAGAAGAATTGCAACTGGAGACAGGGGATCCTGTTGGAGTAGCAGAACAGATCGGCTTTTTAAGTAATGGTGCTCCGTTTGAGTATTCAATCAGTGTACACCGCTACGATCAGTTCTCTGTAGAAATGATGGTCAAGCATTAAGAGGAGTGAATCATGGGAATTTTAGCATTTGATATTGGAGGGACAGCTGTCAAATATGCTCTCTATGAGGAGCAGGGGTTAAAAGAAACTTCTTCTTTTCAAACTCCATCAAGCTGGGAAGAAATGAAGGCTAATCTCTATCGGGTCTTTGAAAGCTATGCTGCTAACTCAATTGAAGGAGTTGCATTTTCAAGTCCCGGAACAGTGGATGCTGTTCTTGGAGAAATCCGAGGGAAAAGCGCTGTTCCTTATCTTCATAATTTTCCTATTCTCAAGGAATTAGAGGACTTGTTTTCTCTTCCCGTATCGATTGAGAATGATGCCAACTGTGCAGCCCTAGCAGAAGTAGAATTTGGCGTGGCAAAAGAGAGTACCAATGCAGCCTTCTTCATCATTGGGTCTGGGATTGGTGGGGCTATCGTGATCAATCGTGAGCTCTATAAAGGAAGCTCCCTCTTCGCAGGGGAATTTGGTTATATGCTTCAAACCGCCAAGGATTCCTTGAGCATGCTAGCTAGCCCAGTGAATGTAGCTGGAACCTATTCAAAAGCAACAGGCCTTTCAACTTCTATATCAGGAAAAGAACTATTTGAAAGAGCGGAAAAAGGAGAAACGGGAGCGATCGAAGCGGTCTCCCACTTGTATGATGAGTTAGCTCGTGGTATCTACAACATTTTGTTTGTTCTCAATCCAGATGTGGTAGTCATTGGAGGAGGTATCTCTGTGAGGGCAGATCTTTTGGAGAAAGTGGATTCACGTGTGAAGGGACTATTAGAAGAAAATGGTATAACGGATCTCCCTTATGAGATCAAGATATGTCGGTTCCATAACGATGCTAATCTCTTAGGAGCTGTTGCGAATTTTAAAAAGAGGGCCTAAAATGAAGATCTTAGAAACAGATCGCCTCGTTTTTTTCGGTGATAGTATCACAGAATGGGGACGAGACCGGAGTCAAGCCTCTGATTTGGGAACAGGATTTGTCCACTATGTGGGAGAAGTATTGAAAAAGAAAGTTCCTCACTTGGCTATTTATAATCGGGGCATTGGTGGAGACCATCTTCAAGACTTGCTAAATCGATTGGAGGACTGTACTAGCCTTCAGCCCACCAAGGTGGTTTTGTTGATTGGCATCAATGATGTTTGGCATCAGGTAGGGCAGCCAGATTTTGGAAGTCGCGAAATCAATGCAGTATTCGAGTCGAACTACCGGATTTTGTTACAAAAATTGCAGGAGGCGGGTGTCGAAGACATTCTATTGTTGGAACCGTTTGTATTACCATTTCCAGAGGATCGGCTTACTTGGAGAGTTGATTTGGATCAAAAAAGGCAGGTTGTAAAAAAGATGGCCCAGGAATTTCAGCTTGAATGGGTGACATTGGATCATCTGCTAAATGAAGAGGCAAAATTTATTGGAGCCCAAGCGTTGACAGGAGAGGATGGCGTGCATCCAACACTCCTAGGAGCTCGCATCATCGCCAATCAAGTACTTTCCTATCTTGAGGTGATGGTATGATTAATCAAGAAATGGCCTATGAGCAATGGGGTTCTTATCGGAGTCCCCATCAAAAACCAGCAGACTTTGATGCATTTTGGCAAAAGGCCAAGCAAGAAGTTGAAAATCTTAGTTTAGCCTTTCAATTAACTCCCTATCCCTTGCCTTCTAAACTAGTGGAAGCCTTCGAATTGCGCTTTCAGGGAGTTGGAGAAGCTGAGATTTATTGTCAATATCTGCGTCCTAAAAATAGTGAGGATAAAAAACTTCCGGCTCTTCTTCAGTTTCATGGTTACCATGTGAGTAGTGGTGATTGGAGTGACAAGGTAGCATTAGCTGCTGAAGGAATCGCAGTAATTGCGTTAGATGTCAGAGGCCAAGGTGGAAAGTCAGAGGACCGCTTGGTTACAACTGGTGGGACTGTTAAAGGACATGTGATCCGTGGTGTAGAAGATGGAGCAAACAATCTGTATTATAAAAAGGTGTATCAGGATCTTTACCAGCTGACGCGCATCTTGCAGCAGATGGAGGAGATTGATCCTCAAGAGATGATGACCTATGGGGTTTCCCAAGGAGGAGCCCTAGCATTAGTGGCTGCTGCTTTAAGCCCGTCCATCAAGAAAGCCTTTGTTCAGTATCCGTTTTTAAGTGACTTTCGAGAAGCCTATCACTTGGACCAAGGGCAATCGGCCTATGAAGAATTAGCTTATTGGTTTCGATTCCGGGATCCATTGCACAAAAATGAGAAAAAATTTTTTGAAACATTAGACTATATTGATATAAAGAATTTTGCACCTTGGATTCAGGCCGACATCTTTTGGGGAATGGGATTGGAAGATCGCATTTGCCACCCAAAATTACAATTTGCAGTATGGAACGAGTTGCAAACACAGAAAGAATTAAGCTGTTACCCCGAGTATGGTCACGAATACCTACCAGGATTCAGCGATGAAATGAGAAAGAGAATCATAGAATAATAAGGAGATAATGGTGATGAAACAATTTCCAGAAAATTTTTGGTGGGGGGCTGCTACATCAGGACCTCAAAGTGAAGGACGATTTGATAAAAAACATAGCAATATGTTTGACCATTGGTATGACATTGAACCCGAAGCCTTTTATAACTACGTAGGACCGGATACAGCATCCAACTTTTATAATAGCTACGAAGATGACATTGCTAAAATGAAAGAAGTTGGTTTAAACAGTTTACGAACTTCGATTCAATGGACACGACTCATTGATGATTTGGAAACCAATACGGTTGATCCTAAAGGAGTGGACTATTACAATCGCGTGATCGATACCTTCCTTGCAAATGGAATCCGCCCAATCTTTAATCTCCATCATTTTGATTTACCAGTAGATCTCTACCATAAATATGGCGGTTGGGAATCTCGTCACGTTGTCGATCTTTTTGTTGGTTTTGCAGAACAATGCTTCAAGCATTTCGGAGATCGTGTTAAAGACTGGGTTGTCCACAATGAACCAATGGTGGTAGTGGACGGTGAATACCTTTATCAATTCCACTATCCAAAATTAGTGGACGGCAAAAAAGCTGTTCAAGTAGCCTATCACCTTAATTTGGCAACGGCTAAAACGATTGAACGCTACCGTGAAAAAGGATATGATAAAGATGGCGGTCGTATTGGAACAGTTTTAAACTTAACTCCAACTTATGCTGCTTCAGAGGAAAAAGAAGACCAAGATGCTGCTCACTTTGCTGAACTTTGGAACAATAAGATGTTTTTAGAGCCTGCTGTACACGGGCATTTCCCAGAAGAATTGGTTGCTGTTCTGAAGAAGGACGGGGTATTATGGCAAACAGAAGAAGGCGATGAAGAATTGTTCCGAAACAATACGGTCGATTTTCTGGGTGTGAATTTCTATCATCCAAATCGGGTTAAGAGACCAGATATTTCTCCTGATTCTGTTGGAGACTGGATGCCAGGCCGTTACTTTGATAACTATGATATGCCAGGCCGTCGCATGAATATCGACAAGGGCTGGGAAATCTATCCTAAAGCGATCTATGATATTGCTTTGAATGTTCGAGACAATTATATAAATATTCCATGGTTTGTTTCTGAAAATGGGATGGGAGTCTCACGTGAAGAACGATTTATGGATGAACATGGACAAATTCAGGATGACTACCGGATTAACTTTATCCAAGAACACTTAGAATGGTTACACAAGGGGATTGAAGAAGGTTCTAATTGCTTTGGCTATCACCTTTGGACGCCAATTGATTGCTGGTCTTGGACCAATGCCTACAGAAATCGCTATGGCTTGATTTCGAACAATATTCACACACAAGTGAAGACGATCAAGAAATCAGGTTACTGGCTCAAAGAAGTGATTGAAAAAAATGCGATAAATTAAAAAGAAATAAGAAAAAATAACTTATCTTGCAGATGCTGTTGAGCCTAGCAAGGGCGTTGTTTTCTCTTTTTTAAAAAAATGAGGAAAATCAAATGAAACAAGGGATGAAAAAGCAATTAGTATTAAGTGCAACAGTGGGAGGAATTTTTTTATTTGCTCCAGTTGTATTGGCAGCAGAAGAGCAGAATGCTCCTACCGTTGAGGAGGTTACTGGAAGCAATCAAGTGAGTTCAGAAACGTCTACATTATCAGAAGTAGCTACTTCGCAGGGAACACCAACTGTTACAGCTTCATCATCAGAAAATACAGCGACTGGTCAAACTAGTGAAACTAGGCTACTCGCAATGACAGATGATCAAGCTAGTCAAGAAACCAAAGAATTGTATGCCTACTTAAAAGACCTAAACAAGAAGAAGGATATTTTGTTTGGACAGCAACATGCGCTTGATGAGGGAGTAACTTTGACTTCAGAGGGATCCCGAGTTGGCTCTACGGACTCTGATGTAAAAAATGCTGTAGGAGACTACCCAGCTGTTTTTGGATGGGATACCTTGAGTCTTGACGGCTATGAAAAACCAGGTGTTTCTGGTGATCCTAAACAAAGTATCGCAAATTTGACTCATTCAATGAAGACAGCTCATCAATTGGGTGGGATTATCACCATGAGTACCCATCCTCATAACTTTGTGACAGGAGGAGATTTTAACGATACTTCAGGAAATGTGGTCCAAGAGATTTTACCAGGAGGATCGAAAAACAATCAATTTAATCAATGGTTAGACCGCATTGCAGAGTTAGCTCACAATCTTAAAACAGACGAAGGTAAAACGATTCCAGTTATTTTTAGACCATTTCATGAACAGACCGGAAGTTGGTTCTGGTGGGGGGAAAGTACGACCAATCCAGAACAATATAAAGCCTTGTATCGCTATACAGTTGAATACCTACGAGATCAAAAAGGGGTTCACAACTTCTTATATGCCTACTCACCAGGAGCTGGAAATGACCGTTATTTTAAGACTTATCCAGGTGATGCCTATGTTGATGTGTTAGGAATCGATAGTTACGATGATAAAAACCAACCTGGTTCAGACAGTTATATCCAAGCTTTAAAAAAGGATACAACCATGTTGGTAAAAGAAGCGGAGGCACGAAATAAAATAGCAGCTCTGACAGAGTTTGGTTATAGCGCACAAGGATTGAAGAATACTGGTAATACCTTAGATTGGTATACTCGGATTTTCAATGCTTTACAAAAGGATCCAGCAGCTTCAAAGATTGCCTATATGATGACCTGGGCGAATTTTGGCATGGGAAATAATCTCTATACCCCTTATCGAGATGTCAATGGAAATCTTGGGGGAGACCATGAGTTATTGGCTGATTTCCAAAAATTCTATCAAGATCCTCATTCTGTCTTTTTAAAAGAAGTGGGAACGATCTATGGTACTGGAAAACAATTGGTCACAGTACCACATGACTCTACACGCTATGTGATACAACCGGGTAGTGATAGTATTATCAAGGATCAAATCTTGTCTATTGTTGCTAAAGCTAAGGCAGAAGATACAAAGGTTACTGCTCGCTTCAATGACCAAGCTCCTCTATCCTTATCTTTAGTCAATGGTTTTTATACTGGAACCATCACACTACCGGAAAATGCGAAAAAAGAAGTTGCTCATCTGGTATTGGATTATTACCAAGGAGACAGGATTGTTGAGAGTCAGAATTATCGCTTGTTTGTCAAACGGAATAGTCAAGCTCAAGATCCACTAGTAGTGGATGATTTTGAAGATTATTTAGGGGAGCGGGATCTTTTGGAGCGAGCTTACGCATCGAATGGAGATCCAATTATGATGTCTCTAGAAAAAAGGCAGGATCAGGATGGCTATCGTCTCGTCTACGATTATCAGTTGGATCAAAATGGCTACGCTGGTCGTCAGTTATCCTTTGATAAAAATTGGTCAGAAGCTAACGCGATTCAGTTTGAACTGGATGCAACTCAACAAGGGAATCGTCATTTGACAGTTCAGATTCAAATTGGTGGCGTAAGTTTTGAAAAAGACATTGACCTCTCTAATGGAGTTCATGGGCTTGTGACCATCCCTTTGTCAGAGTTTAAGCCAGCTCACTGGGAAAGTCATCAATCTGCTCAAATCACCAAGGAACGATTGAAAAAAGTAACGCAATTTGCTCTTTATTTAGGTGGAGATAAAGGAAAAGGGCAATTGAAGATAGATACAATCAAAGCAATCACGGATCCAACTCTTGCCACATTGCCTGAAAAAGAAGCAGACAAAACATATGAAGCTAAACTTTATCCATTTGATAAAGAAAGTGCAGATTGGCAAGGAGAAGGACGAACAGTATCGGGTGGAACCATGCGAGTTTCCTTGCCACTTAAGAAAGATGATAAGGTAGAAGTTAAGACGAGCCAAATTTCAGATCTTTCCTCCTATGATTGGTATGTAGTGCGAGTCAAGTCGAGTCAACCTCTTTCGGCTAAGCTTTTTATCAAAGTTGGGGATAGTTGGCAGTGGGTTGACAGTGGTTCTCAAGAGCTGTCGGAAGATTACAAAGAACTTCGTTTTGATTTATCTGCTGTTGAACATCGGGATGCAACGCGAGAAGTCGGAATTGAGTTTTATAAATCCACTGATGAAGCGGGAGATAGTGAGGTTACAATCGATTCTATTGCTTTTGTAAAGAGCCTGGATGAATTGGTGGCCATGAAGCCTAAAGAACTGCCAGAAGCACAGCCATCGCCTCTTCCAGAAAAAGAAGAGCATACGGAGCCTAACAACCCTGAAGAAGATCATCCACAACCACAAGCGAAGCCAACTGATGAGGAGGGACAATTTGCTTTTAAAGGAGCAATTCAAAGTCCGATCTCTTCTAAAAAAGAGGAGACAAATGGCCGAAGCAAAGTCTCTAAAGAAGCAGTGGCAGATGATAATAGTACTGTTTCTAAAGTGATGGTAGCAGAAGGATCCAAGTTTGATTCACAAAAACAAGGTCATTCGAAATTGTTACCAAATACAGGTTCTAATCCTTCTATCTTGGCAATTCTTTCTGGAATGGTCTTCACAATGCTAGCTGGGTTCATTAAAGTGTTCTATAAAAACGATAAATTCTAGTTTCTAGCTGATTTGATGGAGAGGTAAAACCACTACATAGAGGGGAATTTTACTATACTTTCGATTTAGGGTATACTAGTGTAAAGATCTTATTCCATGGAGGTAGTAAAATGAATCTTAAGTGGAAGAAAAAATACCTGGGGCCGATTTTGGGGCTTGTCGGAGCAGTTGTTCTGATCGGAGGAGTTTATCTCTACTCTAGCTCCAACATCCAACCAGACCATCAAAAGGAATTTAACCAGACTAGCAAGAAGGTCACTAAGCCAAAGGAAAAAGCCATTGACTTGAGTGGTGACTATGTCTCTAATGAACGGGATGAAGCCAAAATCGAGAAAAAGGGCAAGGCCTGGAAGATCGATTACCAAACGGCTGATGGCAAGGTATCTGCTGAATTTAGTACGGATTGGAAGGTCGAAGGGTCTAATAAAGTTTCGACAGGCAAGATGAAAAAGTCCGATGGCAATACAGACTTTACAGTCACTGTTCGTGTCTTCAAATACAAGACAGACAAGAAGCCTTTGATCACGGTCACCATGTCTGACAAAAATCCCGACCACGAGATGGTCTTTGCCAATCGGGAGGATTTTTTCAAATCGACAGATCCAAATGATGTCGTCCTTGATGGCAATCTCTCACCGTTTGAAGGTGCTTATTCCAATGATACTTATGAAAAGGAAATCGCAGCTTCCGGTTTTAAACTTTATGGCTATACTCCAGAAGAATATTACCAAAACAAGACCAATGCCTTTCCAAGTATTGTAAATGGGGAGACTGGCTGGACTTTCTGGAGTGGAGGCACTCGGGCAAGTTACTTGTTCAATAAAGAAAAAGAGCCCAAGAAGCGAAAAGGCTATTATGAAGTTTATTTCACAGGGGCAAATGCGACTGCGATCCAAGGGCAGGAGCAAACCTTGTACTTGATCCCAGCGGGTGTGACAGGTCCTGACGGAGTAGCTTCCCAAGAACGTCGGATTCTCTTTGGTGACGTGGCCTACCGTGATTACCATCTAGAGTGGTGGAAAGCCTACCCACAACCGAAAAAAGAGAAAGACTTGGATATTGCGGCCATTAACGGAGGAGACTTCTCAAGCTTAGCTGGAACCTGGCGCAATGGCAAGGG
Source organism: Streptococcus sp. HCA-5024 (assembly GCF_037890265.1). Classification (NCBI taxonomy): domain Bacteria; kingdom Bacillati; phylum Bacillota; class Bacilli; order Lactobacillales; family Streptococcaceae; genus Streptococcus; species Streptococcus sp. HCA-5024. Next base: position 92,446 of record NZ_JBBKBR010000002.1, read on the forward strand.
AGCTGAAATCGTCATCCAAGCAGACGGAAAAGTCAAGGGCCAAGGTAGCCTCAAGGCTGTTGCAGACTCGGATAAGAAGAGCAAGATCCCTTATGTTGAGATGAAGATGGGTGAAACTGGTGCAGCGATTGGACTTCTGAAAATCGGTTTCCAAAATCCAGATGGAGACCAGTCTGATACCAGCAAGCCACGTCTAGTGGTCACTCAATCTGCAGGAAACTATCCAGCTGATCAATATTTCTACCGTCAATAAAAAGTTTGAGACAAAGATGTCTCAAACTTTTTTACTGTCTAAAAGGCAGCTATCTATTTGCAGAATGCTAGTTCCTAACATTAAATGGAAAAAAATGTAAAAAAGACTTGACAAAGCAAATGATTAGCAGTATTATTAACTAGTTAATTAACCGATTAATAAACTAGTTAATAAAAATGAAAAAGAGGTGAAGGATGAATAGGAGAAGAATGAAGGTTCTGGGACTCTTGTTTCTCGGTTTCTTTCTGCTGACAGCTTGTGGAAGTCAAGGAAATGCGGGCAAGCCCCCTTCTAAAAAAGGTCTTAAAATTGTCACGAGTTTTTATCCTATCTATGCCCTGGTCAAGGAAATCTCTGGCGATCAAAATGACATCTGGATGGTTCAGTCAGGTGCAGGGATCCATGATTATGAACCCTCCACCAAGGAAGTGGCCCAGATCTATGATGCGGATGTATTTGTCTATCATTCTCAGACCCTGGAATCTTGGGCCGGTCGCTTAGATCCCAATCTTCAAGGTTCCAAGTTGCGAGTGATCGAAGGTAGCCAAGGAATGACCCTTGATAAGGTGGCTGGATTAGAGGATGTTGAGGCTGGTCAGGGAAAAGAGGCCAAGCACTTGTATGATCCGCATACTTGGTTGGATCCTGTAAAAATTGCAGAGGAAGGAAAGATTATCGCCCAGCGCTTGGGAGAGATCGATCCAAAGAACAAGGAGCGCTATCAGGCCAATGCTCAAAAGCTTGAAAAGCGCTGTGAGGAATTGGTAGCCCACTACCAGCCTCTCTTTGACAAGGCCAAGCAAAAGACTTTTGTGACCCAGCATACGGCCTTTTCTTATCTGGCAAAACGCTTTGGTCTCAAGCAGTTAGGGATTGCAGGGATATCCCCAGAGCAAGAACCGACCGCTCGGCAATTGGCCGAGATCCAGCAGTTTGTCAAAGATTACAAGGTGAAAACGATTTTTGTGGAAAAGCACACGTCATCAAAAGTGGCAGATAGTATTGCCAAGGCAACAGGGGCGCGTGTCAAGGTCTTGGATCCACTGGAAGCCGATCCACAAAACGATAAGGATCTATTAGAAAATTTAGAAGAAAATATGGCGACTTTAGCCAAGGAATTAGAGGAGTAAATCAAGAATGAAGAAAAAGGGAACGATTGGAATTGTAGCGACCTTGGGGCTAGGACTCTGTACCTACGCGCTCAGTCAGCAACCACAAGTCAAGGAAGAGAAAAAGAATCAGATTCAGTACCTGCAGGCAGAAAAGAAATCGTCAGCGACTGCCTCAAGTAAAAAGGAAGACAGCATCGAAGCGGTCAATGCCAAGGAAAAGACCCAGGCAGAGCAGATTGTCATCAAGATTACAGATGAAGGCTTTGTCACTTCTCATGGGGATCATTTTCATTACTACAGCGGCAAGGTTCCATTTGATGCCATCTTTAGTGAAGAGTTGATTTTGCGGGATCCAACTTATCAGCTGAAAGAAGCAGATATCGTGAGCAAGGTCAAGGATGGCTATATCATCAAACGCGCTGGGAAATACTATCTCTACTTAAAGGATGCCCAACATACGGTTAATGTGCGCTCGATCGAGGAGATCGCCCAACAACAAAAGGGAGGCACCAAAGAAGAAGGAGAGACGGGATCGGTGCAAGCGAGCTCCTCGCATAAGGCAGGCAAGACCCGTGACTTCCGTCAACCTAGTCAAGCGCTGAAAGAAGGTAAGACTCTTGAGATGCTGACGGCTAAGAACCATACAGGTGGTGGCTACCGTACGGACGATGGTTATGTCTTTAGCCCTGGAGATGTCATTTCAGATACAGGGGACGGCTTTATTGTGCCCCATGGCGGCCATTTCCATTTTATTCCAAAGAGTGCCTTATCTGCTGGAGAGTTAGCAGCAGCTCTCTCTGTCTTAGGTGGTCAAGCTGGCCATCAGGCAGGAAGTTCACACCTAGCTGGAGCAAGTACAGAGCAAGGAACTCCGGATCAAGCCTCTCCAAGCCTTGGGAAGCAAGCGAGCAACCAGCCGTCATCCAGTCCAACCAATACACCGACGACACCGACGACGTCTAAACCGGCTACCTCTAAACCGAGTCCAACCTTGACAAACTTGATCGAAGAATTGCAGAAAGCCCCATTGTCTTCTCGTCATGTGGAGTCTGACGGTTCTGTCTTTGATCCAAGTAAGATTACCAAGTGGACCGATCAAGGGATTGTCTACCCTCATGGGGATCATTTCCACTTTATCCCTTACAGCTCCCTATCTCCTTTAGAGCGTGAGTTGGCACGGCAATTCCAATTGCTTCGTGCTCAAGGAACTAGTAGTCCAACAGAAGTAAGTCCAAGCTTACCTTCAAATCCAAGCACAAGACCAGTTGAACATGAGCATGAACATGAGCATGGCGACAGTCACGAGCACGAAGAGGAGCACGATCACGGCTTCCACGCAGACAAGGTCATCAGCAAGGACGAGGAAGGCTATATGGTCGCTCATGGCAACCACGCCCATTATTTCTATAAAAAGGACCTCTCTCCTCAAGAGATTGCGGCAGCAGAGGCAACTCTAGCTGGCAAAAAAGAAGAGGACAAGGGGCAGCCCCTGACAGATGATGTTGCGACCTATTCTCGTGATGCATCAGATGAGGAAAAGATCCAGTACATCAGCAAGACCTACGGTGTCCCTCGTGAGGCCATTAAGATTTCCAATGGTTTCTTTGTCTTTAACAATCCAGACCAAGAATACGATCCGACCCACATCCATCCTTATGCTGTTCGTAAGGAACATGTCCGGATCCCACTTGAAACTGGCAATCCTGAACTAGACTTTATCAATGAACTCTATGCAACAGCGCTTCGTTCAGGGATTTCTCCTTATAGCCTTCAGATTGAAAATGGTCAGTTTGTCATCCCGCATGGCGATCACAACCACTACATCAAGGTGCGCTCAGCAGGTCTAGCAGACTACTTAGCCCACCGTCTTCCAACCATTCAATCTCCTTATAAAAAAGGAGACTTGGACAAAAAAGCAGTAGAGGACAAGGTCAACCAGCTCTTAGCAGAAAGTCGCAGTCTATATGCTTCTGATCCATTGCAGCAAAGACGGATTGAGCTGATCTTGGGCCACTTCTTGGAAAACGTCAAGAGTTTCCCAAGCAACTCGACGGAAGGCTACCTAGCCAGTCTCAAACAGGTTGATGAGCAGTACATTCATGCGACCCAAGCGGTCAAACCAAAAGAAGAGACAGCCTTGGATCGTCGTTACCAAGAATTGTTGGAACAAGTGCGCTTGCTAGATACAGAGGCCTTCCAATTGAAGAAGGAAGAGTTGGTCTCTCAACTGCAGGAAGCCTATGCTGCCAAGGACAGCAAGCGTCTAGAGCAGGAAGGAAAGCTATTAGAAGCTGTTCAAGAGATGCAAGATCGGACGGGTGTGACATCGGTCGACTATCTCAAGTATTTCTATCAAAGCTTGAGCGATGCGCGCTTGACACCAGAACTGCGCACCAAGGCGGCAGATCTAGCTTTGAAACTTTATCGGGCCCAAGCCTTTGAAGAAGCCTGGGATTCTAAGGCTCACTTTATGGAACTCTACCAAACCAAACAGGCGATTGACCAGCTTTTCTCTCAAGACAAAGGCCAAACCTATCCTGTTGAAAAAACAGTTTTGGATCAAAAAGGAAGTCAAGCACCCTCTTATAACTTAGCGGTCTACGATTTCCTCAAGGGCTTGTATGGAGAGTTGGACAAGGCGACAGAAGCCCGTCAACGAACTAGCATCCTGACAGCCCTCTCAGAGCAAATCCAGTCGCTCTTGCCACAAGTCGAAGACCAAGGCAAACGAACTGCTTTTGAAGCAGGCTTGGCTCAACTTGGAAAAGAATCTGATCCAGAAAAGGCTATTACAAGTGGGGAAGCACTTCTACGCGAAATCAGTGATAGCATTGAAAAGCAAAAACAAAAGCAAACCGAAGAGCCTCAAATTGGGGATGTCGCTCTTTATCAACAGCTCTATAACCAGTTGATGGCCTTGCACCAACAATTGCAGGACAAGGGAGCTAGTGATGCTGTATTTGATCGCTTAGAAGCTCTCTTTGACCAATTGGCTAATCCAAAGAGTGATAAAGCAGCCTTACTACAGGCCATCCAAGCCTTCCAGGCAGAATTAGCTGCAGCCCCATCTGCAAGCGAAGCGGGCAAACCAGCTTCCACAGCTGAAACGCCTGTCGCTACAGAGACTCCAGCAGCAACAGAAGCAGCAGCTTCAGAAGGAAGCAAGCCTGCCACCACTGAGACAGAAACAGAGCCTGCAAGCGCAGCTGTAACAGAAGCAAGCACGCCAGATACTCCATCTCCTCAGGACCAATAGAAAATAGAAAAGAGAGTGGGACAGAAATCGGTAATTCGTTAGAATTCGATTTCGTCGTCCCACCTCCGCACAGTTGAGTAGGGCTGTAAAAGCTGATGAAATCAGCGTAGTAGAGCCTACTCAACCACTGCGTCTTGCTTGACAATCCAAAAATAATTGAGAGGCTAGGACTTTTGTCCCAGCCTCTTTTTGCGTTTTAGTGAATAGAAGAAGTTGTCTCTTTTTTCAGTTGTTGAGTCTCATTCCTTGTGCTCAAGGAGCAGTGGCGAGACGGAATCGACTGCTTTTTTTCGCTTGAAAAATGCGGCCATTTGAACTAGGATGCGGGGCACCGTCTGCCATTTTTTCCAAGCTTGAAAGCGGGTGTCGATGAGCTGCTTGGCCAAGCGTTCTAGCATCTCCCGCTCGGTTGGATCCAAATCCTGGGCATTTTGGAGGATTTCTTTGGCCTTAGCTAGCTGTTTGAGATCGGTTAGATCATTGATGGAAGTGATGCCGGCATCCAGAAAAATACCAAAAAAGGTATCAAAGAACTTCTTGCGCTCGTCTGCCGATGTTTCGCGAACCCATTGTTTTAAGGTCAGATCGGTCTGCTGGCTATCTGGACTGGTTTCAGAAACGGTCACAAAGCTGTAGTCCTTGATTTCCCAAGTAAAGGCATCATGCTGGGTAAAGCCACCAAATGCGCGACTTTTGACAATGGTCGTCGGTTCTGGCACTTCCAACATCATGCCGACGATGGATCCTTGTGGGACAAAGCGAAGAATGTTTGGGGACGTCCGCTGGTAGCCTTCGGTCTCGATAATGGCTCTGTTGAGGCCAGGAGCATCGTAGCTGTAGATGGCATCGACCCGTTCAAACAGATGATTTGGAAGGTAAGTGCAGGCATAGGTTGCGAGATTGCCCCCTTTGGAGTGACCGGCTACTAAGAAGCGCCCTTTAGGAAATTCCTTCATGACGTTTTGCAGGTAGCTGGCTGCGCGCCTCTGAGCTGGGACATGGTCCATATAGGTCATGTGGAAGTCTTCCTTCCAGCCGATCAAGGTGTCATCAGTCCCTCTGAAAACGACCAAATACGCATCTAGACTAAGCCGATAGGTCATGGCCGCGAACTGTTTTTGCACATCGGGATCGTACTCATCGACATAGTTGAGGAGTTTGATGTTCTTATAGCGCTTTGAAGTAGCCAAGTCATCGACTAATTGCAGGTGCTGGTTACTCACGATGAAATCGGTTGTCCGATCGATCAGTTCCATCGCATCAGACAGGCGCACTTGGATCCCTGTTGTATCTCCTTGAGGCACAATGTGTCCAAAGGGCAGATAGGTCAGCTCTGTCAATGCGAGAACATCCAGTTCATTGAAAGGACGGTCATATATGGAATCATAAGTCACTTCTTTTAGGTAATCAAAAATAGTCGACATCTGTGCCTCCCGTGTCTTCTTTCTTTCAGTATAGCACAAAAATGGATGTAGAAAAAGGGACTCCCATCAAGAAAGTAGGGACCAGATCTTCTTTCCCTCTGAAACAGCCTTTTTCTCTGCTGTTTAATCTGTTATAATAGGAAGAAGAAAAAAAGAAGGAAAGAAAGCCATGCATAAAATTCTCTTAGTAGAAGACGATGAAATTATCCGCCAACAAGTCAAACAATTATTGGAACAATGGGGCTATGAAGTGGTCGCAGTAGAGGATTTTATGGATGTCCTCGGGATCTTTGTCGAAAGTGACCCCCACTTGATTCTCATGGATATTGGCCTGCCTCTCTACAATGGTTACCACTGGTGCCAGGAGATTCGCAAGGTTTCAAAGGTTCCGATCATGTTTCTTTCTTCACGGGATCAAGCTATGGATATTGTCATGGCCATCAATATGGGTGGAGACGACTTTGTCACCAAGCCTTTTGACCAAAATGTCCTCCTTGCCAAGGTCCAAGGGCTCTTGCGCCGTTCCTACGAATTTGGGACAGATCAAAATCTGCTGGAGCACCGGGGAGCCATCCTCAATCTCAAGTCCACGGACTTGGTGTATGAAGGGGAAGTCATCAAGCTGACCAAGAATGAATTTCAGATCCTGCGTGTCCTCTTTGAACATGCAGGCAGTATCGTGGCACGCGATGACATGATGAAGGAGCTCTGGAATAGTGACTTCTTTATTGATGACAATACCTTGTCTGTCAATGTGGCCCGCCTTCGTAAGAAATTAGAAGAGGCTGGCTTGTCAAACTTCATCGAAACCAAGAAAGGCATCGGTTACGGGTTGACCCATGAATAAATTTGGAACGATCTTCTGGCAGTATGTGGTATCCCGCAGGCGCCTACTCTATCTATTGGTCATCTTTTTGATCGTCGATTTGGTCTTTGCCTATCTCTTTCCAGAGACAGGGACGGTTTTCCTCTATGCGACCTTGGTGCTAGGCTTTTTTGCCCTCTGTGTCTTGATCTGGGATTTCGTTATGACCTTTCAAGACTACCGCAAAGCCTTGCTGTATGAGGAAATAGAAGTTGCCTCACCTCTGGAACATTTTCTTTTTGAAAAATACACGGAGGAACAGCAGGCTCGTCTGGAGGAAGGGAAGACAGCCCAGGCCAAGTTCAATGACCTGATGGATTACTATACCCTCTGGGTTCACCAGATCAAGACGCCCATTGCGGCTAGTCAGCTCTTGGTCCAAGATGTCGAGACGCCCATTGTCAAGCAGCAGATGGAGCAGGAGCTCTTTAAGATTGACTCCTATGCCAATCTGGTTCTGCAGTACCTGCGACTGGAGAGTTTTCATGATGATCTGGTCTTAAAGCGCGTGTCGCTAGAGGACTTGGTCAAAGAAGTGGTCCGCAAATATGCCCTCTTTTTTATCCAAAAGAACTTGACAGTGAACCTGCATGATTTGGATGTCGCCGTCATTACTGATCGCAAGTGGCTTTTGGTCATCATCGAGCAGCTCTTGTCCAATAGCCTCAAGTATACCAGTACAGGTGGAATTGAGGTCTATTTCAAAGACCAGACCCTCTATATAAAAGACAGCGGGATTGGGATCAAAAATAGCGACGTCCTCCGTGTCTTTGAGCGGGGCTTCTCCGGTTACAATGGCCACATGACCCAGCAGTCGTCAGGTCTCGGGCTCTATCTTTCTAAGAAAATTGCAGAGCAATTGGGCCACAAGATTAGCCTCCACTCAGAGGTTGGCCAAGGCACAACCGTCGCTATTCGCTTTGAAGAGAAGAAGCTGGTCATGGATTAGTTTTTCTCCATCTTACAAAAATGTAAGAAATAAACGGTAAAATGAAAGGTTAGGTTATGGTAGCCGCCTTTTATTTTTTATACAATAGTCTCATCAAATGAAGGAGGTCAAGAAAATGAAACTCTTGAAATGGATGAAACAACTCAAAAAGACTGAGAAACCAAGTAACCAAACCGATCTGGAAAAGGTAGAATTTGGTCGCCAAGTATTACACCAAACTCAAGAATTTTTCTTGATCTACTAGTAAAAGGAGAAAATCATGTCATTACTAGATGTTCAACATATCAAAAAGATCTACAAAACCCGCTTTCAAGGAACGCAGGTTGAAGCCTTAAAGGATATTCATTTTACCGTTGAGAAGGGCGAATACGTCGCCATCATGGGGGAATCAGGATCCGGGAAATCGACCCTCCTCAATATCCTAGCCATGCTGGATCAGCCGACCGAAGGGCGGGTCTACCTCAATGGCACCGATACCTCCACCATCAAGAACAAGGATGCTTCGAGCTTCCGTCGGGAAAAACTAGGTTTTGTCTTTCAAGATTTCAACCTACTTGATACCTTGTCTGTCAAGGACAATATTCTTCTCCCTCTAGTCCTCTCTCGCAGACCGTTCAAGGAAATGATGAGCAAGGTGGATAGCGTGAGTCGGGAGTTGGGCATCCACCAACTGCTTGAAAAATACCCTTACGAAATCTCTGGTGGGCAAAAACAACGGGTAGCCGTAGCACGGGCTATCATCACCTCGCCAGAAATTCTCCTTGCTGATGAGCCAACAGGGGCGCTGGATTCTAAGTCTTCAGCTGCTTTGCTGGACGTCTTTGAGGATATCAACACTATGGGCCAAACCATTCTTATGGTGACCCACTCAACCGCAGCGGCAGCACGTGCCAAGCGCGTGCTCTTTATCAAGGATGGGATCCTTTACAACCAGATTTTCCGTGGGGAAAAGACGGAGCGTCAGATGTTTCAAGAAATCTCAGATACTCTGACAGTCATGGCAAGTGAGGTGGAGTAGATGTTTCGATTAACCACTAAACTAGCTTGCTCCAATCTGATCAAGAACCGCAAGCTCTATTATCCCTTTGCGATTGCGGTCATTCTCGCAGTGACCATCGCTTACCTCTTTGACTCCCTGACCTTTAATCCCCGCATTTCCGAGCTTCGAGGGGGCTCTTCTATAGTGTTCACTCTCAGCTTGGGATTCTTCGTGGTCAATGCGGCGGGAGCTATCATCGTGCTCTATGCCAATAGCTTCGTCATGAAAAATCGCTCCAAGGAGCTGGGAATCTACAGCATGCTGGGTCTTGAGAAACGCCATCTCATCAGCATGATCTTCAAGGAACTCTTGATGTTTGGCTTTCTAACCATCTCAGCCGGAGTCTTGATTGGAGCCCTCTTTGACAAGCTGATCTTTGCCTTTCTCTTGAAACTCATGAAGATGAAGGTCCAGCTAGTATCTACCTTCCAACCTGGGATTGTCATCTTGGTCTTTGTCACCTTTGGTCTCATCTTTGGACTTTTGATTCTTCTCAATGCTTGGCGCATTCTTCGTTTGAATGCCTTGCAGTTGACGCGTGAGAAATCTAGTGGCGAAAAGAAAGCCCGCTTTTTGTGGCCTCAAACCATCCTGGGCTTAGCAGCTCTTGCTTTTGGCTACTACCTAGCTGTGTCTGTCAAAGACCCCATTATTGCGCTTGTGACCTTCTTTCTAGCCGTTATCCTGGTCATGATCGGAACCTACCTGCTCTTTAATGCTGGGATCACCGTCTTCTTGCATCTGCTTAAGAAAAAGAAGAGCTACTATTACCAGCCCAACAATATGATCTCGGTCTCTAACCTCATCTATCGCATGAAGAAAAATGCAGTGGGGCTTGCGACCATTGCCATCCTCTCGACCATGGTGCTGGTAACCATCTCTGCAGCAACCAACATCTATGTCGGTAGCGAAATGGTCAAGAAAATCATGGCGCCTCATGATTTCTCTGTCCAAGGAAAAGGGGTTGAGCTGGAGCAGATCAATCAGAAATTTGATGAATTTGCCTCTGAGCACCATCTCGAGATCAAGAATCGGGACCTGATGATCTATGCCAACTTTGGGGTTAAATCACAAAAGGGCACAGACTTGACCGTCTATCCAGCTGATGAACGCAGCGTCACTCCTAAAACCGTCTTTATGGTCTTTGATGTAGCTAGTTATGAACACATGACAGGAGAAAAGATCAATCTGACAGGCAACCAAGTCATCCTCTTTGCCCATAACAAGGATCTTAAAGGGCAAAAGCAGTTCACTATCAACGGGCAAGACTTCCAAGTCAAAGAAGAGGTGAGCAAGGATTTTATCACCGATCATGTGCCCAATCAGTTTAACATGCTGACGGAGGATTTCAATTACTTGATCGTGCCAGACCTTTCAGCATTTGTCGCCCAGTTTCCAAATCTTGCCATTAATACCAATATCTACGGTGGCTTCAATGTCAATGTTGATGAAGACCAGCAGCTCAAGCTAGCAGCCAGCTATGACAAGATGATCGATGAATTGAGTAGCCAACAGGCCCAAGGAACATTTATCTATGGAGGTAACCGAGCCAATGATGTGGTAGAGTTGAATAGCCTCTTTGGTGGCATCTTCTTTATCGGGATTTTCTTGTCATTGATCTTTATGGTCGGAACCGTCATCGTCATTTACTACAAGCAAATCTCAGAAGGCTATGAAGACCGTGACCGCTTCGTCATCCTCCAACATGTAGGGCTCGATGAACACGAGGTCAAACGGACCATCAACCGTCAAGTGCGGACTGTCTTCTTCCTCCCTCTCATCTTTGCCTTTATCCACCTGGCCTTTGCCTATCATATGATCCGACTCATTCTCAAAGTCCTCGGTGTCATCAATAGTAGCCAAGTCCTCATCGTCACCCTTAGCGTCTGCGCCGTCTTTCTCATCACCTACCTGATCGTCTTTTGGATCACCTCTCGGAGCTATCGTAAGATTGTGCAGATATAAGGAAAAAGAAGCTCGAATCAAATTAGAAACTTTCCTTAGGTGAGTACGGACGTCAGCGAACTTCGAAGAAGTTCCATGACTAATTATTGAGCCTAAGGTCTCAATAATTCCGAGTGCCTGAAACATGATTATTTCAGGCACTTTTCTCACAGCGGAAAGTTTCAATATACTCTAAATAATAATGAGAAATCATTTGGATATTTTTGCACAATAGTCCAGATTAGGTTATTCAAAGTAAAAATTGTCAACTTTTTAAGCTCGCTCATGGCGGGCTTTTTTGCGAAAACCGACTGCGATTGTTTTTGTTTTTCAAAGGGATACACAAAAAAGACTGAACCCGTAGAGTTCAGTCTTTGTTCACTTTCTATTAAAGTGATGTAAGGAAAGTCAATCCCCCTAGGATGACACCTGCCGAATTCGGAATGATCAAAATCCAGTCTTTTTTAGGTTCCTTTGTCCAACCATAAATGACCCAGATCAAGCAAGAAATAGCAGCTGACAAGGGTTGGAAAGGTTGGGCCTTATTTCCCTGTAAATTAGCAATAATTTGTGGGATGTAGGCAATGAAAACGATAATCCCAATAAAGGCACCGATCGAGCCAACGATTTGGTTGATTTTTTGTTTATTCATAAAATTTTACCTCTGTGTATCAAAATAGCATAAGTAGGAAGAAAATGCAATTAATTTGCATGCTATTCAAGATGAAAATGATTACATTTGCAAAAAAATTAGACAAAGTGTCTAAAATAATTACTAGAGAGAAGACTCTCTCGAAGAGAAATCCATCTTCCTGCAAAATCACAAGATTGTGACACTTTACAGTTCGGTAACATTTGAAAAAAAGACTTGAATTTGTAAAGGACAAAAGGTAGAATAGTGCATACTTAAAAAAAGAAAAGGAAATGGTAGTTTCAAAATGAATGAAAAACAAATGAAAATTCTTGGTTGGGTTGCGACCTTTATGTCTGTTATGATGTATGTGTCTTACTTCCCACAAATCATGGACAACCTCGCTGGTCACAAAGGGAACTTTATTCAACCCCTTGTCGCAGCCATCAACTGTAGCCTTTGGGTTTATTACGGACTCTTCAAAAAAGAACGCGATATTCCACTTGCTGCAGCCAATGCACCAGGGATCATCTTTGGTTTGATCACAGCCATCACAGCCTTGTAATCAATAAAAGAGAGAGTGGGACAGAAATTGGTCATTCGTTAGAATTCGATTTCGTTGTCCCACCTCCGCACAGTTGAGTAGGGATGTAAAAGCTGATGAAATCAGCGTAGTAGAGCCCACTCAACCACTGCGTCTTGCTCGACAATCTAAAGAAATTGAGAGGCCAGGACTTTTGTCCCAGCCTCTTTTTTATAACTTCACTCATTTCCATGGTATAATGGGAGGACTATTGATAGAGAGAATCAAAAGGAGACACGAGTGGATCAAAAACATCACTGCCAAGTCCTATGGGCGAAAAATAAATACCTGGTGCTCAGTCATTCCAGTAATATCTACAAGGAAATCCGGGAATACCTCAAGCAAGACCAGGTGGAGGTCAGCCACGTCGAGGACCTGATCCAGCAAGCGCTGGCCTTGCCGGAAAATCGTGGCCAGGTCTCCAATGCCTTCCAGCATATCTGGGGCTATTTCAAAAAGCAGGCGACTCCTGAGGAAAAGGCGGATTTCATGCTGCTACTTGAGAAATACCAGCATAGCCAAGCTAGCCAAGAGGATCTCATCAAGGGGATCCAGACGCTCCTAGAGCGCTACCCAAATCGCTACTTACAAGACTCGACGCTACTAGGAGGTCAATAGATGAGACTCTGGCACCAAGACTTGATTCCCCAACTCCCTCGTCCCCAGCTCCTGGGCCAACACCGGGAATGCTGCGCCCTTCGAGGCAATGGCTGGGGCAAGAAGCACGCAACGGTCAACTATGTCTTTGACTACTCGCCCTATCGCCTCTATGCCTATCACCGCCTGATCATGGAGGAGATGACAGCTCGTGGCTAAAGGTCAGCCCAGAGTGGTGGGAGCCGACCTACCGAGGCAAAACCTGCCCAGCCTACTCAGAGCTGAAAGAGGAAGCCTTGAGCACCCCTATCTATCCCGAGCATCAGGACACTTACCTCCAAGAATGCTTGGATAACCTAGCAGAAAAAGGGATTCAATTAGACTAAGAAAAAACGAACCAAACCAGGTTCGTTTTTTTGCGCCAAATCCCAACAAAATGCTTTGAAAGCGTTAATTTCTTTCCCAAACATGCTATAATAATAGGAGATTATGTACAGGAAAAGGATAAACGGATGAAGGCAGTAGCAACTCCAGAACTTGAGATTGAAAGACAGTTGATCCAGCAGTTGACATCAGGGGAGAGTCAGTGGACCTACCGAGAGGATCTCAAGAATGAAGACCAGTTATGGGACAATTTCTTTGATAAGCTGGCGCAAAACAATGTCGCTGTGCTAGCGGACCATCCCTTGACCGATCAGGAAAAGCGCCAGATCAAGAACCAGCTCAACTTTGTCAGCTATTATGAAGCAGCCAAGTGGCTAGCAGGTGAAAATGGCATCGCCAAGGTTGAAGTCCAGCGTGAAGATGCCAGCCTAGGGACGATCCGCTTAGCAGTCATCTGGCGGGACAATATCGCTGCTGGTAAGTCAAGCTATGAAGTGGTCAATCAAGTCGAACGCGACAAGGCCTATCCACTAGACCAGGATCGACGGCTCGATACGACCCTTCTGATTAATGGCTTGCCCCTCATCCATATCGAACTCAAGAGTCCACGAGTGGCTTTTCTAGATGCCTTTCATCAGATCAAAAAGTACGACCGTGAAGGCAAGTTCCGGGGGATTTACTCCAGCTTGCAGATGTTTGTCGTGACCAATAAAGTCGACACACGCTACATCGCTGCAGCGCGTGAAAGCAAGCTAAATAAGCAATTCCTGACCAAGTGGGTGGACAAGGATAACCAGCCCATGATCGATCTCAACAGCTTTGCCCATGAGGTCCTCTCCATCCCTCGGGCCCACCAGATGGTCATGCAGTACTCAGTCATCGACGATAGCAAGAAAGCCCTCATCCTCCTGCGTCCCTACCAGATCCATGCCATCGAGGCAGTGCAGGAAGCCTCCCGCCGTCAAGAGTCAGGCTATATCTGGCATACGACCGGATCAGGCAAGACCCTGACCTCTTACAAGGTAGCGCGCAATCTCTTGCAGATCCCAGCGATCCAAAAGACCATCTTTGTCGTCGACCGCAGAGACCTGGACCAGCAGACGACTTCGTCCTTTCTCTCTTATGCGGCCAATGATGTCATCGACATCGACGAGACGGACAATACCCATGAGCTGGTCAAGCGCCTAGGGGGCAATGACAAGCGCGTGGTGGTCACGACCATCCAGAAAATCACGACCATGATGCGCAAGTTTGAAGAAGGAAAGTACCAGCGGGATGCTGGGAAGATCAAGGACCTGCGCGTGGCCTTTGTCGTGGATGAGTGCCATCGGGCGGTCACGCCACAGACGCAAAAGGAGATCAAGGCCTACTTCAAGAACTCTCTCTGGTATGGCTTTACAGGGACTCCGATCTTTAAAGAAAACAAACGCAAGCAAGTGGGAGACCTGGCTCAGACCACCCACCAACAGTATGGTGAACGCCTACATGAATACACGGTCAAGGAAGCCATCCATGATGGAGCAGTTCTAGGCTTTAAGGTAGACTACCGCAATACCATCATCTCGGATCTGCTAGAAGAAGAGATTCCGGACCAGGCCTATGAGGACAAGGAGCACATGCTAGAGGTCCTAGATGCTATCCTCAATAAGAGCCAGCAACAGCTCAATATCCCTAAAGGGGTCGGAAAGAGCTATGAGGCTATCTTGACGGTCAAGTCCATCCCACGAGCACAGGCTTATTATAATCTGCTCAAGAGCATTCTCGCTGGTAAGGAGCGGGTCAAAGTTTCCGAGCGGGTCAAACAATACCTACCAGATTTTCCAAAGTTTACCATCACCTACTCAGTATCTGAAAATGAGGAGGAGTCCATCGGCTACCAAGACCACATGAAGCAGGTCATGGAGGACTACAACCAAGAGTTTGGTACGCATTTTAGCCTAGCGGATCTGCGGGGCTTTAACACCGATGTCAACAATCGCCTGGCTAGAAAGCAGGATAAGTACCTTTACCGCAATGAGCAGTTGGATCTGGTCATCGTGGTCGATCGTCTCTTGACTGGTTTTGATGCACCTTGTCTTTCTACGCTCTTTATCGATCGCAAGCCTATGCGCCCACAGGACTTGATCCAGGCCTTTAGCCGGACCAATCGTATCTTTGATGACAAGAAGCACTTCGGCCATATCATCACCTTCCAGCGCCCTCAAGCCTTTAAGGAAGCTGTCGACAATGCCCTCAAGCTCTACTCCAATGGAGGAGAAAATGAGGTCCTGGCACCAAGCTGGGAAGAAGAGAAGCGCAACTTCTTAAAAGCCTGGGCAGAGTTTAAAGGCCAAGTCACAGACTTCGAAGAAGAAGGAGTCGCCCTCGAGCAGGCTCCAACAGCCCAGCTCCGCAAGGTCGCCAAAGCCTATCAGGTCTTTGACAAGTACCAAGCCTCGATCCGCGTCTACTCAGAGTATGATAAGGAAGAGATCTATCGGGAAACAGGCCTCAGCGACAGTCAGCTCGAAGCCTATCTGGGCCTCTATCAAAATATCCTGGCGGAGATCAAGAGCAGGGACCCAGAAGTGGGCAGGGAAGATGAGCTGGATATCCACTATGAGCTGGAGTCTGTCCAAGTCGATGAGATCAACTATGCCTATATCCTGATGCTGATCCAGAGTATGATCCAGCAGGAGGAAAATGACGAGCAGACCTTGAGTGACAAGGATATCGCAACTGTGGATAGCTATATCGAAAGTCTGAACCGGACCAATCCAAGCCTAGCGGAGATCATCCAAAACCTCTGGACCCAAGTCCAAGAAGAGCCCGAACGCTACCGAGGACAATCTATCACCGGAGTCTTGGACCAGATGATCGAATCCGTCATTGATAGCCATATCGTAAGCTTTGCCAAACGCTGGTATATCGGAGCCGACGAACTCCGCTACTATATTCAACACTATCGCAAAGGCGCCAAAAAACAAGCCGGCGAAAGCCAGCTGACCAAGAGCCAACGCTACAAAGACTACAAGGCAGAAGTAGCCGATGCCCTCAACCCACTCAGCTACAAAAAACAAATCAAAGAAGCCTATACCCAACTGATCGAAGAGGTGATTGAACCACTGAGAGTGGGGAGGTAGGATATGAAGAAAGTATCAATATAAAACCCAAAATCTCCCCTAGAACAGTCATTCTAGGGGAGATTTTGAATTTTGCATTAAGGAATTAAATACACTACATATAGATTATGATAGGAATATGAACTTAAAAGGGCAATAAATAACTATATATTGTGTTCGTTAAATTTATTTTCAAAAAATACCACAAGATATTGATTTTTTGTTTTTGTATGCTATAATTTTAAATGTAGAAAAAAAGACGTCAGTTGCCGCTGACGACTTGATAGAATTAGGATTTTTCGCTAGTTCAGGAAAGCACTATTCAAAAACTCCACATCTAGTGTATCATTTATTTGATAGATTGTAAATCTAAGTGAAAATCCTAACCTACATTCTACAAATTTTATTGAGAGTAGGTGATCGGTATTCGATTATCAAAGTATCTAAATAGAGAACACATACAAATAGGATTAGACTTTTTAGATGTTGATACAAATGAAGATGTTATGTTATTTGTAGATCCGTTGTTATTACCAGACAATTTTAAAAAAATTGTTGATGATTTTATTAAGCAGTCTTATGAAATTTATTGTGAAGGGAATAAGAAAGATTCATTTAATTTGTTTTCACATTCGAAAGAATGCAATGCAACGCATTTAGGATATTCTTCAAATAACTCAAAAGGGAAAGGTGTCTCAATGCAGATGCTTGACCAATTTTTTAGTTATGTAAAATCATCTATTATAGCTGTCCAAGAGAAAGCATTAACTTCAGTAGCTATGCCTTTATTTATTAAGAGATTTTCTGAAGATAGAATGTCAGATTTGATTGTCAGTTTGTTGAAGAAAGAACTTATTGTTTTTTCATTAGAACAAGCTAGATTACACGGGCTTCAAATTAGTAGTGATACAAAAACTTTTGAATATTGGGATCACAAGAATCATGAATGGGCAAAGTTTGAGAGTCCTTATGTGTTGGATCCAGAGGAAAATAAAAAAGATAGATTATTGATTTTGGTTCCCAAAACAATGGTTAGTAAGAGATATATTATATCTCCAGCAAGATATGTTTCTAATATCTTTAGTCGATTACAGCTATTACCGATGTATCAGGATGCAAAAGGGAAACCATACTCTAAAAAAACTCTGAGAGAACTTGAAATCAATAAACCGTACAATGAAGATAAACAGAAGAACTATATTCTAGATTCAACAACTTCTTCTCCAGAGTATTTTATAGATTACATGGAGCATTCAGAAAAATATAAAGACAATAAATCATTGCTTGATGATGAGTTAATTAGTCTTTTATAACTTCCTAAAAAAATGAGTAGTGCTAATTAGAGAAGAGGTATTTTCTTCTCTTTTTATTTTGTTATTAGCATTCATATATATTTTTCATGATATAATATTAAAAAATGATGAATGAGGTAAGGTGAAGAGTTTGAAAGCTATACTACCTAAAATAAAATTCAATAATTTTTATGAAAAATGGAATAGAAAAACATTACAAAGTATTGCTCCTTTACGTGGAGGACTTGCTTTTAAAAGTGAAAAATTTCAAAATGTTGGAATTCCAATTGTTAGAATCTCAAATATTGGATTTGATGGGACTGTTGGAGGTGAATTTGAATATTATTCAAAACTAAGTCCGGATGAGAAATTTGTACTTAAAGGACGTTCACTTCTATTAGCTATGTCAGGTGCTACAACAGGGAAAATAGCTATGTTAGATTCTGAGGAAGAATATTATCAAAATCAACGGGTAGGTTATTTCCAAAATAATGGGACAGTAGACTATGATTTTCTCTCTTCTGTTCTGCAGACGAAAGCATTTACTAACCAATTAAATGCTGTATTAGTAGCAGGTGCACAACCAAATATATCTTCTAAAGAAATTGATTCTTTTGTTTTTTGTATTCCAGAATCATTGGATGAACAATCCACCATCGGCTCCCTTTTCCGCACTCTCGACGACCTTTTGGCTAGCTACAAGGATAACCTTGCTAACTACCAATCTTTCAAGGCGACCATGCTCTCCAAGATGTTTCCCAAAGCAGGACAGACCGTTCCTGAGATTCGTTTGGATGGATTTGATGGTGAGTGGGAAATAAAACGTGCAGATGAGATTTTTAAGTCAGTATCTGAGAAGAATAGAGCATTATTACCTGTGCTGTCTGCTTCTCAAATTGATGGTATGGTTTTGAGAGATGAAATAGGTATTGATATTAAGTATGATGAAGCTACTCTCAATAATTATAAGGTTGTCAAACCAGGTCAGTTTGTAATTCATTTACGTTCTTTTCAAGGAGGTTTTGCTTTATCTAAATTAGAAGGAATAACTTCACCTGCATATACAATTATAGATTTTATTGATAAAGAAAATCACTTACCAGGTTTTTGGAACTCGATTTTAACTTCGAAAGAGTTTATAAAACGGTTAGAGACAGTTACCTATGGAATTCGAGATGGGAAAAGTATCAGTTTTAAAGACTTTTCTAGCTTGAAATTTGTATTTCCAAAACTCGAAGAACAACAAGCCATCGGCTCATACTTCTCTAATCTCGATGACCTCATCGTTGCTCACCAAGAAAAAATTTCTCAACTCGAAACACTCAAAAAGAAACTCTTACAAGATATGTTTATATAGAATTTTGTTATGAAAAAATTTAAAAGATTTTGTTTATCATTTTGTTTATCATTTTGCTCTTTTTCACCAGGTTTAGTTTTGTATCTATTTACAATAGATATTTTTCCATCACATGATACTTATGCATGTAGTTTTCTAAAAATAGGACTGCTGATTTTCCTGATGCTTTCTTTTTCTTTTGGAATATTAAAGCTAGTAATAAGATATAAAAAAGCGAATGAAACTGCTCAAGCTGAAAGTATACAACCAGTGGAAAATGAAATCATTCCAACCTATCTGGGGCTTTTTGTAATTATGTTAGGTTTAGGTGAGTTAGCATTTTTATATCAAGTCGTAGTGGTGATTCTACTTTTTCTAATATGGTGGATTCTTATGGAGAGATCGTATTATTTTAATTTGATATGGTTACTCTCATATCGATATTACAGAGTCACTGATAATGCTGGTAATGTCTTTATTATTTATAGCAAGAAAAAAGATGTCAAAGAGACTGGGACTATAGAAGGTCTAGTTAGAATAAATAATTTTACATTTTTGGAGAAGGAATAGAATGTTTTTAGTAAAAGTAGGTCGAACGTATAGAAAATTGGATAATTCAGATGATATTTCAGAATTAATCGCCCCAACGATTACTTCTGAAAATAGTAGAGAGTTTGATCCAGAAGCAAAATTAGAACACGAGGATTGGTTCTATATTGAAATTGATGATGATCATATGCCTATGGTCAAAGAATATGGGGACAAGTTTTTAAGTACTGTAAGTTTAAATGATGTGACTGAAGAAGAGTTCTCGAAAATTGATTTAATTTTTCGAAAAGTTGGAAATGATGAACTAGTGTTTCAAAAAATCACACAATCAAAGAGAATGGTTGATAAATCTATTTTAAAATGGTTACCAAACATTGGAAAACCGGAAAGAACAATAATCGATAATGGGATAGAATTAAAATCTGAAATTGATGCTTACTTTGATGGAAATGATAAATTGTACTTCAAAAATTTTAGAACGATTCATAGCCTATTTAAGGGAATTGATGATTACTACCGTATAGCTAGTCAGGCAGAAGTTAATGAGTTAAAAAGAATTGATTTAGTTAGTTTCTCAGATTTTGAAATTAAATCTAACAATTTAAAGATGGTGGCAATTCTAAAAGATGATGAAATTGATTTATCTAATACATCAATAATTAGCACCTTATTAACATCATATGAACAATACCCCGAGCAGGATTTTAAGGTCTCAGAAGGAAAATTTATAATTGATACTAACAAACGATTAACAAGTTTTTTAAAATTGGCGTTAGGGAGATTATATACTAATCCAATAACTAGTTATCAGATGGAAGCTAGCTCAGCTAGGCGATTAGTTAAGAAGAATGACTGAGATAATAATCTTTAATAATGTATCTGTAACACAACGTATAAAAAAATTAACCAACCTCGGGGGATATGCACCTCAAGTTATTTTCAGTAGAGAGTGTAAGGACCACAGAGTCCTAATGTCAAAAAGACGCAAAAGACACCTAGACGAGAGATCGAGAAAGCTAAGCGAGAGTTGCAAGATTTGAAGGAAAGAGGGCAAAGAGATGAAGAATAGTGCCATCGGCAGCAATTGGAAAGATGTGAGAGCAGAGCTTTTTACCAAGGAAGAAATCCTGGAAAGTGATCTGCGGGTCGCGATTATGACAGAGCTGATCGAGGCTCGTCATGAAAAGGGCATTAGCCAAAAGAAACTAGAAGAACTCAGTGGGGTCAGTCAACCGGTCATCGCTCGGATGGAGACGGGAAAGACCAGTCCTCAATTGGACACGGTCTTGAAAGTCTTAGCCAGTCTGGACAAGACCCTCGCCGTCGTCCCACTGGAGCAAGAAAAGGTCTAAAAGAAATCAGAAAGAATTACTATGGAAACAACACAAACCTCCCAGTCGCTCTACCAAGCCCTGTGGAACTCAGCGGATGTGCTCCGCTCTAAGATGGATGCCAATGACTATAAGTCTTACCTTTTAGGGATGATCTTTTACAAGTACCTCTCAGATAAGTTGCTCTTCTTTGTAGCGGAGACTATGGAGGAGGAGACAGAAAGTCTGGATGAAGCCTTGGTGCTTTACCGATCCTACTATGAGGATCCAGCCTCTCAAGAGGACTTGATCGCTGTCATCACCGATGAGCTCAACTATGTTATCAAGCCAGACTTGACTTTTACGGCCTTGGTAGACCGGGTCAATGAAGGGACCTTCCAGTTGGAAGATCTTGCTCAAGGCTTCCGAGACATCGAGCAAAGTGATGACCTCTATGAAAACCTCTTTGAGGATATTGATCTCTATTCCAAGAAGCTAGGGGCCACTCCTCAAAAGCAAAACCAGCTAGTGGCTGCCGTTATGAAAGAGCTAGCAGTGCTGGATGTGGCAGGTCATGCAGGAGACATGCTTGGGGATGCCTACGAGTACTTGATTGGTCAGTTTGCGACTGACTCGGGTAAGAAAGCTGGAGAGTTCTATACACCCCAGCCTGTAGCCAAGCTCATGACCCAGATTGCCTTTTTAGGGCGTGAAGATGAGCAGGGCTTTACCATCTACGATGCCACCATGGGATCGGGCTCCCTCTTGCTCAATGCCAAGAAGTATTCTCACCAGCCTGAAACCGTCCAGTACTTTGGTCAGGAGCTCAATACCTCTACCTACAACCTAGCTCGGATGAACATGATCCTACACGGGGTTCCGGTGGAAAACCAGTTCTTGCACAATGCCGATACGCTGGACGAAGACTGGCCGACCCAAGAGCCGACCAACTTTGATGGGGTCCTCATGAACCCCCCATACTCAGCTAAGTGGTCCGCCAGCTCCGGCTTCCTCCATGATCCTCGCTTCTCCCCATTTGGCAAGCTCGCCCCTCAGTCCAAGGCAGACTTTGCCTTCCTCTTGCACGGTTATTACCACCTCAAGCAGGACAAGGGAGTCATGGCCATCGTCCTTCCTCACGGAGTCCTTTTCCGTGGCAATGCTGAAGGAACCATTCGTAAGGCCTTGCTGGAAGAAGGGGCCATTGATACGGTGATTGGTCTTCCTGCCAATATCTTCTTCAATACCAGCATCCCAACGACGGTCATCATTCTTAAGAAAAACCGGACCAATCGGAACGTCTACTTTATCGATGCTTCTAAGGAATTTGACAAGGGCAAGAACCAGAACATCATGACGGATGCCCATATCGAGAAGATCCTCAAGGCCTATAAGAGCAGAGAGGACATGGATAAGTTTGCCCATCTGGCTAGCTTTGAGGAGATTGTCGAGAATGACTACAACCTCAATATCCCACGCTATGTGGATACCTTTGAGGAAGAAGAAGTGGAGCCACTGACAGAGATCGTGGCTAAGATCAACCAATCAAACAAGACGATTGAGACCCAGACAGCTTCTCTTCTAGATATGCTCAGCCAGCTTCATGGAACGACACCAGAATCCGACGCCGAACTCAAGAAATTTGTTCAAGAGTTTAAGGGCTAGGGTGTGAGGAGATAGGGATTAGGTAAAGGGTATTCTATTTCCTGTTTCCCAAATTTTTTTCGAATGATAGAAGTAGAGGGAACTTCCCTCTATTTTTTATCGAAAAGGAGCAGGGATGCAGAAAAGACACGCGCATGTATCGCCGACCTTGGATATCATGGCCAAGAAGATTTTTAGTTTACCGGAGGTGACGGCAGCATTTATTCGGGACATTTTAGAGCTGGATGTGGCAGATGCTCAGATTGTGGAGGGAAGCCAGCCCCACAGCATGGCCTATGAGGAGGATGACTTGTTCTCCACTGCGGTGGATGTGAGAGCCAAGCTCCATGACGGGACCGAGGTGATCATCGAGATCCAGATTCGCAAGCAGCAGTATTTCTTGAATCGGTTCCATTACTATTTGGCCAATCAGCTGGTGGAGAATGTTCAAAAACTGCGCCAGCAAGGTCAGACACATAAGATGTACGAGCAGATGGAGGCAGTCTATGGGATTGCGATTTTGGAGAAGTCGCTCTTGCTAGACGAAGAGGCTGCCATCAATAAATACTGGCTGACCAATAGCCGGTCCAGCAAGCAACTCAAGGCTTATTATAAAAATGGCAAGCACCAAAATCTTCTGCAGGTTGCCTTTTTAGAGCTAGACAAGTATAATAAAGATGAGAACCTGACAGATGCAGGCAGACAGTGGCTGGAATTTTTTGGGAATCTTCCCTTTACAAAAGCTCCCAGTCAGGCTGTAGCCCACGCAGATTCATTACTGGATTCATCTAGCTGGACCAAGGAGGAGAAGACCATGATAGACGAGCGGATTCGTATTCAAGAAAATTATGATATGACCCTGGAGACGGCTATAGACGAAGCGCGCGAAGAAGGTCTAGTACAAGGTCGTAAACAGTTGGTATGCGAGATGATCTCACGAGGAATGACACCTGATCTGATATCAGAGATGACAGGTTTGTCGCTTGAAGAGATTGAGACTCTTCTTTCCTGAGTCGTTAAAAGAGGCAGTGCCTCTTTTCTTTTTTGAAAAAACTTGAAAATTTTCCCATTTTTTCAATCCGCCTTTCTAGAATTGTGGTAGAATAGAGTCAACAAAGAGTTATCCTCACCAACAGTGTGATCGATACTAGAAAAGAGGATTCTGATGACAAGAAAAATTGGTATTATTGGTTTGGGGCATGTGGGTGCAACCTTGGCCCACAGCATGATTTTGAAACACACCTGTGATCACTTGGTTTTGATTGATACCAATGAGAAAAAGGTCAAGGCAGATGCCTTGGATTTCTGTGATACCGTTGCCAATACGGGGTATCCGGTTCATATCACGGTCAATGACTATGCGGCTTTAAAAGATGCGGATGTCGTGGTGTCGACTCTGGGAAATATCGAGCTTCAGGCCAATAACACGAATGATCGTTTTGCGGAGCTTCCCTTTACCAGTAAGCAAGTGGTGCAAGTAGCGCGTGATTTGAAGGCTTCTGGCTTTAGCGGGGTCTTATTGGTAGTGACCAATCCGGTCGATGCTGTCACTCAACTCTATCAACAATATACTGGCCTTCCAAAAGAGCAGGTGATTGGGACAGGGACCTTGCTGGATACAGCTCGGATGAAGCGTGCAGTCGCTGATCGTTTGCAGGTTTCACCTGCCAGTGTATCAGGCTACAATCTTGGTGAGCATGGAAATTCTCAATTTGTCGCTTGGAGTCAGGTCCGTGTCAAAGGACATGCTATTACCGATCTCTTCTCTCAAGAAGAGCTTGACGCCATCAACTACGAGTCCTTACGCGGTGGTCACACAGTCTTCTTTGGCAAATTCTATACCAATTTTGGGATTGCAGCAGCAGCCCAACGCTTGGCAGAAGCTGTGATCAATGATAGCCACGAGGAAATGCCAGTGTCTAACTATCGTCCAGAATATGGAACTTATCTTGGCTACCCAGCGATCGTGGGTCGAAAAGGAATTCTTGAACGATTGGATTTGCATTTGACAGAAGAAGAAAAAGAAAAATTGCTCCATTCAGCCGAAACTATCAAAGAAAATACACGAAAAGGATTGGAGCATGCATAAAAGCAAAGAGAGTGGGACAGAAATCGGTAATTCGTTAGAATTCGATTTCGTCGTCCCACCTCCGCACAGTTGAGTAGGGCTGTAAAAGCTGATGAAATCAGCGTAGTAGAGCCCACTCAACCACTGCGTCTTGCTCGACAATCCAAAAATAATTGAGAGGCTAGGACTTTTGTCCCAGCCTCTTTTTCTGCAATTTTTTCGAATGGTATAAGTGAGGGGATTCCCTACACGAAATCATTGGAGGTTGCTATGAAGAAACGACACGAGTATGTATCGCCCACCTTGGATTTAATGGCAAAAAAGATTTTTAGTCTGCCGGATGTGACAGCCAAATTCATCCGCGAAGTATTGGATCTGCCAGTAGAGTCCGTTGAGATCTTAGAAGGAGACCAGATCCATGAGCAGGGGTTTTTAGGAGATCTTCCTTTTGAAACATCCGTTGATGTGAGAGCAAGACTAGATAGTGGGCTTGAAGTGATCATTGAGATTCAAGTTTTGAAGCAAGAGTATTTCTTGAATCGTTTTCACTATTATTTAGCCAATCAACTGGTAGAAAATGTCCAACGCAAGCGAAAGAAAGGGGCGACCCATTCTATGTACCAGGAGCTGGAGCCGGTCTATGGGATCGCTATCCTGGAGCGAAGTATTTTTCCTCATTTAGATTCACCTGTCAATGTCTATGAAATGCGCCATACAGTAGATGGGACACCTCTTTATAGCTCTCGAAAGGATGGAGTAGCGCACAATATGTTAAAGGTTGCCTTTTTAGAGTTGGATAAGTATAATGAAAGTAGAGATACGGAGTTGAATGCTCACTGGAGACAATGGCTTGAATTCTTTGGCAATCGCCCATTCAGTCATCAACCAGATCAAGTGATCGAGCAGGCAGAATCACTCCTGATCCCATCAAATTGGACAAGGGAGGAAAAAGAAATGATTGATGAACGGATTCGTATCAGAGAAAATTGGGAAATGAGCATGGATACCTTTCGGAAAGAACAACTGGAAGCCGGTTTTCAGAAAGGGTTGAAACAAGGTCTCGAACAAGGACTCGAACAAGGTCTCGAACAAGGTCTTGAACAGGGACTCGAACAAGGTCTCGAACAGGGACTCGAGTGTGGTCTTGAACAAGGTCTCGAGCGTGGTCTTGAACAGGGATTGGAACAAGGCAGACAA
Source organism: Streptococcus sp. HCA-5024 (assembly GCF_037890265.1). Classification (NCBI taxonomy): domain Bacteria; kingdom Bacillati; phylum Bacillota; class Bacilli; order Lactobacillales; family Streptococcaceae; genus Streptococcus; species Streptococcus sp. HCA-5024. The sequence goes on from NZ_JBBKBR010000002.1 coordinate 117,980, forward strand.
GAAGGCATGGAGTTGGGAGTTCAAGCTGGTCAGCAGTCTCTGATTCAAAAACTATCTTTGAAGGGGATGAGTATCGAGATGATTGCTGAAATGACGGATTTATCCAGCGAATCCATCAAAAAAATGTTGGCTACGGATTCGTCTGACGAGGAGTAGTAGCGTGAACAGAATTTTGGGAACAATGAAACTTCGAGAATTACCTTGCTGAGAAAAAAGTAGTTCTAAAATGGATTGTAAAGATCGTCAGGAGTTCGTTATTTTTGGATCTTGATCCTCTACAGATTTATACGGTTATGATTTATTGAAGGTTGGAAACTTTTATCCAACCTTTTTTCTCACTCCTCTTGCCCCTCACCTAGTGAACTGGAATAGAAGTTTAAAAATACGAGTTGTAATCCTTGACATTACATTGTGATCCTGTATAATAACTATTGTAATGAATAATCTTACAACAGAAAGAGGAAACAACTATGAAAAACATTTTATTTATCGTCGGATCTCTTCGTCAAGGATCATTCAACCACCAAATGGCCCAGAAAGCAGAAAGCCTTCTTGAAGGAAAAGCAACGGTGACTTACTTGGACTACAAGGACATCCCAATGATGAACCAAGATTTAGAAACACCAACCTTGCCAGCTGTGCAAGCAGCGCGTGATGCGGTCCTTGCTGCGGATGCCATCTGGATCTTCTCACCAGTCTACAACTTTGCCATTCCAGGTGTAGTGAAAAACCTGATCGACTGGCTTAGCCGTGCCCTTGACCTGTCAGAAACTCGTGGTCCATCTGCCCTTCAAGACAAGATCGTAACCGTCTCTTCAGTCGCTAATGCAGGACACGAGCCAATGTTTGCGGCTTACCAAGCGCTCTTACCATTCGTTCGGACTCAAGTGGTTGGAGAGTTTACTGGAACAACCGTTAACCCAGAAGCTTGGGAAACAGGTGAATTGGTCTTGACAGATGAAGCGGTCGCAGGACTGGAAAAACAAGCACAAGCCTTATTAGAAGCATAAGAAAAGCTGAGACAGAAGTCTCAGCTTTTTAGATACTAAAGAGTTGTCCGAAGAAGTAAGTCACACCCATGGTGAGAAGTCCAATGATGAGGTTGCGAAGCATCGCTGGCTTGGTTGGTGCTTTTCCTAGTTTTGCACTGGTATAGCCAGTGAAGATCAAGGATAGTCCAACAACGAAGACTGTCACCGGAATGCGATAGGCAGCTGGAAAGAGAATGATAGAGAGCATTGGAGGAAGGGAACCAACTGAAAAAGCAAGGAAGCTAGATGCAGCAGCATGCCAAGGATTGGTAAACTCCTCATATTCGATACCATATTTCTCTTCGACCAGGGCTTTGAGTGGATGTTTCAGAAAGGCCCGTTCTGTCAAAATCTTTGCGGAAGTTTCGCATTCTCCATTTTGAAGATAAGCGTGGTAGAGAGATTCTCTCGCTAACTTTGGATCGCGATCCAACAAGGCTTGTTCGCGGTTCACAGCGGCTTCTTCCGTGTCTTTTTGTGTGGAAACAGAGACATACTCACCGCCCGCCATCGAGAAAGCACCTGCCAGAATCGCCGATAAGCCAGAAAGGAAAATGATCCAGATGTTTGACGTGGCACTGGCTACCCCGATCACCACCCCAGCTATAGAAATAATCCCATCATTGGCCCCGAGAACAGCGGCTCTCAAGATATTCAAGCGGTCGTTAAATGATTCATCTACTCCATGTTTCATTTCAGTCATACAATATCTCCTTCATCTTATTTAGAATGATTATAAATAAAATACAAAAAGAAAGCAAGGATTTTAACTCAAATGATAAAAGTTCGACAATTTAATGAAATTTAAGTTATAATCTTTGGTATTGCAAGCAAAAAGAAAGAATAGGACATACGCCTATTCTAGCAAGATTTATTTAGCAGAAGTGACTTTACCTTTGAGGATCCTGATGGCATTGTCACACGGGTTAGAAAAGGATAATAAAAAGGGAGTGGGAAAGAACTCCGTAAAATAAAAAAATTGAAAAGGTTCCCCGAACCTTTTCAATTTTCCCACCCCCGCAAAGTTGATTAGGTCTTCTTTGGAGCTTAATCAAGCGAACAAATACTTAGGAAACTTGCTTCGCAAGTCCTATCTACCACCTCAAAGCAGTGCTTTGAGCAATCAACCACTGCGTCATACAGTTATTTCTATCAAAGATCGAAGGTTGGACAGTTTTTTGCCCAACCCTTTTTTAATGAGATAAATTAGTTCGTTTCATTTTCTTTTCCCACAACCCAAAATAAGAGAAGGAGTTGGAAAATACCCAAGGCAAATAGGACCATAAAACCGTTGCGGCTTCCTTTAGCAGTGGCTTGGGTGAAGTCCATCTTTTGATTGGCTTGGCTCATGGCAACGATCAGTGAAGCCAGGGTTGTTCCGACAGCGCCTGCAAATTGTTGCAGGGTGTTAAAGATCGCGTTCGCATCAGGTTGCTCCTCCAGCGCCAGTTGTTTCTGTCCGTTTGTCATGATATTGCCAAAGGCAAGTCCCATACCGGTCATGAAGATCATGTAAAAGATAAGAATCAAGCCATTTGTCAGCTTCAGGGCAAAAAGGGTGAAGTGGAAATGGGCCAGAAGGATTAAAGCAGCTCCAAGGAGAATCGGTTTGCGAGCGCCCAACTTATCTAGAATGAGACCAGAGAAGGGAGCAAAACCTGCTCCAATGATGGCTCCTGGAAGCAACATCAAGGCTGCAAGTGTGGTACTCGAGTGGTTGACCAATTGGACATAATTGGGCAAGAGAAAACTCATGGCAAGAGAGCCTAATTGGAAGGTGAAAAAGGCAAGAACATGGCCAGTGAGGAGATGGTTCTTTAAGATGGCAAGGTTGATAATGGGAGTCTCCAACGGATTGGACCGCCAGACCAAGAGAACGAGTCCCAAGAACCCGATCACCAGCCAACCAAGGACAGAAAAACTAAAGAAAGCATGATCAGAAAGACCGTGAATCCCTAAAATCAAGCCTAAAAATGAAGCAATAATGGCGAGAAGGCTCATGATATCAAGCGTTTCTCGCTTGACTGTACTGATTTGTTCAATGGAGCGAAGTCCTGCAACTAGCGAAGCTAGAAGGATCGGGAATTGAACCAAAAAGATGGACCGCCAACCGAAGTTGGCCGTCAAGAGACCACCGACAGTAGGCCCAATGGCGGGAGCGATAGCTGTAATCAGGGTCCCCACTCCCATCATGAGACCAATCTTGCATTTTGGTACCTGCTCTAAAATGATATTAAACATCAGAGGAAGGGCAAAACCAACCCCCATTCCTTGGACCAATCGACCCAAAACCACAAAGCCAAAACTTGGAGCTAGGAAGTCAATGAGAACACCTAAAACAGATAGGAGATTTCCAACTAAAAAGATTGACTTCATTTTAAAAGAGCGCTTGAGGTAGGCTGATAAGGGGACTACACAGGCAACCACTAGAAGATAGATGGTGGTGACCCACTGGACGGTTGCGGTATTGATCTCAAATTCCTTCATCAATATTGGGAAGGTGATATTCATGGCAGTTTCTCCAGCCACCCCGCAAAAGGAAAGGATCCCTGTTGCAAAGATTGCAAATAAGACCTTGGCTGAAATTTTTTCTTGTGACATCGGTGTCTGATTCCTCCTAAATCTTCCTAAAGATATGGACTATGGTATAAAAATCATGGTTACGATCTGATTTTCCGTCAGCTCCAATCGCTATGAGCATAGCAAGACCAACGGTAACCTGATCCATCGTTTTGTTAGCTAACAAATAGTATAGAGGAAATGAAGACCCCTGTCAAAGAGTTTTTGAAAAGTTTTGAAAATATTAACAGCATTCTCAACTGATGACATCTCTCCAAACGAAAGGATGCGGTCGCGAGTATGGTATAATAAGAAGAAAGTAAGCAACGTGAATAAGTCAATCAACTCGAACAGGAGGCCCCATGACCAAGTATTTAGTCCAGAAGTTTTTCTGGTTACGAGAAAAAAGTTTGATTCAAATTTCCCAGAAAACCCTGGTTTCCTTATTTCCTTTTTTCCTATTTTCTGGAATCATTCGGGTGATCGCTCTATCGGTCTTCTCCGATCGAGGCTATATCCATCAGCTCTTTTCGATGGATAGCTGGTTGCCATGGGATCAGGCCATCAGCCAGGTCCTCGGTAATTTTTCCAACTTTCTAGGAGGGCTAGCTGGGCCTTTAGTGACCTACTTCGCTGGAAAATATACAGCTGGGCACTATGGTAGAAGTACAGGGACAGCTGGAGTGACAGCTCTTTTGGTCAGTCTAATAGTAGGCTCTCAGGAATTGTTGGTGGGCCCCCTCCATGACGGGCAACTGACGCGTATCAACTTACCTGCGACGACCAATATCGTCTTAGCGATTTTTTTAGGCTATCTAATCGGGCAAATCTTTCGTCTATCCAAGGCTAGTGACGACCAGATTGTAGACAAGGATTTCATCTATCAACCCAAGACGGTGCGTCCCATTTTCTTATCCTTAGTTCTAGGGGTCAGCCTCAATCTTCTTTTGGTTCTTGGAAATCAATTTAATATTTTTCAGACTATCCGACAGTTCTTGGCTTCTCTAATGGTAAGCAGTCATCATCTGCTGTCCACCTTTGTCATGGGACTATTTAGTGGGCTATCTGCTTGGTTTGGTAATAGTCAATCCTTTGCCTTGAACTCAATTGCGGATGATAACTTTGCTTTGGAAAATCTCACCTACGCTGTGACGCATCATACAACGACAGGCATTCCTCATCTCTATACCTTGACCAATTTGTACCGCAGTTTTGGTCTGGTGGCTGGTGTCGGCGCTGTCCTAGCGCTTTTGGTTGCAATCTTATTGGTTTCACGAAGTCAAAAGGACAAGAAAGTCAGTTTTCTCAGTCTGTTTCCAAGTCTCTTTAACAACGGGGCGTCTTTCATGGTAGGGATACCGGTCCTTCTCAACCTCCTATATGTGATTCCCTTTTTATTGATCCCTTTGGTGAATATGGCGATAGCAGCTCTAGCTTTGTGCCTCAAACTGATGCCAGCAGCCGTCTATCCGGTGCCAGATGGGACTCCTAGCCTTCTCTATGCTTTTATTGGAACAGGAGGTAGTCTGAGAGCCTTAGCTGTAAGTATATTTTGTTTTGCCGTCGATGTGCTCCTTTATCTACCATTTGTCCGCATGGGAAATCGTATCCGAAAAGATTTAAAAGTGAAAGGAGAAAGCGATGAAGCCATCTAAAAAAACAGCAATCGTCCTTACTTTGGTCAGTCTTTTCTTGATCGCTTTAGCCATTCCTTCTTATAGCTGGACTCGGACCAATGTTTCAAGAATCGAGAAATTTTATAATTCAAAATTGTCTCCCATCATCATGATCCCGGGAAGCTCAGCGACAGAGAACCGCTTTGATGGCTTGGTGACCAAGCTCAACCAAGACCGCCAAGGAACCAAACACAGCCTGCTCAAGGTCAAAGTTTGGAATGATGGGCATATCACCTATAGTGGAAGTATTGATGCCAAGGACAATGAGCCAGTAATTGTGGTTGGTTTTGAAAACAACAAAGATGGCTATAGCAACATTAAAAAGCAAGCCAAACTATTTAATCAAGCCTTCGAAGCCCTTCAAGAAAAATATAATTTTAATAATTTTAAGGGCTTGGGTCATTCCAACGGTGGCTTGATTTATACAGCCTTTATTGAAAATTACCTGGGGGATTACGATATAGATCTCAAGACCCTCATGACCATCGGGACTCCTTACAATTTCACGGAGACCAATATCAAAAATAAATCTGAGATGTTGGCCGATTTTATCAAGGGAAAAGAAGCCATCCCGACAACCCTTCATATGTATTCAGTAGCAGGGACCATCACCTATGATTCAGATGAGTTGGTCCCAGATGCCAGTGTTTCTGCTGGGAAATATATCTACCAAAACCAAGCAGCTAGCTATACGGAGATTACGGTGACGGGGGAAGATGCCCAGCACTCGGACCTTCCAACCAATGATGAGGTGGTTGCCTTGGTGAAAGAGCATATTGAAAGTCAAACGGATCGTCGAGCCAAACCGAATAAAATAAACTAAGTGTGAAGAAGGGATTCCTTCCTCACCTTTTTTTTAGTATAATAAAGTTTAGTATGAAAATAAGGGAGATTATAGGAAATAAGATGAAAAGAAAAAAATGGGTGCAGTTAGGAATAGTGGCTTCGAGTATGGTCATGTTAACAGGATGTTACCAAAGATACCAACGTCAGTCCAGTCCCAAAAAAGAGGCTGCAACAAGCCAGACTTCAGCAAAGAAACAAGCCAAAAAAGCAGATAACAAACAATTATACCAGTCTGTTTTTTCAGACTACCAAAAGATTTTTGCCGCTTCAAAAGATTTAGATGCCATTTCCAAATTGAATGATGCATTAGCTAAAGAAGATCGGATGATCAATAGCTGGGTGATCGAGACCGTAATCAATCAGCCAGAAGCCGTTCGCTATGCCTTTAAGGACTTAAATAACGATGGGGTAGATGAGATGATCATCGCCAATCAGCAGACCGATGGAAGCTACTTTGTGACAGGAGTCTATTACCTCAAGGAGCAAAAACCGACTCTGCTAGCTGAAGGTTTCGTCGCTGGACACGGTGGAGCGCGCAATGCGACGACCCTCTATCAGGGAGGAGAAGTCTTAGAAGTCAGCTGGATGTCAGGAAATGGCCGTGGGGTAGCTGTGCTCTCACGAATAGAAAAGACGCCTCAAGCTGCGACCAAAGTCCAGGAAGAAGAAGTCCAAGTACCTGGTTCAGATCTGAATAGCCTCTTTGGAAAATCGGATGAGAATAAACTGGATCTCAAGGCTTTTGACTGGCAAACTTTTGACAGTGCACCATCAGCGGGAAATAGCCAAAGCCAGGAAAAAACGCCTTGGAATGCTGAAAAATCAGCAAAATTAGCAGAATTTATGAAGACCTGGGGCGAAAAGATGGGCCAACCCAACTATCAAAAAGGGATCGCTGGCGGTGATGTAGGACCAGACAACCTCTATACTCTAGGGGAAAATAGTAAGATGGATGCCATTTATACAGATACCGGTCAAGGAAATGCAAAATACCGCATCGTGGAACGCTATAGCAATTGGGACAAGTATCCAGATGTGCATAGTTATTTCTTTGCCATTAAAGATACAGGAGAGGGCATTGTCTTTCATTCTCCAACGACCAATGGTGGAAAGATGTATCTAAAACCAACGGACAACAAGGAACTTCAAGAAGAATTTACACAATTGCTTCATCAATAAAAAGAAGAATAAACCAGAAAAAGGACTGTTTTTCTGGTTTTGTTTATTCAAATAATGAATAAAAATACAATAAAAGAAATAATTTTTAGGATATAAAATATGTTAAAAACTAGTGATAATTAGCGGTGCATAAGTATTTGAAAACAGAAAATGTTTGACAATTAAAGGAAAATCATTTAAAATATATTCATTCTTTATTTATAGGAGAAAAAATATGAAAAAACTTCTTACAGCCGGTGTGGCTCTCTTGTCAGTTGCAACGTTAGCAGCTTGTTCTGGTAAAACTGCTTCAGAATCATCAAGTAAAGATGCAAAAGCTTCTTCTAGCAAAGTAGAAAAATCATCTACTTCAGAAAGCAAATCAAGCAGTTCATCAAAATCATCTAAATCAGCAACCTCTTCTGTTAAAATTCCAGAAATTGTCTTGTTGACCGATGAAGAAATCGATAACGCCAAAACAATTGGTGATATGAAAACTCTTTATAGTAAATTAGTGGATAACTATAAAAAATATGCTCAAGATCTTGGCGATCAAATTCCAGAATCACATAGATCTATATATACTCAACAAGTAGAGCCAGCTCTCAAGACATTGGACGAATCAAAAACTCAATTTGATACGGCGCTTTCAACTGGTGGTTCAGATGATACAGTTGTTCCTGAACAAGGACGTACTGCTTTTGCACAACAATTGAAATCTGGACGTGACACTATGAAACAAGCTCTTGAAAGTGCATATAAGATGATTTCACCTTATATCTCTTCATCTAAATCAGCTGAATAATTCATTAATGAAAATAGGTTAGGACCTCAAGTCCTAGCCTATTTTTGCTTTCTTACAAAAATGTAAGAAATAAAGGGTAAAATGTAAGGTTATGTTATGGTGAAAGCGTTTCAGTTTTAGTACAATAGATTTGTAAAAAACGATTGAAGCTTTTATCGAGCTAGAAAGGAATGGACCATGACCCTACTAGACGTTCAACATATCAAAAAAATTTACAAAACCCGCTTTCAAGGAACGCAGGTTGAAGCCTTAAAGGATATTCACTTCACCGTGGAAAAGGGTGAGTACGTGGCTATCATGGGGGAATCAGGATCCGGGAAATCCACCCTCCTCAATATCCTAGCCATGCTGGATCAGCCGACGGAAGGGCGGGTCTACCTCAATGGCACCGATACCTCAACCATCAAAAACAAGGACGCCTCCAGCTTCCGCCGGGAAAAACTAGGCTTTGTCTTTCAAGATTTCAACCTGCTCGACACCTTATCTGTCAAGGACAATATCCTCCTGCCCTTGGTCCTTTCCCGCAGACCAATCAAGGAAATGATGAGTAAGGTCGATAGCGTGAGTCGGGAGTTGGGCATTCACCAGCTCTTAGAAAAATACCCTTACGAAATCTCTGGTGGACAAAAACAACGGGTAGCCGTAGCACGGGCCATCATCACCTCACCTGAAATCCTTCTTGCGGATGAGCCAACAGGGGCGCTGGATTCCAAGTCTTCGGCAGCTTTGCTAGATGTCTTTGAAGATATCAATACCATGGGGCAAACCATTCTCATGGTGACCCACTCAACCGCAGCAGCAGCTCGGGCCAAGCGCGTGCTCTTTATCAAGGACGGGATTCTTTACAACCAGATCTTTCGTGGGGAAAAGACAGAGCGTCAGATGTTCCAAGAAATCTCAGATACTCTGACGGTCATGGCGGGAAAGGAGGATCCTGATGTTTAAATTAACAAGTAAATTAGCACTTTCCAACCTCAAACAAAATCGCAAGTTGTATTATCCTTTCGCTATAGCTGTCATTTTAACGACCATGATCCTTTATAGTTTTATCGCCTTGTCATTGACCCCTCATTTAGAGGATTCTTACGGAGGGGGATCGGCGAGAACTGTTCTTGGTTTTGGCAGTTTCGTCGTCCAGCTGGTCGTCATCATTTTGGTGGCTTATGCCAATGGCTATGTCATGAAAAATCGTTCCAAAGAACTGGGACTCTACAGTGTTCTGGGAATGGAGAAGAAGCATCTCCTCATCATGACCTTATGGGAATTGCTCTTCTTCTATGTTCTCACAGTTGGAGTAGGACTGGGTTTGGGACTCTTGTTTGATCGCTTGATTTTCGCCTTGCTTCTAAAATGTATGGGTTTACCAGTCGTCATTCAATCAACCTTCCAGATAGAGGCTGTTCTTAACACTTTACTTGGGTTAGCCTTAGCTTTTGGCCTCATTCTCTTGTTGAATTCTTTCCGCCTCTTGCGCTACAGTTCCCTCCACCTCATGCAACAGAAAAAGGCAGGAGAGAAGAAGGGACGCTTCTTGCTGGTTCAAACTCTGTTAGGACTAGGGCTCTTAGGAATTGCTTTTTATATAGCGCTAACCGTTGAGCGGCCAGTTGCGGCTGTCCAAGGATTCTTTATTGCCGTCATCTTAGTCATTCTAGCGACTTATCTCTTATTCAACGCAGGATCCATTACCTTCTTAAGATTTCTCAAAGGTCGGAAATCCTATTATTACAAGCCAGAGAATTTTATATCTGTCTCTAACTTAATAGCTCGGATGCGAAAAAATGCAGCGGGCCTTGCGACCATTAGTATTCTATCCACCATGGTCTTGGTCACCTTAACCGGGTCGCTCAATATCTTTATTGGAGGGCAGAATTACCTAGATACTGTTTACCCTTCGGATTATATGATTAGTGTGGGGCATATGACTTCAGATGCTGAAACAGAAACGGTTATTGAAGATGTTCAAGCTCAAATTAAGAAAACAGCCGATGCGACACATCTATCAGATTATCAGGTGGCACAGACAACATACTGGTCGGCTGAAATTCGAAAGATTGATGGAAGGAGCTTAGAGGTGAATGACCAGTCCACTCCATCAACTGGTCAGGAGTTGAAGTCAGAAGGAACAGTCTACTTTTTTGATCAGGCGACTTATGAGCAACTGACCGGGCAAAAAGTTGAGCTTGGGGAAAATGAAATCCTAGCCTATGGATATCAGTATCCTGGAAGATTAGACGCACAATTAGAAATCAATGGGAAGACCTTCACGATTAAAGAAAAACTAAACTCCAATTTTATCCAAGGGAAACTCCCTCAATCCGACCTGTTTCAACACCAAATGGGCTTGTACTTGGTCCTCCCTGACTTGAACCAACTGGGACTAAAAGTTGATAAAAATTTGGAATTCTCTATTACTGCTAAAAATAAAGATAACCAAGATTTTATTTCTGGCTTGATCAAAGAGCTGTATTCGACAGACAAAATCAGTCAATATGATGCGACTTATTTTGGTGGATTTGATCGATACAGTATAGAGAAAGATTGGCGTGAAACAGCAGGGACTCTTCTATTTATCGGGATTTTTCTATCGGTGATCTTTCTATTAGCTACAGTTCTTGTCATTTACTACAAACAGATTTCAGAGGGCTATGAGGACCGGGAAAATTTTGTGATCTTGCAACAAGTAGGATTGGACCAAAAGCAAACCGGCACCACCATTCGCAAACAGATACTCACCGTCTTTTTCCTTCCATTATTCTTCTCCTTCCTCTACCTAGGAGTAGCCTACAAGATGATCGCAAAAATCGTTGCTATCTTAGGAGCAACCAATGCGGGCTTGGTCCTTCAAACAACTCTTTACATCTGCGCTGTCTTCTTCATCTCCTATGTCCTTGTCTTTCTTCTGACTTCTAGAAGTTATCGGAAGATTGTCGTGAGGTAGCGTTCGAGTCTATAAAAGATTAGAAATAAGATGAAACATACAACATTTTGTTAGCACAAAAAACACCGAGGATCAAATCCCCGGTGTTTTCTATCACGATTATTTCACGTGTTTTGCAAGTTCTTCTTGCGCTTTTTTGTTTGATTCTTCTTTTTCTTTCAACCAATTCTTATAAGCTTTTTCGTAATCAGCAGTTGTAACTGTCTTATCTTGAACTTTTTGGTATTTGAAGAAGCTTGATTCACCTTTAATACCAATTGCAGAATTTGCTGCTGAGAATGGCGTTACCTTCGTGATAGATGGAACTCCACCCTTAGAGTAGATTGGAAGTACCATTGCGTTTTCAGTCAACCAAGCTTGGGCAGCAGCGTATTTTTCATAACGCGCATTGGTATCCAATTTTTCAGCATTAGCAGCATCCAACAATTCTTTGTATTGGTTCAAACCAATTTTTTCGATGAGAGCTTGGTCTTTCTTAGGATCAAGTCCCATACCAGTCAAGGTTGAACCATCTGTTGGGTTCAAGATATCCAAGTAAGTAGATGGATCTTGGAAGTCAGGTCCCCAACCTGTGATATCCATATCAAAGTCTTTTTGATCTGGTGATTGGGCGAAGTAAGTAGCGTTGTCTGCATCGTCTGTAGACAATTTTTGTACATCGATCACGACATTGTCTTTACCAAGAGCTGTTTCAATAGAACTCTTCATAGAGTCTGCTTGTTGGACAAGAGCATTAGAAGATTGGTCTACGACATAGTCGATATGGATTGGGAATTGAACACCTTGTGATTGCAATTCAGATTTCGCTTTTTCAAGTTCCGCTTTGGCTTTATCCGCATTATGCAAGCTATCTTGCGCGTCAGCAAAGCTAACACCTTTCCACTCATCTCCTGTTGCGGCAAGTTTTTCTTCAACGAGCGTACCGAAGTCTTTTCCGTTGGCTTGCACAAATGTTGGTGGAACTAGAAGGGTACGTAGAGTTTTTGATGCTCCGTCTTTCCCGTTAACTTGAGCGCTGTAGGAAGTTCTGTCTAAAGCAAAGTTCAAGGCTTGACGGAAATTCTTGTTTTGAAGAGCTGTCTTAGTACTGTTCTTTTGCTCATCAGACGTCTTCTTCGTATGACCGTAGTTTTGACGGTTAACGTTGAAGTAAGCGTAGTAAACAGTAGAATCTTGAGGTGTATAAACGATGTTATCCTTGAATTTCTTCTCAATTGTGCTGTAAGTTGAGCTTGTTGGGAAGAGACGAGCAGTAGATAGGTTCCCATCTGAGAAGTTACGAGCAAGATAGTCTTGGTCAGATCCATCGAAGTAAGTCAATTTAACCGTATCGATGTGAACATTTTTCTTGTCGTAGTAATCAGGGTTTTTATCCAACTCGATTTGTGATTTTGAAGTGAAGGATTTCAAAATGTATGGACCATTGTAGAGGATACCATTTGGTTTCACGCTACCAAAGTCTTTCCCAGCTGATTCCAAGAATTTTTCATTAACTGGCATCATGGTAGCAGTCGTCAATTTAGAATTCCAGAAAGATTCTGGTTGGTTCAAAGTGTATTGAAGAGTGTGATCATCAACAGCTTTTACCCCAACAGTTGAGAAGTCTTTGGTTTTCCCGTTTACATAGTCATCCAAGCCTTTGACCGAGTTTTGAACCAAGTAAAGAGCATCCGATTTTTTATCTGCTACGTATTTTAGAGATGTCACGAAATCTTGTGCAGTGACGTCAGCGTATTCATTTCCTTCTGAATCATACCACTTCGCATCTTTTCGAAGCTTGTAAGTATAAGTCAGACCATCTTTTGAAACGGACCAGTCCTCAGCAAGAGCAGGCACTAAGTTACCGTATTGATCGTTTTCAAACAAACCATCGACCAAGTTGGTTGTAATGTCGCTTGTAGTTGAACGATTTGAAGTCAAATAGTTCAAGGAATCAGGGTCTGTACCATACACGTAGTTGTAAGTAGTCCCTTTTGACGCATTAGAAGATGAGCCACATGCTGCAAGGAAAAGCGTTGAAGCCGCGGCGACACCTGCTAAAAGAGCAAGCTTCGATTTTTTCATATTCGTGTCTCCTTTTGAATAATTTAAATTATTATACTCCAATCAATCTACAAAATAAAGTGTTTTTTGAACTTTTTTTGTATATTTACACACCCGTATACACTGAAAGTCTTGATTTTAAGGGATTTTTAAGGAATAAAAATTTTTTTGAAAAAAGTTACTATTATGCTTTACATACTAGTCGAGAAAGAGTATACTGATAGTGAAACAGCTAGTATGTAAAACAAACTAGTAAAAAATGTGAAGAAAGAGGTGAGAAGGATGAAAGAGTCCCAATTACTAAAGGGAGTCTTGGAGGGCTGTGTACTTGAGATTATTTCTAAAAAGGCTATCTATGGCTATGAATTGATCCAAAGTCTCAAAGAGATGGGATTTGATAAGATTGTCGCCGGGACCATTTATCCCCTGCTTCAAAAATTAGAAAAACAAGGAATTATTCATGGGGAAATGAGGCCGTCTCCAGATGGTCCCGATCGTAAGTATTTTTCACTCAGTGATGCTGGAAGAGAGCGCTTAGAGGAATTTTGGGACCAGTGGCAGGAGCTAGTCACAAAAGTAGAACGTATCAAGAAGGAGGGAGAAGAATGACATCAGCTATTTATTTTGAAGAAACGCAGGCCTTGATGCAAACCTTTAGCCAGGAGGACCAAGCCTATTTCCAAGATCTCTGGGATTATTTCAATCTTGCAGGTTTCTTATATGAGGAGAAAGCCTTAAGAGAGCAGGTCTATAATCTAGCGCTAGATTTTTCGCAAGCAAGCGGTGATGGATTGACGGCAAAGGATTATTTTGGCCTTGATCCAAGGGGAATGGCAGACCAAATCATCGAAAATATGCCTAAAGAATCGACGCGGTCTGTTCTAAAATATGGGGCTATCTTTTCAGGTATTGTGATTTTTTATCGCCTCCTAAGTGATTTTGCTTCTCAAGCGGTCCTTGTGCTCAAGCCACTAGTCTATTTAACCGACATCATTTTGGGACTCCTAGCTGTTGGGATCATCTTCTATCTCCTTCGTCGCCTCATTTTTGCGGAAGAAAAAGCGAAAAAAGCAATTTATGTAGCATTTATTCTAGTTCTAGGATTCTATTTTGTTGGTGAAATAGTGGGGGTCCGTTTCTTGCCAGATCTTGCATGGTTTGTAGTCCCTAGTCCTTGGGATGCTCTTCTCATGACAGGGTCTAGCGGAGCTCTCATTCTTTGGCAATGGAAAGAAGAGTTTGGACGAGCTTTCATCTTTCCTATCGTCGCCTTTTTAGTGGTTGGATTCTTACATCGCTGGACCTTGGCACAAGGAGTTCAGAATTTTAGTATGACGGTTCTTCTGCCCACAGTGATCATCGTCTTTGGGCTCGTTATTTATTATTGGTTTACGATTCGCGCTTTGAAAAAGAATAGGACGGAAAGTGATAAATAGAAAGGAAAGGGGGAAAAAGAGTCTCCCTTTTCATGTCCAAGTATGGTAGAATAAACTCATTAGATGGGAGAATATACATGAATCTATTTCGAAAAAAGGGACTTGGGCAAGTACACCCGGGTCTAAATCGCCATTTACGATTGTGGGATTTGATTATTTTAGGAATTGGTGCCATGGTGGGGACAGGGATCTTCACGATTACGGGAACTGCAGCAGCGAATTTAGCTGGTCCAGCCCTCATTATTTCGATTGTGATTGCGGCTTTTTGCGTTGGCTTATCTGCCCTCTTCTTTGCTGAATTTGCGTCTCGCATCCCTTCAACTGGTGGAGCCTATAGTTACCTCTATGCTATCTTTGGAGAGTTTCCCGCCTGGATTGCCGGTTGGTTGACCGTGATGGAATTTATGACAGCCGTATCAGGGGTGGCTTCAGGTTGGGCTGCTTATTTCAAGGGCTTGTTGGCCAATCTTGGCTGGAGTCTGCCGACGGCTTTAAACGGGACTTTTGATCCAGCTAAGGGAACTTATGTGGATCTCTTGCCTATTTTGGTCATGGTTCTCGTCACAGCCTTAGTTCTTATGAATGCAAAAGCAGTCTTACGCTTTAATTCCTTGCTGGTCTTACTCAAGTTCTCCGCTCTTGCCTTGTTTATCCTTGTCGGGATTTTTCACCTAAATCCTGGTAACTGGGCAAACTTTGCTCCGTATGGATTTGGAGAAATCTATGGTGGTCAAACAGGGATTATGGCTGGCGCTTCGCTCATGTTCTTTGCCTTTCTTGGTTTTGAGTCCATTTCAATGGCGGTCGATGAAATCAAGGAACCACAAAAGAACGTCCCTCGCGGGATTGTCCTCAGTCTCTTGATCACAACGGTTCTTTATATCTTGGTCACCCTGGTTTTGACTGGTATGGTTCCTTTTAAGAACTTAAATGTAGAAGACGCGGTTGCCTTTGCCCTTCGTCAAGTCGGAGCCGGCTGGGCTGGAAATTATGTATCGCTGGTAGCGATTTTGACCCTAATTACCGTCTGCATTTCCATGACCTTTGCCCTCTCACGGATGATTTACAGTTTGGCGCGGGATGGTCTCCTGCCAAAAGCTATGAAACAACTTGATCCAAAAACTAGAATTCCCAAAAATGCAACACTAGTAGCTGGATCGATGGCTGCTATTGCTGGTGGAGTCTTTCCACTAGCCAGTATCGCTTCCTTCTTAAATATTTGTACCTTGGCTTACCTAGTTATGTTGGCCTTTGCCCTCTTGAAATTGCGCAAGGAACACGGGGCTCCTGGACCTGGTGAATTTAAAACGCCATTGGTTCCAGTCTTGCCAATCCTGTCGATTGTGGTCTGTCTGTCCTTTATGACCCAGTATTCCCTATCGACCTGGCTGGCCTTCGGAGTTGCTCTCTTGATCGGGGTCGGAATTTATTTCGGTTATGGGTATCGCCATTCAGAAGAAAATCAATAAAAGATGAAAGCTAGAGTAGAAGAACTCTGGCTTTTTACATAGAGAAAGCTCTTTTTTTGGTATAATAAAGGGAGAAAGTTAACTAGATAACAAAGGAGAAAAAACATGACATTTGAAGAGATTTTACCAGGCTTAAAGGCTAAGAAAAAATATGTGCGAACAGGATGGGGTGGAGCAGAAAACTACGTCCAACTCTTTGATACCATTGAGCAAAATGGGGTGGCTCTGGAAGTGACCCCTTATTTCCTCATCAACGTGTCTGGTGAGGGTGAAGGTTTCTCCATGTGGAGTCCAACACCTTGTGATGTTTTAGCGACAGATTGGGTGGAAGTCCATGACTAAAAGAGTCTTGATTACAGGTGTTAGCTCAGGGATTGGCCTAGCTCAAGCTCGACTCTTTCTAGAAAAGGGCTACCAGGTCTATGGAGTGGACCAGGGAGCGGATCCCCAGTTAGCAGGTGATTTTCACTTCTTACAGAGGGACTTAACTCTTGATTTGACGCCGATTTTTGATTGGTGTCCTGAGGTAGAAGTCTTGTGCAATACAGCCGGAGTTTTGGATGATTACAAACCGCTTCTGGAGCAAAGCGCTCAGGAGATTCAGGAGATCTTTGAGATCAACTATGTGACCCCGGTGGAGCTGACGCGGCATTATCTGACTCAAATGTTGGAGAAGAAGCAAGGTATCATCATCAATATGTGCTCCATTGCTTCTAGCCTGGCAGGAGGCGGCGGTCACGCTTATACCTCGTCCAAGCATGCCTTAGCAGGATTTACCAAACAGTTGGCCCTGGATTATGCAGAAGCTGGTATTCAGGTCTTTGGGATTGCTCCTGGGGCTGTCAAAACAGGCATGACCGCAGCGGATTTTGAACCAGGTGGATTGGCTGACTGGGTAGCCAGTGAGACGCCGATCAAGCGCTGGATTAATCCAGAAGAAGTAGCAGAAGTCAGCCTCTTTTTGGCTAGCGGGAAGGCATCTGCCATGCAAGGACAAATCCTTACCATTGATGGTGGTTGGAGTTTGAAGTAGGAGGATGAAAAAGCAAGAGTTGAAATCTTGCTAAGAAATGTAATTGTTTTTTCCTTACTGAAAGAGGATCAAACCTAGGTGAACAATTAAGTTAGGACAGTGGTGAGACAGGTATTTACCTCTATGCTAAAGAAGATCTTACTGAACGAAATTAAACCTACCAGAGTGATCAGGATGAATCAGATTTCTTTATGATTGGTCACGATGGAGATCTAGCCTTTTTCACCAAAAAAAGACAGGGATAATAACAATTATGAAGATAACTGAGGGTAAGTTCAGAAGAACTTTTTGAATGGGCTCTACCTGAAACCTTAAGAGATTGTTTTAGAAGAAACGAATAGTATAACTGATTTGCTAAGTTATTGTGGAATGAAGGTGAAGTCATGATTAAATTAGTGAATGTTACTAAATGTTTTAGTGATGGATCGAATGTCAGATATATTTTCAAAAATTGTAATTTTGAATTTAAAAAAGGTAGCACGACTGCAATAGTTGGCCGTTCTGGATTAGGAAAAACTACTCTTGTTAAATTAATATTAGGGATTACCAGTTTAAATGAGGGGGATATCTTAGTCTGTGGTAGTTCCATTTTAGATATGAAAAATTTGAGTAAGGTAAGGCGTAGGAATATTGGCTGTGTCTTCCAAAACTTTAATTTGATTTCAGGTTTCACGGTGAAAGAGAATATTCTACTTCCAAGATATTTTTTTGAAATTGGAGAGAATAACATTAACGAAATTTGTAACACTCTAGGTCTTTCAAAGGAAATGTTAAGCAAGAGTATTGATAAGATTAGTGGAGGTGAAAAACAAAGAGTTGCCTTGGCAAGAGCTCTTATTAATAATCCAGAAATATTGATAGCAGATGAACCTACTGGTAATTTAGACGCTGCTAACGAACAAAATATAATAGAATTGTTGAAGCGGATCAATGAGGAGTTAGGTATCACGATTATAATAGTAACTCATAGTGATAAGGTGGCGAATAGTATGCAGTCTATTTGCACAGTTGTTGATGGCAAAATTGAGTACGTAAGGAGATGATAAAATGAATCATTCCATATTATTCATTGCTAAAAGAGATTTAGAAGTTAACAAACGAAGATATAGATTAGTTCGACTGTCAATAGCGATCTCTGTTTTGCTAATTGTTTTAGTGATGCTCATTTCTAATTCTTTCTATAATAAAATGATTAAAGAAATGACTGTAGCAAATAAAAATGTTGTTACTGTTGCCTTTGGTAATAAAGAAAATTCTCTGAATTATAAAGCTTTACCTTTATTTTCTAGTGATGATATTGATCGAGTTAAAAAAATTGATGAAGTAAAAAATATTACAGGTGTGAAACTACTATTTACGGATGATATCAAATTCCAAAATGGCAAAACATCGGTTTCCAATACCATCCATTGTTTAGAAGAAAAGTATTTAAAAAACCTGAATATTAGAATTGCTGAAGGGAAATTTCCAGAGAAGGACAATGAAATATTAATCGGAGATTCCGTACACAAGGCTACATCAATGAATGTCGGAGATACGGTGACTATTAAGATTGATAATCATTATGAAAAGTTTGTAATTTCTGGCATTATAGACAAGCAAGAAGCGCAGTTATTTTCTACCTTGCCAACAGAAATAAATCAAATGATGGCAATCAATGTAAAAAGTAGTAGCGTTTCATCAAATAAGTATTACTATCTGAATGCTACTGTAAAAAATGGAACCGATTTAAATGAAGTAGCAAACAAGATAGAAAAGACTGTTTTAAAAAATGAAAATTTAAAACAATCTTTATCAGGAACAGGATTAGATGTTGTTGTAGCAACACAACAGGATGTTATCAATATGCTATCCAGATGGTTTTCCTACATCGACCTTTTTATCCTCTTAATCATAGTTCTTATCTCTATTGTAGCGATTATTAATATCATCAATATTCTAGCTATTACCATTCAGGAGAATCATAAACAGATCGCAACTTTTAAAATCATCGGTGCATCTGATCGACAGATAAAAAGAATATATTTATTTGAAAGCTTTATGATGGGAGTACGAGGTACAAGCGCGGGATTGGTGATAGGAATTGCTATTTCTTATTTGATCATCTTTTTGAGTGGATTACCACTAGATATTGAACTTACCAGATTGTTGTTCCCGGTATTAATAGGGATACTCACTTCAGTTTTTGCAGGATTATTGGTATCTAGAAAAATTACTAAAATTGATATTGAAAAGGTATTAAATCAATAGAGAAGAAATGATTAGGGTCAATAAGAGATGGTGTTGCAAAAAGAATAGCTATACTGGTTTCACTATCGACTGAGCTTTGAATGAAAGTAGAGGATTTGATGGAAATCAAAAAACACTTTGGTGTATACGGAATCTGTCTTCAAGACGGGAAATTACTTTGCATTGAAAAAACAAGAGGCCCCTATCAACAGCGTTTTGATCTACCGGGTGGTAGCCAGGAACTAGGGGAAGGGCTGACTGAAACACTCAAGCGAGAAGTTCTGGAAGAGACGGGCTATACGATTAGCAGATACGCTAATCCTAGGATGTATGACGTGATGGTTCAAGAAGAGGGCAAAGATTTCGCTGTACACCATATCATGGCCTTTTATGATATCGTACTCGATTTCGAAGGCCCTCAACAATCCCTTCCTCAGGAGGTTCTTGATGGAAGCAATGATTCAGCAAATGCAGTTTGGTTGAATGTGGAAGAAATTACTGAAGACAATGCTTCTCCTTTAGTATTGAAGGTGAAGGCAGAGTTAGGAGGATTTCCAGAATTAGAACTGACAAGCTATAGAAATTGGAAGGTAAAATAGAGGGAGAATGGAACTATTTAAAACATGGAAGAAATATATGGTTCTCTATGGTCTTAAATCTCAAATTGGAACTGTTTATCGAAACAGTGATTGGACAACGAGCTTTTATGATATTGGGAATTTTCTATACCTAGCAGGGGAGTTGGATCCCAGATTTTGGGAAGACTTTGTTAGGCAATATGGTTTAGATTATAAGATTATTATTTCAGAAGACACTAAATGGCAAGATTTTCTGCATCGGCAAGTGGGGTTAATTTCTTTTACTCGCTATTCTTTTAAGGATAAGGCAAATTTTCAAGTTGAATTTCTAAATGATCTAGTTACTCATTTAGAGGAAGGTTACAATATTGTACCTATTGACAATCGTATTTATAACTATCTTTCTGAGGAAGAATGGTCACAAGATTTACAGGGGGATTTTGAGTCCTACCAGGATTTTGCTTTAAAAGGTGGATTTGGCTTTGTTATTCTTAAAAATAATGAACTGATTGCTGGGATTTCCTCAGGGTTAGTTTACCACGGAGCAGTTGAAGTGGAAGTTGCAACTAGACCAGACAAACAAGGAAATGGATTTGCTAAAAAACTTGGTGCTGCAATGATTCTAGAGGCTTTAAATAGAGAAATGTTCCCACTTTGGGATGCTCATAACGAGGCTTCTAAAAAAGTAGCAGAATTTTTAGGATACGAATTAGTTGAACCTTATGAAGCTTTTGAACTAGAGGAAAGTATCATATAATGATATCTGATATTGTATCTTTTAAGACGAGGTGAATGAACATGCAAAATCAACTAGGTCTTAGTGGCGAAAAAATTGTTGAAAAAGTTTATCCCCATTTATTGCACCACGTCGGCTTGATTCGTGGGGAATACTTGTTGAGAGAACTAAACCAAAACATACTATTACCAAATTGTCAGCAATTTGTGAAAGATTATCTAGACACTATTTGTCATTTGTACTCAGATGAAGAAGTCTGGTATCGCTTTTCAGAGTTAACAAATGCAGAAGCAAATATTCTAGACGGGACTAAAGAGTATTTTGACGAACGCCACCCCTTATTTGGATACAGAGGTATCAGGCGTTTGTTGGCGTGTCCAGATGAATTTCAGGCTGAGACAAATGTTGTTACCGAAGTTTTTCAAACCAATCCCAATCTGTCTGTTATTTTTCCTTTTGTCAATGATGCCGAACAATTAAAACAAGCTATTACAGTATTGCGCCAGCATGGTTTTACTGGAAAAGTTGGAACAATGATTGAATTACCATCAGCTTATTTTGACTTGGACAGGATACTGGAAACTGGTATTTCAAAGATTGTAGTGGGAATGAATGATTTGACTTCTTTTGTTTTTGCGACTGTGAGAAATAGTCAATGGCATGATATAGAAAGTCCAATTATGTTAGATATGTTGAGACAGATGCAGGATAAAGCAAGGAAGAACAAGATTGATTTTGCTGTAGCAGGCTATCTGAATACTTCTTTCATACAAAAAATGAATCAGATGGGTATCGAATGTATTCTCCATTACAGCTCTATTCCAGAGATTTTTGATTTAGAAATTGACCATCCAGACCATCTTAAACATATAAAAGAAGAAAGTAAAAAATTACAAAGGAGAACCCATGACACCTCAAGAAATGTGGAATGCCTACAAGCAAATCAACCCCTCTATCGGAGATGAGATAGACGCCTGGGCTTTTGGAGCGGAACCAGACCTTTTAGCGGAACTGGTCTTTAAAGGCGAAAAAACAGCAACAGCCTCAGCTTACGACCTCTACGCATTAGAGGACGAACCCCTTCCCCAAGAAGGGACTTTTGATGTCATTTTAGACAGTCAAGATCAGGCTGTCTGCATTGTTGAAGTTACAAAGGTTTCTGTTCAGCCTTTCAAACAGGTTTCAGCTGACCATGCCTACAAGGAAGGTGAGGGAGACAAATCTCTAGCTTATTGGCGTCAGGTTCATGAAGACTTTTTCACAGACTGTTTAGGAGAAGTGGGACTAACTTTTACACCTGATAGCAAGGTGGTTTTAGAAGAATTTCGCAAGATTTATCCATTATAGATACGCTCTCCTTTTTGGAGAGCTTTTTGGTTTGGGTCTTATTTTCCAAAAGGGGTGAAAAATGGTATAATAAGTACGATATTGTACAGAAAAGAGAAATGTTATGCCAAATTATGCCATTATTTTAGCGGCGGGGAAAGGTACCCGTATGAAGTCAGATTTGCCTAAGGTTCTTCACAAGGTTGCTGGGATCTCTATGTTGGAGCATGTCTTCCGTAGTGTTGGAGCCATCTCACCTGAGAAGACTGTAACGGTTGTGGGCCACAAGGCGGAATTGGTGGAGCAAGTCTTAGCGGGACAAACAGAGTTTGTTAAGCAAACAGAGCAATTAGGAACTGGTCATGCGGTCATGATGGCAGAGCCAGTCTTGGAAGGTCTTGAAGGCCATACTCTTGTCATTGCAGGGGATACTCCTTTGATTACGGGTGAAAGCCTCAAACACTTGATTGACTTTCATATCAACCACAAGAATGTGGCAACGATTCTGACAGCAGAAGCAGCCAATCCATTTGGCTATGGTCGGATTGTCCGCAATGATAATGCGGAAGTGCTTCGAATTGTTGAGCAAAAAGATGCGACAGATTTTGAAAAACAAATTAAAGAAATCAATACAGGGACTTATATCTTTGACAATGCGCGCCTCTTTGAAGCATTGAAAAATATCAATACCAACAATGCCCAAGGTGAATACTATATCACGGATGTCATCGGTATTTTCCGTGAAGCTGGTGAAAAAGTTGGGGCCTATACGCTCAAAGATTTTGATGAAAGTCTCGGGGTTAACGACCGCGTGGCCCTTGCAACAGCAGAAGGCATCATGCGTCGTCGCATTAACCAAGCCCACATGGTCAATGGAGTGAGCTTTGTTAATCCAGATGCGGCCTATATCGATGTCGATGTTGAGATCGCACCAGAAGTGCAAATCGAAGCCAATGTTACCCTAAAAGGGCACACAAAAATTGGGGCTGAGACCGTTTTAACCAATGGCACCTATATCGTGGACAGTGAAATTGGTGCAGGTGCTGTCATCACCAACTCTATGATTGAAGAGAGCACGGTAGCCGATGGCGTAACGGTAGGACCATTTGCTCATATTCGTCCAGGTTCTAGCCTCGCCAAAGATGTCCATATTGGAAACTTTGTCGAAGTCAAAGGTTCGTCTATTGGCGAAAATACCAAAGCTGGTCATTTGACTTACATTGGCAACTGCCAAGTTGGCAGCAACGTCAACTTTGGTGCAGGAACCATCACAGTGAATTATGATGGCCAACACAAGTTTAAAACAACGATTGGAAACAATGTCTTTGTCGGATCTAATTCGACGATCATTGCGCCAGTTGAATTAGGCGACAATTCCTTAGTCGGTGCTGGATCAACCATTACCAAGGATGTACCAGCTGATGCAATTGCGATTGGTCGTGGCCGTCAAGTGAATAAAGAAGAGTATGCCCTTCGCTTGCCACACCATCCTAAAAATAAATAGGAGATTCTCATGCAATTTGAAGAAAAAACCATTGAGCGCAAGGAGATTTATCAGGGGCCGATTTTCCAAGTGGTCACTGATCAAGTAGAACTACCCGCTGGAAAAGGCCAAGCGCAGCGTGATTTAATCTTCCATAACGGAGCAGTAGCGGTTTTGCCGATCACAGAAGATGGAAAGACGATCTTGGTCAAGCAGTACCGCAAGGCGATTGAAAGGACCTCAGTGGAGATTCCAGCAGGGAAGTTAGAAAAGGGAGAAAATGCAGATCCTAAAGCAGCTGCTCTGCGCGAATTGGAAGAAGAAATTGGCTACACGGCGGATCTAGAGTTGTTGTATGATTTTTATTCTGCCATTGGCTTTTGTAATGAGCGAATCAAACTTTATGGTGCGACCAACTTGAAAAAGGTGGAAAATCCACGTCCACAAGATGCGGATGAGACCTTAGAGTTATTAGAAGTGACCTTGAAGGAAGCCAAAGATTTGATCCAAACTGGCGAAATCTGTGATGCCAAGACCATCATGGCGATCCAATATTGGGACTTAATCAATAAATAGAGGAGGATCCGATGGGAAAACCTTTATTAACCGATGAAATGATTGAACGAGCAAGGCGAGGTGAGGACATCACCGGTCCTAAAATGGTCGATGCGGAAGAGACGAAAATTATTCGGACAGACCACAGAGGATTTGGCTATGAACGTCCTATGAGAGAGAGTCGTATGGAGCGTCCACAAGAGCGTTATTCTCAGGATACTGTGCAGATCCAAGTGGAGCCCACAGTGACCAAGAGTCGTCGCATTGAAGAACGCAAACAAAGTGTGGTCCAATCCAAACTCAATAAGATTTTGTTCTGGATCATTGTGCTCCTCATTGTTTTAATTATTGCTATTTGGCGTCTATAAGGTCGTTACAAGGAGAGAAATGACATGAAAATTGGAATTATCGCAGCCATGCCCCAGGAGTTGAAGATCTTGGTTGAAGCCCTTGAAAATGGGGAAAAGCATCTGCGTCTTGGAAAAGTCTACTATACAGGATCGATTGGTCGCCATGAGGTCGTTTTGGTGGAAAGTGGTATCGGAAAAGTCATGTCTGCTATGAGTGTGGCAGTCTTGGCCAATGATTTCAAAGTGGAAGCCATTATCAATACAGGTTCTGCAGGTGCGGTTGCACCGGGAATGGCTGTTGGGGATATCGTACTTGCAGACAAATTGGCTTATCATGATGTGGATGTGACAGCCTTTGGCTACAAGTATGGTCAAATGGCAGGTCAACCACTTTACTTTGAATCCAGTCGCTATTTTGTTTCAGAGATGAAAAAAGTTCTGGAAGAAGAAGCTGCAACCACACATGTGGGCTTGATTACAACAGGAGATAGCTTTATCGCGAGTGAAGAAAAAGTCGCAGCAATTCGGGAGCATTTCCCAGAAGTCTTGGCAGTTGAGATGGAGGGGGCAGCTATTGCCCAAGCCGCTCATGCAGCTGGACGTCCATTTATGGTTATTCGAGCTATGAGTGATACGGCAGATCACGCAGCCAATATCTCTTTTGATGAATTTATCGTAGAGGCTGGCGAACGCTCTGCTCAAACCCTGATTACCTTCTTGAAGAGATTGGTGTAGAAAAAATATAGGGAGATTGAACATGTACCGTGAATCGTATTTTGATGGAGGCCTATTTTCATATATTTGCCATGTTTTATTAGCAACCTTCATTACAGTATTTACTTTTGGGATTTGTGCTCCTTGGGGCGTGTGCATTATGTATAACTGGAAGGTCAAGCATACCGTGATTGATGGTCGTCGTCAGTACTT
This sequence comes from Streptococcus sp. HCA-5024, assembly GCF_037890265.1. Taxonomy (NCBI): domain Bacteria; kingdom Bacillati; phylum Bacillota; class Bacilli; order Lactobacillales; family Streptococcaceae; genus Streptococcus; species Streptococcus sp. HCA-5024. The sequence goes on from NZ_JBBKBR010000002.1 coordinate 143,161, forward strand.
TGACGGCACGGCTATGCAGTTATTTGGAAATTGGATCAAATGGTGGTTCTTTACCATCATTACATTTGGGATCTATGTGTTCTGGTTAAATATCAAGGTCACACAATGGATTACCAAGCATACTCATTTTATAGACTGATCGAAAAAGGCTTGTCCAAGGACGAGTCCTTTTCTGAAGCCGAATCTTTCAGAAATAGGGGACTTTCATGCTATAATAAAGACTAGTAATGTAAAGGAGAGAATATGGTTTTATCAAAGAAACGGGCACGCCATGTGATTGAAGAAATTATCGCCCTCTTTCCAGATGCCAAGCCAAGTCTGGATTTTCGTAATCATTTTGAATTACTAGTAGCAGTCATGCTCTCAGCTCAGACGACAGACGCGGCTGTTAACAAAGCGACACCAGGTTTGTTTGCGGCTTTTCCAACCCCGCAAGCTATGGCAGCAGCCAGTGAAGCCGATATCGCCAAGCATATTTCTAAATTAGGCCTCTATCGAAATAAGGCCAAATTTCTTAAAAAATGTGCCCAACAATTGCTAGATAACTTTGATGGGCAAGTGCCTCAGACTCGTGAAGAGTTAGAAAGTCTAGCAGGAGTAGGACGAAAGACAGCCAATGTGGTCATGAGTGTAGGCTTTGGGATTCCAGCCTTTGCTGTCGATACCCATGTGGAGCGGATCTGCAAGCACCATGATATTGTCAAGAAATCAGCGACGCCATTGGAAGTTGAAAAGCGGGTCATGGATGTTCTGCCAAAGAGCGAATGGCTGGCGGCTCACCAAGCTATGATTTACTTTGGACGGGCCATCTGCCATCCTAAAAATCCTGAATGTGACCAGTATCCACAACTCTATCATTTTGATTAGGAATCAGTTCCTCTGCTCGAAAGAGCAGAGGTTCTTTTTTAGTTGAACGTATATTTATTAAAAGAATTGAATGATTCGGTTTTGCAAATCTGTGGTGGTAGGTGCCTAGACTCCTCTATCCGGCTTCTTTGAGATCGATTTCAAGATGCTTTTTCTTTATATCTTATTATATTCATTCAGAAATAACGAACTTTTTTAAAATATATTTGGTTTTTTTTTAGGAATAGTGTATAATGGTAGAAAATCTAACATAAGGAGATAGTGATGAAAGCAAAAAAACTGTTAGCTCTTGCAGGAGTTTCTGTTGCAGGTGCCTTTCTCTTAGCAGCGTGTAGCGGAGGTAGTAGCAACCAAGCAACTTACTCATTCGTTTATTCAGCAGATCCAAATACCTTGGATTACATCGCTGCAACTCGTACAACGACTTCAGATGTCACAAGTAACCTTGTAGATGGTCTTCTTGAAAACGACCAATACGGAAACTTTGTGCCAAGTCTAGCAGAAGATTGGACTGTCTCTGAAGATGGATTAACCTATACTTACAAACTTCGTAAGGATGCCAAATGGTATACGAGTGAGGGTGAGGAATATGGTGATGTGACGGCTCAAGACTTTATTACAGGGATTAAACACGCGGTTGAGTCAAAATCAGAAGGTCTCTTCTTGATTCAAAATTCGATCAAAGGTTTGGATGCCTACGTAAAAGGGGAAACCAAAGACTTTAACACGGTTGGAGTCAAAGCTTTAGATGACCACACCATCCAATATACCTTGGTCCGTCCAGAAAGTTTCTGGAACTCAAAAACAACCTCAGGTGTTCTTTTCCCAGTCAATGCGGATTTCTTGAAATCTCAAGGAAAAGATTTTGGTTCTTTGAAACCTAGCAGCATCTTATACAATGGTCCATATTACTTGAAATCACTGACTTCAAAATCTGAAATTCAATTGGTCAAGAACAAAGACTATTACGATGCGAAAAATGTCCATATCGATAATGTCAAATTGACCTTTAACGATGGATCAAATCCAGATGCAATCATTAAGAACTTTGAAAAAGGTCAATATTCCTTTGCATCTGTTATGCCAAACAGTTCGACGTATAAGAGTGTTAAGAAAAACTTTGGCGACAACATTGTCTACGGTTTGCAATTGGGAACATCCTACTATCTTGGATTCAACTTGGACCGTCAAAAGTACGACCACACAGCCAAAACAACGGATGAACAAAAAGCTTCTACCAAGAAAGCAATCCTGAACAAGGACTTCCGTCAAGCGGTGAACTTTGGCTTTGACCGCAAATCATATGCGGCACAAGTATCTGGATCTGATGCAGCTGAAAATACGCTTCGTAGTACCTTGGTGCCACCAACTTATGTCCAAGTCAATGGAGAAGACTTTGGTAAAGTGGTTGAAAAACAATTGGTTACCTATGGAGACCAATGGAAGGGTGTAAGCCTGGACGATGGTCAAACTAGTCTTTACAACCCAGAAAAAGCCAAAGCTTCATTTGCGAAAGCTAAAGCTGAATTGCAAAAACAAGGGGTTCAATTCCCAATTCATTTGGACTACATTGTCAGCCAAGTGGACAACAGTATGGTTCAACAAGCGAGCTCCTTCAAACAATCTGTAGAGTCAGCTCTTGGTGCAGATAATGTCGTTGTCGACCTTCAAAAGGTATCGGATGATGATTTCCAAAACATCACTTACTTCAGTAATACAGCTGCTGCAAGAGACTATGATATCTCAGGCGGTGGTTGGGCTCCGGACTATCAAGACCCATCGACTTACCTTGAAAGTATCAGCCCAGTAAATGGTTCTGTCTTCTACTATCTTGGTATTGATGCAGGTTCAAACAACCCAGCCATTGCAACAGTTGGTTTGGATCAATACGCTAACATGTTGAAAGATGCCGATGCTGAATTGTTGGATCAAGCAAAACGCTATGAAAAATATGCTGCAGCGCAAGCTTGGTTGACAGATAGCTCGATTACGCTTCCAACTGTTTCAAATGGTGGTGCTCCAATGCTTCAACGGACCGTACCATACAGCCGTGCTGCTTCATGGGTTGGTACAAAAGGAACAGGAACATTCTACAAATACCTTGAAATGTCTAAAGATGTTGTCACAACAAAAGACTTTAACAAGGCCAAAGAAGAATGGTTGAAGAAAAAGGCAGAATCCAATAAAAAAGCTCAAGAAGATCTCAAAGATCACATTGAGAAGAAAAAATAAAAAAATCAATCATTGGTCTATCAATGAAGATAAAAAAGTCGGAGCCGTCATGTAAGGGCTCCGGTTTTTTTATGTCTTGAAAGTCAGTCTGTCTCATTCTATTCACTAAATCTTAAAAAATAGCCCTCTGGATCTAGAACTGCAAATTCATGAGGATAGATATACTGTTCACCAACACGAAATTTTCTTTTGTTATACCCTATGCTTTTTATCGAAAGCGTTTCCTATTTAAATAAACTATAAAAAATGATATTATATTTGTGAGTCAACCACTTTAAGGAGAACAATCCTGATGAAAAACAAAATAATATTAAGCTCTGTAACGCTTCTATCTGCATTTATACTAGCAGCATGCGGAAACGGAGAGAAGAAAGCAACAGAAACTACGACTGCATCAACGACAAAAGCTCAAACAACAACTCCTGGGTCTTCTTCTAGGGCAAAAGAAATATCCCTTGCAGATACTCAACGTATCGGAAATGAAAATTTTGGTTATATCAATATCCCTAAAGATTGGGTCGTATATAATTTCAAAGCTCAAAGTAGCAAAACTCAAAGTAGCAAAACGCTCAAATATTCATCACCAGACAAACACAATATGTTGTTAATGGAATCAAACACTAAAGATACTGTTGAACTTGGCCCCAACGAAACCTTTGACGCACAGTTACTTGCGGACCGTTTATATAGCTTCTGGGGAAAAGCCAAAAATCAAACTAGTTTAGAAGGTGTAAAAGCTATTTTTGCCAGTGAGGACGCTTTCTTAATAAAAGTAACATTTAAAAATGGGAACATTTTGTACGAATGGGTATTCCAAAAAGGCGATAAAGTATACAATATCACAATCGTAGGTTCAGAAGATATGATTAAAGCCTTAAGACCTGTTCTCGAGCAATCTTGGGGCTTAGATCCAAATATTCCTGGGAAATAATCCCCAAAAGACTAAAAGAGAGTGGGACAGAAATTGGTAATTCGTTAGAATTCGATTTCGTTGTCCCACCTCCGCACAGTTGAGTAGGGCTGTAAAAGCTGATGAAATCAGCGTAGTAGAGCCCACTCAACCACTGCGTCTTGCTCGACAATCCAAAAATAATTGAGAGGCTAGGACTTTTGTCCAAGTCTCTTTCTTTTTTTGTTTCTTTTTCTACTCTAGTGATCTATTCTCTTATTCGCTAAATCTTAAAAAATAGCCATCTGGATCTAAAACTGCAAATTCATGAGGATAGATATAATGGTCGTCAACACGAAATTTTCTTTTGGTCAATGGGCGATGAATAGGATAGTTGGCTTCTAACAATTTCTGATAGAGCCTAGGGACATCCTCTATACCAAAGGAGATATTGACTCCACGACCAAATGGGTAGGTTAGTTCAGCTAATTCATCCTTTGTTCCCTCCTCTAGCATGAGCTGGCAATCTTCAAGAGACAGGAAGAGAAATTTTTCTTCTAGACGCTGGTATTCAATGGTGAAACCCAGTAAATCACAGTAGAAGGAACGGGACTGTTCTATATTCGATACCATAAACTCGGGAATTACTGCATTGTAGTTCATAAAGAAAATCCTTATAATTCAATCTCCAAGACAATCGGTGTGTGGTCTTGGCGAGCGCCTGAGTCAATCATATCTGATTTAGTAACCTTGTCTGCAATGCGGTTTGAGGTTAACCAATAGTCGATTCTCCAGCCTGTATTGTTGATTTTTGAGGTTTTACTGCGTTGTGCCCACCAAGTGTAACGCTCCGGCACATCACCGTGGAGGTGGCGGAAGGTATCTGTAAAGCCTGCTGCTAGAAGGTTGGTAAAGCCTGCACGTTCTTCGTCTGTGAAACCTGGTGAACGACGGTTGCTGGCTGGATTAGCAAGGTCGATTTCCTTGTGGGCCACGTTGTAGTCACCTGTAGCAAGGACAGGTTTTTGCTTATCAAGTTCAGCCAAGTACTCCGCATATTTGACATCCCAGACTTGACGTTCTGCTAAACGTTTGAGGCCATCACCGGCATTAGGAGTATAGACTTGTGTTACAAAGAAGCCACCAAATTCCAGAGTAATGATCCGACCTTCCAAGTCCATGGTCGAAGGAGCACCGATCTCTGGGAAAGTCACAACGGGAGTAAGCTCTTTTTTATAGAGGAACATGGTTCCAGCATAGCCTTTGCGAGCTGGTTCTTGAGAAGAGCGCCAGGTATTTTCGTAGCCAGGGAAGAGTTCCTCAAGAATTTCGAGGTGTTTTTTAGTAGGTCCTTTGGAGGATAACTTGGTTTCTTGAATGGCGATGATATCTGCATCCTCAGCGACCAAGGTTTGAAGGACTTCTTGAGAGAGTTTGGCGCGTGCTGAGTCGCTAGTCAATGCAGCGTTTAGCGAGTCGATATTCCATGAAATGAGTTTCATTGTGTTTCCTTTTCTTGACATAATTGATAGTTTTATTATAACAAAATTTTAATGATTTCCTGATCACAATGCCTTGAAAATTCTTATAAAATCCATTATAATAGCTTGAATTCATTTGGAGAAAGGGAGTTGTTTATGAAATTTTACTCTTATGACTATGTATTGAGTCAGATCAGCCAGCAAAACTGGGTGACCATTGGGATATCTGGCTTGCTCATTCTTCTGACTGGTTTTTTTGCGGCGAAAGCCTATCGGAATAAGCACGATAGCAAATTCCGCGAATTGTCTATTATCTCCATTTTAACTCTGGTGGTAGTGGTCTTGATCAGTATCAGCAATTTTCAAAATAGCCAAAGTAATAATGACCAGTTCCAACGCTCACTCCATTTTATTGAAGTCATCTCAAAGGAGTTGGATGTCAAAAAAGAAGATGTCTATGTCAATACTTCAGCGGCCACAGATGGGGCGATTATGAAAGTTGGAGAGGTTTATTACCGAGCTATCGCAGGCTCTGACCCGGATCGCTATCTATTAGAAAAGATGGATCTATATAAAACAGACGTAGAACTTGTGGAGGTGAACAAATGACAGTAAATTTTATAACCATTTTGATTAAATTAGCTCTTGGCTTGATTTCCTTGGTATTTGTGATCAATGTGACCGGGAAAGGAAACTTAGCACCAAGTTCTGCAGTAGACCAGATACAGAACTTTGTTCTGGGGGGAATTATTGGTGGGGTGATTTACAATAGCTCCATTACCATTCTTCAATACATAGTGATTCTCTTGATGTGGACTATTTTGATCTTGCTCTTAAAATGGCTCAATACCAATGTCCGTTTTATGAAGCACTTGATCGATGGCAAACCAACTGTCATTATCAAAAATGGGAAGCTTGATCCGGAAGCTTGTCGATCCAAGGGACTTTCTGCTTCAGACGTTGCCTTGAAATTGCGTTCACAAGGAATTTTCCAATTAAAGGGAGTGAAACGAGCTGTCATTGAACAAAACGGTCAAATAATCGTTGTCCGTGCGGGGGATGAAAATCCTAAATACCCGATCATTACTGATGGTGTGGTTCAGCTTGAAATTTTGGAAACAATTGGGAAAAGTGAAGAGTGGTTGCGGGCTGAATTGGAAAAAGAAGGCTATGATAACGTGTTGGATATTTTCATTGCTGAGTATGACAAAGGAAAAATCAATGTTGTGACTTATTAGAAAAAGAGATTGGGCGAGCATGTCCAATCTTTTTTCTTCATAAAATTCCAGGAAAGGTCCCTTCCTTTTCTTGAGATACTCTTGGAAAAATAGTAAAATGGAAAGTAAGTGTTGATTAGAAAAGAAGGATAGAACATTTCATGAAGAAAAAAATACGGAAGTTTGAGAATCATTCGATCACACGCAGACTCTATCTGCTGTTTAGTTTGATTTGCCTTCTTTTTTTGGTTCTGATTACCCGACTTGGCTATATGCAGATCTCTCACCAAGCCTACTATACGGATAAATTGGCAAAAGCTACCAAAAAGACGGTCAAACAAGGGAGTGTGCGAGGGCAAATTTATGATGCTTCTGGTAAGCCCTTGGTGGAAAATGTGGGAAAACAAGTCTTGACCTTTACTCGGGATCGTAAAATGACGGCCCAAGAAATGCGAGAGACAGCTGGAAAACTCTTGCAGTATGTCGATGTAGAAAATCCTCAAGTAACCGAACGGCAAGAAGTGGATTACTATCTAGCCAATACCAAGGTCTACCAAGAGGTCGTGGAACACCTGCCTGAGAAAAAGAAATTTGATACCGATGGCAACCGCCTGCCGGAAGCCAAGATTTATCAAGCGGCAGTGGATAGTATCGACCCTTCAAAACTCGGCTATACGGATGATGAGAAAAAGATTATTTATCTCTATAGCCAGATGAATGCTGTGGAGAATTTTGCGACGGGGATTATTTCGACGCAAGCACTAGGAGCTGAGCAGATTGCGACCATCGCGGCTGACAGTCAGGACCTTCCTGGAATTGCGATCACGACCAGCTGGGACCGCAAGGTTTTGGATACTCCTTTAGCTTCTATCATCGGAACGGTTTCGACTGAGCAGGCAGGACTTCCAGCAGAAGAAGTCGAGGACTATGTCAAAAAAGGTTATGCCCTCAATGACCGGGTTGGAACCTCTTATCTCGAAAAGGAATACGAAAACGTCCTTCAAGGAAAACGCAGTGAAAAAGAAATTCTCCTGGATAAAAATGGCAATATGGATAAAGTGGTAGACATTTCAAAAGGAGCTAAGGGGGAAAACCTCAAGCTCTCGATTGACTTGGATTTCCAAAAAGGGGTGGAAGATATTCTCCGCTCTGCCTTTAGCGCAGAGTTGCAAGCTGGAAATGCGACCTACTCCGAAGGTGTCTATGCTGTAGCCCTTGAGCCTGATACAGGGAAAGTCCTTGCCATGGCAGGGATCAAACACCAGGCTGGTAGTCAAGATTTATCAACCGATGCTTTGGGAACAGTCACCAATGTTTTCGTCCCAGGATCGGTCGTTAAAGGAGCAACCTTGACTTCAGGATGGGAAAATGGTGCCATTTCCGGCAATCAAGTACTGACCGATCAGCCCATTGTTTTTGCAGGATCAACGCCGATTAACTCTTGGTTTACCCAATATGGCAGTCGCTCCATCAATGCAGTGGAAGCATTGGAATACTCTTCCAATACCTATATGGTCCAAATTGCCCTTAAGATGATGGGGCAACCTTACACTCCAAATATGACCTTACAAGTGGATCAGGTTGAACCGGCTATGAAAAAACTGCGCTCTACTTTTGCAGAGTATGGTCTTGGGGCATCAACGGGGATTGACCTTCCCAATGAATCGACCGGTTTTATTCCAAAAGACTACACAGTCGGTAATTATTTGACCAATGCCTTTGGTCAGTTTGACAACTATACGCCTATGCAATTGGCTCAGTATGCGGCAACCGTAGCGAATGATGGGAAGCGAGTGAGTCCTCATGTCGTCGAAGGCATCTATGACAATAATGATCAAGGGGGCCTTGGTCAGTTGAAAAAAGCGATCGAAACCAAGGAGCTCAATCAGGTCCATATCTCAGCGGAGGACATGGCTTTGATCAAGCAAGGGTTCTATCAGGTTGCGAATGGTACGAGTGGTTTGACGACAGGGAAAACTGTCGGTCAAGGTGCTAGTGTCTCCATTAGTGCCAAGACCGGTACAGCTGAAACCACAGTCGATGGAGGCAAACAAGCCATTAATACCAATGTGGTGGCTTATGCACCGTCAAACAATCCAAAGATTGCGGTAGCAGTGGTTTTTCCACATAATACCAATCTACAAGCGACGGTCAGTCATTCGATTACGCGTGACATTATTAACTTATACAATCAGAAACACCCCATGAATTAGAAAGGAAACTATGCTTTATCCAGCACCTATTGCAAAATTAATTGACAGCTATTCGAAGTTGCCAGGAATTGGGATCAAAACAGCGACTCGTCTGGCTTTTTACACCATTGGTATGTCAGATGATGATGTCAATGAATTTGCCAAGAACTTACTGAATGCCAAGCGTGAGCTGGGGTATTGCAGTATTTGTGGCAATTTAACCGATGAAGAAACCTGCGAGATTTGTCGAGATGAAACGCGGGATCCATCCCTCATTCTGGTTGTAGAAGATAGCCGGGATGTATCTGCTATGGAAAATATCCAGGAATACCACGGTCGCTATCATGTCTTACATGGCTTGATCTCGCCCATGAATGGCGTGGGACCTGATGACATCAATCTCAAGAGTTTAATTAGTCGCTTGATGGATGGAACAGTCACAGAGGTCATTGTTGCGACCAATGCGACGGCAGACGGGGAAGCGACATCTATGTATATCTCGCGTGTGCTCAAACCAGCAGGGATCAAAGTGACCCGTTTGGCACGAGGACTGGCAGTTGGAGCCGATATCGAGTATGCGGACGAAGTGACCTTGCTTCGCGCGATTGAAAATCGGACAGAATTATAAGAGAAGTTCTTTCGAAAGGGCTATCATTGTGGTATACTATCAAGTAAGAAATCAAGGGAACAATTAGGGAGAAACTATGAGTAAACAAGACTTAATCCTGTTGTATGGTGGACGTAGTGCAGAACGTGAAGTATCTGTTCTTTCAGCAGAAAGCGTGATGCGCGCGATTGATTACCAAGCATTTTCGGTTCAAACCTACTTTATTACGCAGTCAGGAGATTTCATCCAGACGCAAGCTTTTGAAGAGAAACCAGAGGATGATGAGAAATTGATGACCAACGATACAGTGGACTGGTCTAAGAAAGTCGCACCATCTGCAATTTACAAGGAAGGAGCAGTGGTCTTTCCAGTTCTTCATGGACCAATGGGAGAAGATGGTTCCATTCAAGGCTTCTTAGAAGTCTTGAAAATGCCTTATGTTGGCTGTGGCATCCTAGCTTCCAGTGTGGCCATGGACAAGATCACGACCAAACGGGTCTTGGAGTCGGCGGGGATTCCACAAGTTCCTTATGTAGCTCTAGTGGAAGGCGATGACGTGGATGAAAAAATTACTGCAATTGAAGCGACTCTCTCTTATCCAGTCTTTACTAAACCATCCAATATGGGTTCTAGCGTAGGGATTTCAAAATCTGAAAACCAAACAGAACTTCGGACTGCTCTCGAATTGGCCTTCAAATACGATAGCCGTGTCTTGGTAGAACAAGGGGTCAATGCGCGTGAGATCGAAGTTGGGCTCCTTGGAAACTATGATGTGAAAAGTACCTTGCCAGGTGAAGTTGTCAAAGATGTTGCCTTCTATGATTATGATGCCAAATACATCGATAACAAAATTACCATGGCTATTCCAGCTCAATTGGACCCTGAGGTTGTGAAAATCATGCGAACCAACGCAGAAAAAGCCTTTCGTGCGATCGGTGGTCTAGGCTTAGCTCGTTGTGATTTCTTCTATACCGATAAAGGAGAGATCTTCTTAAATGAGCTCAATACTATGCCAGGCTTTACCCAATGGTCTATGTATCCCTTGCTTTGGGACAATATGGGTCTCAACTATACAGATTTGATCACCAAGTTAGTAGAGCTCGGAAAAGAAGTCTTCCAAAAACACGAAGCGCATTTGTTGTAAGAAAGATGCCACCGCTTGGTGGCTTTTTTTGTGATCTAGAATATGGTATAATGAGAAGAATTTGAAACGAGCGTCTAGACCTTTGGGGACGACGCTACGGAGAACTGAGGAGTCGGATATGAATCTCACATTACATGAAGTTGCTCATCTAGTACATGCAAAAAATGATATCAGCCAATATGAAGATGTGGCCCTCATCAAGCCTGAATTTGACAGCCGTTTGATTGGGCCTGGAGACATTTTTGTTCCGTTAAAGGGAGCGCGTGATGGTCATGATTTCATCGAGACCGCTTTTGAAAATGGAGCCGTAGCCACTTTTTCAGAGAAAGTGATCGAAGGCCATCCTTATATTTTGGTGGAAGATGTATTGAGCGCATTTCAAACATTGGCTGCAGCCTATCTTCAAAAGACAAAAGTGGATGTTTTTGCGGTGACAGGGTCAAATGGTAAAACAACCACAAAAGATATGTTGGCACAGCTTTTGTCCACCACCTACCTGACCTATAAAACACAAGGAAACTATAATAACGAAATTGGTCTTCCTTATACGGTTTTGCATATGCCAGAAGGGACGGACAAACTGGTCCTTGAAATGGGGCAAGACCATCTAGGAGATATCCATCTCTTGTCAGAATTGGCGCATCCAAAAGCTGCTATTGTCACCTTGATTGGGGAAGCCCATTTGGAATTCTTCAAAGATCGAAGTGAGATCGCAAAAGGAAAACTCCAGATTGCGGACGGGATGCCAGAAGGTGGTCTTCTGGTAGTTCCAGCTGATCCGATCGTCGATGCCTACCTTCCTGAAAAACAAACAGTCGTACGCTTTGGCCCAGACGAGGAGATTTTTATTACTGAGTTAATCGAGCGAAAGGATAGCTTAACTTTCCGAGCGAATTTCTTAGAAGAAGCGATTGATCTTCCGGTAACAGGAAAATACAATGCGACCAATGCTATGATTGCAGCTTATGTTGCCCTGCAAGAAGGAGTGAGTGAAGCTGCGATTCGTGATAGTTTTGAAACCTTGCAATTGACGCGCAACCGGACAGAATGGAAGAAGGCCAGTAACGGAGCGGATATCCTATCCGATGTCTACAATGCCAATCCAACGGCTATGCGCCTAATCTTAGAAACTTTCTCTACCATTCCTGCTAATCCAAATGGTCGAAAATTAGCCGTTCTGGCAGATATGAAAGAACTAGGGGAGCAATCTGTAGATCTGCACAACCAAATGATTCTTAGCCTCTCGCCGGATGTTTTGGATACGGTTATTTTCTATGGCCAAGACATTGCAGGATTGGCTCAGTTAGCGAGTCAGATGTTCCCACTTGGACATGTCTATTATTTCAAAAAAACAGCTGAGGAAGACCAGTTTGGGGACATGGTCAAACAAGTCAAGGAAAGCTTAAAAGAGCAGGACCAAATCCTCATCAAGGGAAGCAATTCTATGAATCTAGCCAAATTGGTAGAGGAGTTGGAGAATGGTAAGTAATAATGTACTGAAGGACATTCAGCGCTTGATTTCAATCACCAATACAGGCTTAGCCTTCTCAAAAGATCCATTTGATCAAGAGCGCTACCAGGATATTCGTGAAATTTTACAGGATCTTGTGAGAGAAACGACTGATCTGAATTCACAAGAATTATCGGATTTGTTTCGACCGACAAACTATTATGACACCCCCTTAATTGATGTTAGGGCTTGGATTGTCAAAGATAGAAAACTTTGTCTGGTGAAAGGTCAGGGAGAAGAGACCTGGGCTTTGCCGGGTGGTTTTGGTGAGGTTGGCTATTCTCCTAAAGAAAATATTTTAAAGGAAATCCAAGAAGAAACGGGCTATGTAGCACGTGTCAATCGGTTGTTGGCAGTATTTGATACCAATCGCTACCAATTGCAAAGTCGCCAATATGTGAAATTGGTATTTGAATGTGAATTGCTGGATGGAAGTTTTCAACAGAATCAGGAAATTTCCGATCTTGCATTTTTTGAGAGAGAGAAAATGCCTGCTCTTTCTACCAAGCGCAATACAGAAGAACAATTGAATTTCCTTTGGGAGGTTTATGATGGGAAACGAGATTTGTATTGTGATTAAAAACGATCTATAAATTAAAGGGATATAAAAATGACACTTTGGGATTTATTGTTTACGAACCAAAAATCAGCCCCGCCTGAGTTTGGGCTATGGTATTTCATTCTGCCAGCTTCTTTGTTGGTGGTTGGCTACTTTTCCATCAAATATGCGCAGTCAAAAAGCTACCAACGCTTTTGGTACTGGGCACAATTGATTCAAGTCTTGACCATCAATGCTTGGTATATTCTAGCCCACATGCCTCTGACTGATAATTTACCATTTTATCATTGTCGCCTGGCCATGCTTGCGATCCTTTTTGCTCCGAGAGGGACCTATATCAAGCAATATTTTGCCTTGTTGGGAGTTCTAGGATCCATTGCGGCCTTGGTTTATCCAGCCTTTGATCCCTTCCCATTCCCCCATATCACTGTACTCAATCTGATTTTTAGTCACTGGGCCTTGTTTGCCAATAGTTTGATTTACCTACAGGATCATTATCAATCTGAAAAACAAGACAGCCTACGAATTGTTAAGATCACCTTTGGCATGAATGCCTTGATTTTCTTGGTCAACCTTTTGACGAAAGGAGATTACGGCTTCTTACGACGTCCACCAATCATTGGAGACCACGGTGCTCTCTTGAACTACCTCTTGGTCAGCATCGTGATGGTAGCTGGTATTTGCTTGGTCAATCAACGCTATAAATACAAATACAAGATGGTCGAAGAGAGTATAGTTTCGCGTTCAGAATAAAAAGAGCAGATAAGGGAAAGAAATCATGACACTTTGGGACTTATTTTTCACCAGTCAACCAACGGCCCCTCCTCAATTGGGGGCTTGGTATTTCTTGTTGCCGACCTCATTGGTAGTGGTGGGGCTTCTGTCTATTCGATTTGCTTCTTCCAAAGGCTATCAAAACTTTTGGTATTGGGGGCAGTTGATCCAGTTGCTGATTATCAACGCTTGGTATCTAGCTGCTCGCTTGCCTCTTTCAGAGAGTCTTCCCTTCTATCATAGTCGGATGGCCATGTGGATCATTCTTTTGGCTCCCAAGGGCAGCTTCAAACAATATTTTGCTCTCGTGGGAGTCTTTGGCTCCATTATGGCCTTGGTTCATCCCGTTTTTTATCCCTACCCTTTTCCTCACGTTTCCTCGATCAACAATGTCTTTGGTCACTGGGCTCTCTTGGCCAATTGTTTGATCTATCTGGTTCAATCCTACCAGGTGGAAGAAGGGGCTGTTTGGAAAATCTGTCAGATGACTGTTGGGGTCAATGCCATTATTCAGCTTGCGAATCTCGCAACGGGCGGAAACTACGGCTTTATGCGTCGCCCTCCTGTGATCGGTGACCATGGCCTTGTGCTCAACTATTTGATTGTGACAGTTCTCATGACGGGGACACTGATTTTCATCAATACGATTGTTCAGTACAGTAAGAAAAGAAGAATACCTAAATCTGTTTAAATAAGGAGATTTTATGCATCATTTTTTCACTACAGAATCAACAGCACCACCAGCAATCTCAGCACTTTGGTATAGTGTGATGGTCTTGTTCGTTGTGACAGCGATTATGATGTCACTTCGCTATTATCAGAATGAGCAATTTCGTAAATGCTTTCAATACTTACAAGGCTTCCAGTTAATTTGCTTGTATCTGTGGTATTTTGCCTACCACATTCCTTGGTCCAATAGCTTACCATTTTATCATTGCCGCTTGGCCATGTTTGCGGTCTTGTTTTTACCAGACCGATGGAAAAGCAAACAGTTCTTTGCCTTGATGGGAGTGAGTGGAGCCATCTTTGCTTTGGGCTATCCAGTCTTTGATCCCTACACTTTCCCTCATATTACGAGTTTTTCTTTCCTCCTCGGACATTACTGTCTCCTCATCAATTCCTTGATTTATCTCTTGAGATGGTATGATCGAAACCTCTTAAAAAATAGTCAGATTGTTCTCTATACCTTTGCCTTAGATTTATTCCTGGTTGGAGTCAATCAATTGACGGGAGGAAATTACGGCTTGATGGCCCGCCCTCCGATTATGAGAGGGGATAAGGTGTGGCTCAACTATCTGGTTGTATCCAGTATTTTAGCCCTTGCTTTATTACTCTTTAATCAGTTCTTCAGTCGCAGAAGTGAGCGGGTGAAAGTGAGAAAATAACAAGTAGGAAGGTTGGGGCATCTCTGTCTCAACCCTGTTTTATATCAAAGGAGAATATATGAAGCGTTTCTTGCTAATGATCTCCCTCGTTTGGAGTTTGTTTTGTACAATAACGACAGCACATGCGGATGAAGAAGTTCGCTATTCGATTGAATCCTATGTAGGACACCTCCAATTGCAGGAAGATAGCCAGGCAACATTTACACAAGAGATCACCTATCAGTTTCAGACAGGCTATCATGGTCAATATGTGACTCTAGGAAGCGCAGATCCTCTTCCAAAAGGGTTTAAGATTCATCGTAATCCTGAGGTGGAAGCCTATGTGGATGGGGAAAAACGAGAGATTCGTGTAGAGGAAACAGACCTGCAAGATGGCCGTCAATTAAAAATATACAATGCCCGTATCGTCGGTGGCACGGTCAAGATCATAGTGAAATGGAAGATTGATCATCTCTTGACTTTCTACAAGGATAGTGCAGAATTGAACTGGTTTCCTATTTCAGATGGAGATGAGAAAGTCGCGAAATTAGACTTTTATGTGGATGGCTTGGATGCTAAGCAGGGAAAACTGTATGCCCATACTGGTTACTTTAATCCACCAGCCCAAGTCGAACGGACTGAAACTGGTTATCATATTTGGACAAAGGATTTTCCAAAAAATGGAAAGCTCGAACTGCATGCCTATTGGCCAATGACAGAAGCCCTGCGTCAAGACCAAGCAAATGAGATTAACAAGGGAAATGGAAAAGAGAAATTTCTCAAAAAAGAGAAATCCATTGAACAAAAAACGTTCCTCTATCGGACCCTTCTACTTAAGGTTGTACCAATTGTATCGATTCTTTTATTTATCCTCGCTTTCATTCCATGGATCCGGTATTTTATCAGTACCAGAACTCGTCGGATTGCAAAAGGAGTACGATTATACGAACCACCACAGAATTTACCTCCTCTTGTCCTAGCTAAGTCACTGTATCAACTTGATTTTGAACGGATGGTGATATCTAGAGAGAAAGGACCATTAACATTCAATCATCTCATCCAAGCAACTATATTGGATCTCATTGATCGAGGAAATCTTCGTTTGACTAGGAATGAAAATGGGGAAACCTTGACCTGTCTCCATTATGAAGGCTTGGCTGATTTTGAATTGAAGTTTATTGAAATGATCTTTGATCAAGAATCTGAAATCAGTATCAGTGAAGTATTTTCAAGGTATAAAATCGACAAAGCAGCCTTAAAAAAAGATTTTCGAGCTGCTAAATCAGACACACAACGAGACCGTATTCGAAAAGTCGGAAGTGCCGTTCAATCCCTTTTAAAAAAGGATGCCCAGCAATTGTCAAAAGGGGTAGAAAAGGAAATTGCAAAATTAGGATTGCCTTCTTATTTTAGAGACTTATCTGAAAAAGAAGAAGCTTTTTCTAAAACAGGCTGCGCCTTACATTTTTGGCTCTTACTGATCTTATTTGTGAGCATGTGTTTCTTATCTCTTGGATTTGGATCACACCTATCTTCATTCTATTTTTGGATTATTTTACTTTTGGTTTTGTTATTCATTCCATTTTATATTGTTGTGAAAATCCGTGAAGATCATCTACAATCCTTAGAGAACTTGGATGCACAATTCCAATGGATGGCCTTTCGAAATATGATCGAAAGTATTCCAAATTTCAACCAAGCAGAACTTGAGAGTGTCATCCTATGGAATCGCATCTTAGTCTATGCAACCCTGTATGGCCAAGCAAAAAAAGTGAGCCAGGTACTCCAAAATCATCAGATTTCCTTACCATATGAAGACTGGGACACTGTTCTTTGGCTAACAACCTCCCCAAATACTTTCCTAGACGGCTCTACCTTGATGAACTATGCAGATGATTCCTATAGTGTTTCAAGCTTCTCTATTAACTCTTCAGATGGCAGTGGCGGCTTTGACGGCGGTGGCTTCTCTGATGGTGGCGGTGGCGGAGGATTTGGTGCCTTTTGATAGCCGTGAAAAGAAGACTAGAATCTACGGATTTCGGTCTTTCTTTGCGTCCCCAAAAAGATCCATCGTTGAAAAAAGTGCCTCTTTTCGCTATAATAGAAAAGATAGAGAAATTGAGGAGAGATCCGATGTAAAGATGAATTTGTAAATTTATCAGAAAATAAAAAGAGAAAGAATTAGGAATATGAACGTACAAGAAGAAATTAAAAAACGCCGTACCTTTGCCATTATCTCCCACCCGGATGCTGGTAAAACGACGATTACAGAGCAGTTGCTCTACTTTGGAGGAGAGATTCGGGAAGCCGGTACCGTCAAAGGGAAGAAAACAGGAAACTTTGCTAAGTCAGACTGGATGGATATCGAGAAACAACGTGGGATTTCGGTAACCTCATCTGTCATGCAGTTTGACTACGATGGGAAACGGGTAAACATCCTAGACACTCCAGGACACGAGGACTTTTCAGAAGATACCTATCGGACCTTGATGGCGGTGGATGCTGCGGTCATGGTAGTGGACTCTGCCAAGGGTATCGAGGCCCAAACCAAGAAATTGTTTGAGGTTGTCAAACACCGCGGGATTCCAGTCTTTACCTTTATGAACAAGCTGGACCGTGATGGTCGTGAACCACTAGATCTCTTGCAAGAATTGGAAGAAGTCTTGGGTATTGCAAGTTATCCAATGAACTGGCCGATCGGGATGGGGAAAGCCTTTGAGGGACTCTACGACCTCTATAATCAACGCTTGGAACTCTACAAAGGGGATGAACGCTTTGCTAGTCTAGAAGATGGAGACAAGCTCTTTGCCAACAACCCCTTCTATGAGCAAGTAAAAGATGATATCGAACTCTTGCAAGAAGCCGGAAATGAATTTTCAGAAGAAGCTATCCTTGCGGGTGAATTAACACCAGTCTTCTTTGGATCCGCTTTGACGAACTTTGGTGTACAGACTTTCTTGGAAACCTTCCTCAAGTTTGCTCCAGAACCACATGGCCACAAGAAGACCGATGGAGAAATGGTCGATCCTTACGATAAGGATTTCTCAGGCTTTGTCTTTAAAATCCAAGCCAATATGGACCCTCGTCACCGCGACCGGATCGCCTTTGTGCGGATCGTATCGGGTGAATTTGAGCGTGGGATGAGCGTCAACCTGCCTCGTACTGGTAAGGGTGCTAAGTTATCTAACGTGACTCAATTTATGGCCGAAAGCCGTGAAAATGTCAGCAATGCTGTAGCAGGAGACATCATCGGGGTCTATGATACTGGTACTTATCAGGTTGGAGATACGCTGACAGTTGGTAAAAACAAGTTCGAATTTGAACCACTGCCAACCTTTACGCCTGAAATCTTCATGAAAGTGTCAGCCAAGAACGTCATGAAGCAAAAATCCTTCCACAAAGGGATTGAGCAATTGGTGCAAGAAGGAGCTATTCAGCTCTATACCAACTACCAAACAGGTGAATACATGCTTGGTGCCGTTGGTCAATTGCAGTTTGAAGTCTTTAAGCACCGGATGGAAAATGAATACAATGCCGAAGTGGTCATGAGCCCAATGGGTAAAAAGACAGTTCGCTGGATCAAACCAGAAGACTTAGATGAGCGCATGTCTTCAAGCCGAAATATCTTGGCCAAGGACCGCTTTGACCAACCTGTCTTCCTCTTTGAAAACGACTTTGCCCTCCGCTGGTTTGCGGATAAGTATCCAGACGTTGAGCTGGAAGAAAAGATGGGGTAAGGAATTTTTCAAAACTGATCCATAACAAAAAAATAAGAAAACGAAAATCTATCCGTTTTCGCTTATAAAGGAGAAATGATGGGATTATTAAGTGGTTTGATGGGCAATGCCTCTCAAAAAAATGTTGATAAAGTAGAAAGAGATCTGGAAGATATCTTGGTGCCGGGAGAGCAAGTCACACTTGCTTTTAGCTTGATTCGTGATTTAATCGTCTTTACAGAGTTTCGTTTGATCTTGGTGGATAAGCAAGGAGTAACAGGAAAGAAAACGTCCTACAAATCCCTTCCTTATCGCTCGATCTCTCGTTTTTCAGTGGAAACTTCTGGTCATTTTGATTTGGATGCCGAATTAAAAATCTGGGTCTCTTCTGCAGTCGAGCCTTCAGAAGTTTTACAATTCAAGAGTGACAGCAGCGTCATTGAAATCCAGCAAGCATTAGCCAGTGCAGTTTTTAAATAAAAATATCATTTTGATAGAGAACAGTTGAGAAAGGAGACGGAATGTTTATCGAAAAACAATTGGGTCAAGATCGGAAATGGATCAATATCGACTCGGATATGGTTGCTGAAAACTCATATCTTTATAAAAAATACGAGATTGACAAAGAAACCATTGAGTACGCGATGGATAAGAACGAACGTGCCCATATGGATTACAATCGAGAAAACGGTACGATCACATTTATCTACAATGTATTGGATTTAGAAAAGGACAAGGAATACTACGAAACCATCCCTATGACCTTTATCGTTCAAGATACGCGACTCGTGACCATCAGTAACCAGGACAATGCCTATATCATTGAACAAATGGTTCGCTATTTGGAAAGCCATGGGGAGTTGTCGATCTATAAGTTGCTTTTTGCAGGTCTTGAAATGATCAGTAATGCTTATTATCCGATTATTGATCGCTTAGATAAGCACAAGGATGAACTCAATCGTTTGCTTCGAAAGACAACGACGACCAAGAATCTTTATGCCCTGTCTGACCTTGAGACCGGTATGGTCTATCTGGTCGCAGCAGCCAAGCAAAATCGGATGTTGCTAGAACATATTAAAGCGCATGCCATTTATCGCAGGATGAATGATGTTGAAAAAGAGCAGTTTGATGATGCCATGATCGAAGCGCGTCAGTTGGCTTCGATGACTGAGTTGATTTCCAATGTCTTGCAACAGTTGTCAGGATCTTACAACAATATCCTAAACAACAACTTGAATGACAACTTGACCACCCTAACCATCTTTGAAGCCTTGTTGGCGGTTTTAGCCGTTATCACCGGTTTCTTTGGAATGAATATCCCTCTTCCTATGACAAAGGATCCCAATGCTTGGATTTATGTATCCGTATGTAGCTTTATATTATGGCTCATTTTGGGAAAGGTTATGCGGTGGATTGTGAAACAAAGATAAAAAAGAGGCTTGGAGAAATCCGAGCCTCTTCGTATCTAGAATAATCTGAGAAATAGGAACCATCTAGACACCTGCCCTCCTCTCCAAAGAAGGGGCAGTGTGAATAGTTCATCGACTGTACAAAATCTTCTTGGAAATAGTAGGAGTAGATTTAATAGTACTGAGTGGTTCTAAATAAATCAGAACTTAGAATAAATCGTTGAATCAGATAAAATGATCCTATTTCTTTATACAGAAATATTTTAGATACTAACTGTATTATACATATTTATTTGTAAAAACGCAAGAACTACCAAAAAAAGTTTTTCCGAAGTTTTTATACTCCTATGATGAAGTATATGAAATGGTTACAAGAAGAAAACCAGTCCTGGCAAGGTTTAGGGGCGTTTTTATAATCTTAAGCTATCTAAAATTTTTTCCTAAAAAATAAAATTAGTCTCCTGTGACTATCATTTACCTCTTCATTGTGTTATACTAGATAAGTTGCAAACTTGTATGAGAGAAATGCTGGGGAGATGGAACATTTAGAAAAGGAATGTTGGTCAATCTCCCACAAGGAGGATCTTGGTGTCTTTTCGTTTGGAAAACGACTTTAATCAACCATATCCGCTAGTGCGAAAACATTTTTCGCAGAAGGGAATTCCATAAAAAAACGATTGGGTTTTTCTTTAGATGAGTCTTGCGACAGGTAACCGGGAAGGAGACTTCCTATGCAATCAGTGCGTTTTCGCATTGAAAGAAGTGTGATAAAGTGGCTTCGCACCACTTTTTAGAAAGAAGAAAGAATTGAAATTCAATGAATTTAACTTATCTGCTGAATTATTAGCAGAAATCGAAAAAGCTGGCTTTGTAGAAGCAAGCCCCATCCAAGAACAAACCATTCCTTTGGCCCTTGAAGGAAAAGATGTCATTGGTCAAGCGCAAACAGGGACCGGTAAAACGGCTGCTTTTGGTCTTCCAACTTTGGAGAAGATTGATGTCGATAACACAGTTATCCAAGCCCTTGTTATTGCCCCGACGCGTGAGTTGGCGGTTCAAAGTCAGGAAGAACTCTTCCGTTTTGGACGCAGCAAGGGTGTTAAAGTCCGCTCTGTCTATGGTGGATCAAGCATTGAAAAGCAAATCAAAGCCTTGAAGTCAGGTGCTCATATCGTAGTGGGAACCCCTGGACGCTTGCTAGATTTGATCAAGCGCAAGGCCTTGAAACTCGATCATATTGAAACCTTGATCTTGGATGAAGCAGATGAAATGCTCAACATGGGCTTTTTGGAAGATATCGAAGCAATCATTAGCCGTGTTCCAGAAACACGTCAAACCTTGCTCTTTTCAGCAACGATGCCAGAAGCCATCAAGCGTATCGGTGTTCAGTTTATGAAAGAGCCCGAACACGTTAAGATCGCAGCCAAAGAATTGACCACCGACTTGGTCGATCAATACTATATCCGTGTCAAAGAAGGCGAAAAGTTTGATACCATGACTCGATTGATGGATGTCGAGCAGCCTGAACTTGCCATCGTCTTTGGTCGGACAAAACGTCGGGTCGATGAATTGACGCGTGGCTTGAAGATCCGTGGTTTCCGAGCAGAAGGGATTCACGGAGATTTGGATCAAAACAAACGTCTTCGTGTACTTCGTGACTTTAAAAATGGGAACTTGGACGTCTTGGTGGCAACGGACGTTGCGGCACGTGGTTTGGATATTTCAGGTGTGACTCATGTCTACAACTACGATATTCCACAAGATCCAGAAAGCTATGTTCACCGTATCGGACGGACAGGTCGTGCTGGGAAAACAGGGCAATCCATTACCTTTGTTTCGCCAAATGAAATGGGCTATTTGCAAATCATTGAGAACTTGACCAAAAAGCGGATGAAGGGAATGAAACCTGCAACAGCAGAAGAAGCCTTCCAAGCGAAAAAACAAGTAGCGCTGAAGAAAATTGAGCGAGACTTTGAAGATGAAAAAATCCGGACCAACTTTGAGAAGTTTGGCAAGGATGCTCGCAAATTGGCTGCAGAATTCACTCCTGAAGAATTGGCTATGTATATTTTGAGCTTGACCGTTCAAGATCCAGACAGTCTTCCAGAAGTTGAAATTGCGCGTGAAAAACCATTGCCATTCAAACCATCTGGTGGTGGCTTTGGTGGAAAAGGCAAAGGTGGCCGTGGAAATAGCCGTCGTGGAGACCAACGTCGTGACCGAAATCGCAGAGATGACCGTGAAGGTGGACGCCGTGATTTCAAACGCAAGTCCAATAAAAATAGCCGAGACTTTGAAGGCAAAGGCAACAAACGTCCCCATCGTACTTCCAATGAAAAGAAAAATGGATTTGTCATCCGCAATAAAGGGGATAAATAAGTCCGAAGGAACGGTCTAGCAATAGGCCGTTTTTTATAAGAAAAATAAAAAATACAAGGGTTAACCAGCTGTTAACCCTTGTATATTTATAAGGAGACCTAAATGATAACTGACTCTTTTAGAAAAAATGTATCATGATAAGGAGCATCCAAAAAAGTCAGACAACAGAAAGAATGAATTCCTAAAATGGAATATTTCTGTTAACATATTAAGTCTACAATTATTTCTAAGCCTTGTCAAGAATTTTTTCTTATTTTTTTAAAAATATTCACCAAAAATAAAAATTGACAATCTTTGCTAAAAGTTTATAATGAATATAGTGACTATAACAACTATAAAGAGGTGGCGTCCATGGTGATTGCATTAAAAAATGATGATCTAGAAGTACACTTTAAGACATTTGGAGGGGAATTGAGCTCCATTCGAAGTAAAGAAGGCATAGAATATCTCTGGCAAGGGGATCCAGAGTATTGGTCAGGACAGGCGCCGGTTCTGTTTCCGATTTGCGGGAGCGTTCGTAATGGCCAAGTACAGTATCATCTAAAAGATGGAGTGAAGACAGGTCAGCTACCAAGACACGGCCTCATTCGCAAGAGAGAGTTTGAACTTAAAGAACAAACAGACCATCGTCTTGTCTTTGAAATCACCTCTAACGAAGAGAGCCTGCAAAATTATCCCTACCATTTTCGAGTTGAAATCGTTTATGAACTACAAGGGAAAGAAATCACCATCACCTATCGTGTACAAAATCTAGAGTCTGATCAAGTCATGCCTTATTTCATTGGAGGGCATCCAGCCTTTTATTGTCCCCTTTTAGCAGATGAAGACTATGAAGACTACGAGTTGATTTTTGAAAAAGAAGAAACCTGTAGCGTCCCTCTCTTGTTCACAGAAACTGGATTGGTCGATCGCCTGCAGCGGACGCCATTTTTAGATCATACATCTAGCTTACAGTTGAAACATGATCTTTTTGAGAAAGACGCCATTATTTTAGATCAGTTAGCCTCTAAATCTGTGAAGCTTATCTCGAAAAAATCCAGGAAAGGTTTGGAATTTGCCTTTGCAGATTTTGAGAATCTCGTCCTTTGGTCTACTAATAACAAGGGCCCCTTCATTGCCTTAGAGCCTTGGACAGGTATTTCCACATCTGCAGAAGAGGGCGATTTCTTCGAAGACAAAAAAGGTGTGATCCAGTTGGACCCTCAAGAGACACGGAGTCACCAGTACCGTATCACCATTTTGTAAATGAAAAACCGTTGGACTATGGAGTCCGACGGTTCTTTTTGATATAGTTTAGTTTTGCTTGGCGCGATTTCTTTTTAAAGAGAGCTTCGGCAGACATCGCAGAGGGTTTATCTGGATAGGATTCTTTGTAAAGAAGTTTAACGGGGAGGCGAGCCCGTGTGTATTTGGCTCCTTTTCCAGCATTGTGAGTCTTCAGGCGTTTTTCGACATCAGTGGTATAGCCAGTGTAGAGAGAGCCATCCGCACACTCTAAAACATACATGTAAGCCTTAGTTTCCATAGTAGATCTCATGAATCTCGTCTGTATAGCTGCCATCTTCATTGTGAATAAAGAGAGGCGGCAGAATTTTTAAACCATCCAGTGAGCCATCCTTGATCGCCTCAATCAATAACATATTCGCCTCTTTGGTCACTTTTGGATAGACAAACTGGATCCGCTTAGGTGCAAGATTGTAACGCTTCATGGTTTCGATGATATCTAAAAAGCGATCTGGACGATGGACCATCGCTAAGCGACCATTTGATTTGAGAACCCGCTGGGCCACATGGCAAATCTCATCTAAATTAGTGGTAATTTCATGCCGGGCTAAGAGGTAGTGTTCACTCTCATTGAGATTGGAATGCTCATCAACCTTGAAATAAGGAGGATTGCAGAGGATGATATCCACCTTACTGCCCTTTATATGTTGGGGTAAATGCTTGAGGTCATCTGTGATCATGGACATTTGCTGGTTCAAGCCATTGAGAGCAATGGAGCGGGTTGCCATATCCGCTAGACGTTCCTGTATTTCGACACCAATGATCTGGGCCTCTGTCCGAGTGCTTGCAAAGAGTCCCACAGCTCCATTTCCAGCGCAGAGATCTACGATCAAGCCTCGCTTGGGCAATTTTGGAAAGCGCGAGAGCAGGACGCTATCCACGGAGTAACTAAAGACTTCCCGATTTTGTATAATTTTCACATCACTTGAAAAGAGTTGATTGACGCGCTCGCCGTCTTTTAATTCGATATCTGTCATGGCTCTATTATAGCATGAAAAGAGGCTTGGGGAAAGATGATAATTTTTAATATATTAAAATGATATATTTTTGTAAAAACGCTTTCTTTTCTTGTTTAAATATGTTACTATATATTAAAAAAAGTGGGAGGTTTTGTAAATGAACAAAACGAAAAAATGGTTTGGCTTGGGGGTAACATTGCTTTCAGCAAGTATACTAGTAGCCTGTGGAAATTCTAGTAGTAAGTCTGATGATACTTCAAAAGAAGCTAAAACAGAGAAAAAGGCATCTACTGAGAAGAGTAGTGAAAAGAAATCAACCTATGCAATTGGTGATAAGATTGTTTTTGATAAACAAGCTGAGTACACTATTACAAATGTTGAATGGACTGATGAACGGAATGATTTTGATAAAACAAATCCCGATAAAGTATTAAAAGTGACCTATAATGTGAAAAATCTATCAGATAGTGATCTAGCAGTTGGGGTTGACATTGATCTATTTGTTGGTGGAAATAAAATGGAGACTTATCCTAATACAAATACAATGGGGTCAATTTCACCGGGTCGATCAATGGAAGGTGCTGTACAACATTTTGGTGTAAAAGGGGATGGCAAATTAGAACTGGAAATAAAACCATTTGCTGCATTTAATGAAAAACCTGCGATTGTTGCTTTTGATGCACCGTAAAAAAAGTTGAGAGTAAAACTCTCAACTTTTTTTAATCAAATTCATATTTTTGGAGAATCGTAGTGAGGATAAAGACTCCTGTAAAGATAGCCATCAATGCCAGATAAACTGGGAAAGTAGTGGCTGTAAGGAGGGAAATCTCGATCAAGTTTTTCAACACGACCGCAGATGCGTAGAATCCTACTACAGAGAAGAGGATGAGGAGGGCCCTCCAGATATTTAGTGGCAGGCAAGCACGGATAACGGATAGGAAACCGATGGAGCCAAGTAAGTAGTAGGATACAGTAGACATATCGGCTGCAGACCAACCATGGCTTGCTCCCCAAAGGCGAATAAACAAGACACTAAAGACGACCATCAAGGCGCTTGGTAAGGCTAACAGAAGGGAACGTCTCAAGAAGTGTTTTTCAACCGGTTTGATATTACGTTCAAAGGTCAAAACAAATGGTGGGAATCCTTCGACGAATTGGTCAATCAGGGTGATTTGAATAGGGATGAAAGGGAAAATCAGCAAATAGTTGACGTTAAAGAAGAGAGCACTGGCAATACAGATGATAGCCAAGAGGAAGGAATAGATCGTTTTGATAAAGAAGATTGGAGCGATTCGTCCAATGTTATTCACCACACGACGGCCTTCAAAAAGAATTTCTGGAACGTCATTAAAGTCAGAGTTCAAAAGAACAATATTGGCAATTTGACGGGTTGCTGGATCTCCCTCTGCCATCACGATGGAGCAGTCTGCCTCGCGAAGAGCAAGGATATCATTGACCCCATCTCCTGTCATAGCAGTTGTCCGACCAGCTGCTTTCAAGGTTTGGATGAGCAGTTTTTTCTGGTGAGGAGACACGCGCCCAAAGATAGCTGTTTCTTCTGCTTGATCCACTAATTGGTCATCAGAAATTTTTGAACAATCGATGTAGTTCTCATAATTTTTGAAGCCAGCTTGTTGAGCGATATAAGAGACTGTCACAGGGTTGTCACCGGAGATGATTTTGAGATCCACTCCTTGAGAGCGCAAATACTCAAGAGTATCTGAAGCCCCTTCACGAATGGGGTCTGTAATCTCAATAACTGCAATCCCTTCAAGATTTTCAGGCAGTTTCAATTCCTGCATGCTGATCAGTTCTGAACTGTGAGCCAAGACGAGCACGCGCGATCCACGAGCTTGTGCTTCGACGACAGCAGCTGGATTTTCTTTCAGGAGCATTTCAGGAGCACCGAGAAAGACAGTTCCAAGGTTAGATAGGTGCATGGCTCCCCATTTCCGATCACTTGAGAAAGGAATAATGTTTTCCGCAGTATAAGCATGCTCCAACTCCCCATAAGCCTTGCGAATAGCTTGAGCAGTAGGATTGGTGTCCTCGCTATATTGCATGTAAGCAGAGAGAATGACCTGGATCGTCTGTTCCGAAAAATGATCCGATAAGCTATGGAGAGATTCGACTGTCATCTTCCCTTGAGTGATGGTACCGGTCTTATCTAGACACAAGGTATCCACACGCGCCAGGGTTTCTACTGAGTACATTTCTTGGACAAGAACCTTGCGCATACCGAGCTTAATAACCGCTGTCAAAAGAGACGTAACCGTCAGTAGGGCAATTCCTTTTGGCAACATTCCCAAGAGAGCTGTGGAAGAATTCACGACAGAATCTTTGATTGGCAGCATCTTGATCAACAATGCTTCAAAGAAGAGGGCAAGGCCAAATGGGATGATAATTTTACCAGTGAAGCTTGAAATTTTCGCTAAGTTATAAAGAATACGCGAATTGATAGGTTTCAAGGTCTTGGCTTCCATCATCAGTTTGTTGGCATAGTTGTTTGCTCCAACTCGCTTGACACGGGCATAGACTTGACCACTGGCAATATAACTACCAGAAAGCAGTTCATCACCAACTTCTTTTAAGACCAGATCACTCTCACCAGTCAGCATAGCTTCATTGGCTTCAGCGATACCAGACATGACTTCGGCATCACTAGGGATCTGCTCACCCGAAGATAAAAGCATTAAATCACCTAGAACAAGCTTTTCTGGTGGAATCGCATCTTTTTCCCCGTCACGAATGACAGTCACTAGCTCACGACTCATGAGGTTGAGCTTATCAATCATCCGCTTGGCGCGCATCTCAGTCATGATCCCTGTAATGGCATTGAAGCAGATGACTGCGAAAAAGATCATATTGCTCCAAGCCTGTACAGCAGCCAAGGCCACAGCAATCACAAAGTTTAAGGTATTAAACAAGGTGAAGACGTTGCGCTTGATAATTTGCCAGGTGCTGGTACTGGTATTCGTTGTAAAATCATTGGTTTGTCCGCGATCCATTTTCTTGCGGACTTCACTGAGGGACAAGCCCTTTAAATCAATAGTTTCCATAGACAATATGATATCATTTTTTTGAGAAAAAGACTATCTAGAATCGGTCCGCTGAGACAATTTTTATCTAAAAAAGGTTTGCGGTCAAAATCAGGATACGGTATAATAAGAAAGAACCTTTTACAGGATGGAATATCTTGTAGAGAGACGAATGAAATGGATTTGAGGAACAACTATGTTTTATACCTATTTACGTGGCCTTGTTGCCTTTATTCTGTGGGTTTTAAATGGGAATGCCCATTACCATCATAAGGACAATATTCCAGATCGGGAAGAGAACTACATCTTGGTATCCCCTCACCGGACTTGGTGGGATCCGGTCTATATGGCCTTTGCAACCAAGCCAAAGCAGTTTATCTTTATGGCGAAAAAAGAACTCTTCACCAATCGTATTTTTGGCTGGTGGATTCGCATGTGTGGGGCATTTCCGATCGACCGTGAAAATCCGGGAGCAGAAGCCA
This sequence comes from Streptococcus sp. HCA-5024, assembly GCF_037890265.1. Classification (NCBI taxonomy): domain Bacteria; kingdom Bacillati; phylum Bacillota; class Bacilli; order Lactobacillales; family Streptococcaceae; genus Streptococcus; species Streptococcus sp. HCA-5024. The sequence continues at coordinate 171,264 of NZ_JBBKBR010000002.1, forward strand.
TTAAGTATCCTGTCAATATGCTGAAAAAGAGCAACCGTTCCTTGATTATGTTTCCAAGTGGAAGCCGTCATTCTCAAGACGTAAAAGGCGGTGTTGCCATCATTGCCAAAATGGCGAAGGTCCGTATCATGCCAGTGACTTATACTGGTCCAAGAGACTTGAAAGGGTTGGCAACGGGTGAACGCATTGATATGAACTTTGGACATCCCATTGATATTTCGGATATTAAAAAGATGAATGACGAAGGAGTGGCAGAAGTTGCCCGCCGTATCCAAGAGGAGTTTGACCGTTTGGATGCGGAAGCGCAAGCGATCAACACCCCAACAAAACCTTTTATCTTGATTCGTTTGTTAAAAATCCTTTTGATTCCCCTTGTCTTAGTCGTTGGCATCTTGACCTTGCTCTTTAGTTACCTAGCAAGCTTTGTATGGGATCCAGACAAACATCGGAAAAACAAGTAAAAAAACTGAGAGTTTTTCTCAGTTTTTTTTATTTTTACGAATAATAAAAGTGAGAGGAGGTTTCTTATGGAGGATATCATCGAAAAAATCAAAGAATATAAGCTATTTTTAGCTCTTACTGCTATCGGACTCTTACTTGGAGGGTATTTTCTTTTTCATCGACCTCAGTCAAGTGCATCCACCATACCGGATCTTTATCAGGCTTCTAGTTCAACTTCGAGCAAAGAAAAGGTGCAGACCACTAGTTCCAAAGAAGAAAAGACGGCGACTTCTGTGTCTGATGCACCCGAGATCATTACGGTCGATGTCAAAGGAGCCGTCAAACAACCAGGTGTCTATGAGTTGCGCTCCAATAGCAGAGTCCACGATGCTATTTATAAGGCAGGCGGGATGACAGCAGATGCCAATAGTCAATCGGTCAACTTGGCGCAAAAACTCTCCGATGAAGCAGTGATCTATGTTGCTAAAGAAGGAGAGGATGTTCCAGAACTTGGAAGTTCAGAAAGTCCTGCAACTTCGTCAGCACCAGCAGAAAAAACAGGCAAGGTCCATTTAAATCGAGCAACCGAATCAGATCTCCAGACAGTATCAGGCATTGGCCAGAAACGTGCCCAGGACATTATCGCCTATCGCGAAGCAAATGGTCCTTTTCGATCAGTGGATGATCTGAAGAATGTTTCAGGAATCGGAGAGAAAACACTGGAGAAACTAAGAGATGCTTTCACGGTGGATTAAAGACCTTCCTTTTTCGCTTGTCCATCTCGCCTTTGTGCTCCTATGGCTGTATTTTAGTATCTATCAACCATCTTGGCTTTCGATCAGCGGTCTAGTAGTAGTGGGAGTTTTAGCGGTTCATCACTATAAAGGGGAGCGCTCAAGTTTGCTAGGGCTTGCTTTAGCAACCCTTTGTTTTGCGGCCTTCTTTGTCTTTCAGCGACTACAGGATCATCCAGTACAAGCAGAAAGTCAGCCCCCATCCCACTTACGTCTGATTCCAGATACCATCAAGATCAATGGGGACGCCCTGTCTTTTCGTGCTAAAAATCAGGGAAGGACCTACCAAGTCTTCTACACTTTAAAATCAGAAAAAGAAAAACAGCAGTGGCAAAGTCAAACTCATTTGTTGGAGTTGACGTATAAAGGTGCTATAGAAGAGCCAGAAGGGCAGCGAAATTTTAGAGGATTTGACTATCGGTCTTATTTGGAAACACAGGGGATTCACTATCAAATAAAAATTGAAGCGATCCAATCCGCACTTCCTATACAGACTTGGAATGTTTTCGATTGCCTATCTCAATGGAGGCGCCAAGCCATTGTTTGGAGCAAGGAGCACTTTCCGCAACCGATGAACCAGTATATGACCGGCCTTCTTTTTGGCTATTTAGATACGGATTTTGAAGAGATGGACCAGCTTTACACGAGTTTAGGAATCATCCATTTATTCGCCTTATCTGGGATGCAGGTTGGCTTTTTCATCAATGGGATCCGGAAAGCTCTCTTACGTCTAGGAATCTTGCAAGAGACAGTCGATATCTGGATGCTTCCAATTTCTTTGGTCTATGCTGGCTTGACAGGTTTTTCTGTTTCAGTGGTTCGTAGCCTCTTGCAGAAGATCCTCTCTCAAAAGGGGGTCCGAGGGATGGAGAATATGGCGATGACCTTGATGATCTTAATGTTGCTCATGCCCAAGTTTCTCCTGACAGCTGGAGGGGTCTTGAGTTGTGCCTACGCCTTTATTTTGACCTTGGTAGATACCAGTTCTTATTCCGGACTGAAAAAGCTACTAGTGGAAAGTTTCTGGATTAGCCTGGGGATTTTGCCCCTTTTGACCTATTACTTTAGTGTCTTTCAACCGTGGTCACTCCCTTTAACCTTCCTCTTTTCTTTCTTATTTGATCTTGTCCTTCTTCCAGGTTTAACGGTGCTATTTATCTTATCGATTCTAAAGCCCCTTACAATTTTTAACAGTTTCTTTCTTCTCATAGAGGAGTGTATTCGTTGGATTTCAAAGCTCACGTCGCTACCTTTGGTATTTGGTCAGCCGACGGGACCAGCTCTGATTGCTCTCTTCCTTCTTTTTGGGATCTTGTATGATCTTCGAAAGCAAAAGAAACGTCGTTTTCTGTTAATAGGCATGATTCTACTCATCTTTTGTTGGACCAAGCATCCTTTAGAAAATGAGATTACCATGGTGGATATCGGTCAGGGAGACAGTATCTTTTTACGCGATTGGAAAGGAAGAACCATATTGATTGATGTCGGAGGACGCGTCACTTTTAAAAGTGGAGAAAAGTGGCAAGAGCGCAGTCAGTCTGCCAATGCGGATCAAACCCTGATTCCTTATCTCAAGAGTCGAGGTGTTGGAAAACTCGATGCGCTGGTCTTGACTCATACAGACCAGGATCATATGGGCGATATGGTGGAGGTTGCCAAACAAATCCCGGTTAAAAAAGTGTATGTCAGTCCAGGCAGTCTCACCAATTCTCAATTTCGAGAGAAATTGAAACTGCTTCATAGTCCGATTAAAGTAGTCCAGAGAGGGGATCAACTTCCTATTTTTGATGATCATCTAGAAGTCTTATCCCCTGATGAAGTGGGGGATGGTAAAAATGATGATTCGATTGTCCTTTATGGACAGTTCTTTCAGAAACGATTTTTGTTCACGGGTGATTTGGAAGAAGCTGGAGAGAAAAAACTATTGAAAAACGATCCACAATTACAAGTAGATGTCTTGAAAGTAGGCCACCACGGTTCTAAAGGTTCCTCTAGTGATGTGTTTTTAGATCAGTTACATCCTCAGTTGGCCTTGATCTCTGTTGGAAAGAAAAATCGCTACCAACATCCCCATAAAGAATTGCTCGATCGTCTAGAGGAACGCTCTATTTCTTATCTTCGTACCGATGAAAGGGGAGCAATTCGCTTGATTGGGTGGGACCATTGGAGGGTAGAAACGGTCCGCTAGAGACGAGGAGAGGTTTGCTTTCTATGCTGAAAATTGCTATTATAGAAAGTGAAATCAATGTAAAGGTAGAATCGTATGAACGCATTTAAGCAATTTTGGATACAGTATGCAGATTTTTCAAGTAAGACCAGTCGGGCCCATTTTTGGCTAGCTTTTTTCTGGAATTCCCTGATTTCTTTGCCTCTTTGGGTTTTTTACATCGTGACCTCTTTATCCCATCAAAATGCTCAAGAAACGCTCAATTTTTCAACTGTTCATTCTAAGACAGGTTTATGGGCGCTCGCTTTCTTAGCGTTCTTTTACTTCCTCATTTTGGTACCCAGTCAAGCCATTTGTGTGCGTCGCTTGCGGGATGCTGGGATTCATTGGTCTTGGATTTTTTTGAACCTTGGTCCGGTTCTGCTCTATTTGTTGACGGGTCTAGATATTTTCCTATTTCTCTGGGTAATTACAGTTATTTCCCTCTTGATTCTCATGATGCTTCCAGGGAAAAACACCTTCCCACAACCAGTAGAAACTCCTATGGGAGTGGCTTCTGAACCACAGGTCACAGCGACAGGGGGGAGCTTTGGAGGAAACTCGTTTGAGCAAATTCCTAATTTTGTAGCAGCACCTGATTTGTCTGATGAAAAACCACCATTGGAACAAAAAATGGCTGCTGAACACGAAATCCACTAAACTGATAGAGATAAGAGAGTTTCATGCAAGCAATTACCGACACTAAACATCTGACGGTTCAAACTCTGCCTCCTATTCTTGTCTTGACGGGTGAGGATGTAGGTCAATTTGAATGGTTAAAAAAAGACATTTTAAAAAAAATAGGCTATGATCCTTCAGATTTGAATTATTCTTATTTTGATATGAAGGAAGCCTCCTATGCTGAGGTCGAGCTGGATTTGGTTAGTCTTCCCTTTTTTGCAGATGAAAAAATCGTGATTTTAGATCACTTATTGGATCTGACCACTGCCAAGAAACGCAATTTAACCGATGAAGATCTGAAACAATTTGAAAACTATCTGGAAAATCCTTCTGAATCGACCCGTTTGGTGATATTTGCAGAAGGAAAATTAGATAGTAAGCGCCGCTTGGTCAAACTCCTAAAACGGGATGCCCAAATCATTGAAGCGACCACTCCTAAAGAGCAAGATTTAAAGCGTTATTTTTCTGGTCAGGCGCAAGAATTGGGCTTACACTTTGTGGGCGATTCCTTGGACCAGCTGCTCTTAAAATCTGACTATGATTTTGGAGAGTTACAGAAGAATCTCGCTCTATTGCAGGCTTATAAAGAAGATGGTCAGATTACCCTCCAAGATATCGAGGAGGTTGTTCCAAAGTCCTTGCAAGATAATATTTTTGATCTGACACAGATGATTCTCAAAGGCCAAATCGATCAAGCCCGGAATTTGGTTAAGGATCTTCGCCTACAAGGTGAAGATGAGATAAAATTGATCGCTATTTTGTTGGGGCAATTCCGAATGTTTTCTCAGGTTAAAATTTTCTCAGAAGAAGGCCAAACTGAAAGCCAAATTGTAGCGAACTTGTCGGACTTGTCAGGACGCAAGGTCAATCCTTACCAGGTGAAGTTCGCCCTACGGGATAGCCGTAGGCTTTCCCTATCCTTTTTGAAGCAAGCTATGATGACCTTCATCGAGACGGATTATGCGATTAAAAGTGGAACATATGAAAAAGACTACTTATTTGATTTGGCCCTGTTGAAAGTAGCGAATAGCGTCTAACGATGAATGAAATCGCAAGCAGATTAGTTGAATAATTTAGCTGTTTGCGTTATCATCAAGTCAGTAATAAAGAAAAGAGGACCATAAAATGGCTATCATTTTACCAGAATTACCATATGCTTATGATGCATTGGAACCTTATATCGATGAAGAAACCATGCATTTGCACCATGATAAACACCATCAAACATATGTAAACAATGTGAATGCAGCTCTTGAAAAACATCCTGAAATTGGAGAAGACCTTGAAAGCTTGTTAGCTGATGTTGAATCCATTCCAGCTGACATTCGCCAAGCTGTGATCAACAATGGTGGTGGTCATTTGAACCACGCTCTTTTCTGGGAATTGATGACTCCAGAACAAACAGCTCCTTCAGCAGAACTTGCTGCAGCGATTGATGCTACATTTGGTTCATTTGAAGACTTCAAAGCAGCCTTCACAGCAGCAGCAACGACACGTTTTGGTTCTGGCTGGGCATGGTTGGTTGTTAACAAAGAAGGCAAACTCGAAGTGACTTCAACAGCAAACCAAGATACACCAATCTCTGAAGGTAAAACACCAATCCTTGGTTTGGATGTTTGGGAACATGCCTACTACGTGAAATACCGTAACGTACGTCCTGACTACATCAAAGCTTTCTTCTCAGTGATCAACTGGAATAAAGTTAATGAATTGTTTGCAGCAGCAAAATAATAAAATGAAGGAATCTATAAGAGCAAGTATTGGCACTTATAGATTTTTTGTTTGCATCCGGAAAATCGGAGTATAATTTCTTGCGTTTGGTCAGGAAAATGATACACTAGTAGGAGTGTGTCTTACTTGTCTGAAGCCTGGTTTGAAGGGCCTAGGCAAGGAAAAGATAAACCTTAAAATGAAAACTGAAACATTCAGGGAGAAATGAAATGACTAGTATTACCATTACCAAAGGAGCCGTTGAGACGCCTATCTATTTGCGGATGTTGAATCGTCATGGCTTGATTGCAGGTGCAACAGGAACAGGGAAAACAGTTACCCTCAAGGTCCTCACAGAAAAATTAAGCAAAGAGGGCATTCCGGTCTTTCTAGCTGATATCAAGGGAGATTTATCTGGTTTAGCCAAAGCGGGGCAATGGACTCCAAAACTGGAAGAACGCTACAAACTGCTTGGTCTCACAGATCCGTTTGAGCCGCAAGCCTTCCCTGTTCGATTGTGGGATGTCTTTGGCCAAGCTGGTCATCCTGTTCGTGCGACTGTCGAAGGAATGGGGTCATTGCTTCTTTCTCGTCTACTTGATTTGAATGAAACTCAATCAGGAATTCTTGCAATTGTCTTTAAAGTGGCTCAAGAGAAAGATTGGCCCTTGCTTGATTTGAAGGACCTGCAAAGCCTTTTAAAGGAAGTCTATGAACACAGCTCAGACTATTCTGCCCAATATGGTAATATCACCAAACAATCTGTCGGTGCGATCCAAAGAAGCCTCTTGGTTCTTGAAGAAGAAGGAGCGGATCAGTTTTTCGGAGAGCCTGCACTTGATTTAAATGACTTTATGCAACTCGATGCATCAGGGCGTGGGTATATCAATATTCTTTCGGCTACAAAGCTCTTTCATTCACCAAAATTGTATTCAACCTTTTTAATTTGGATGTTGTCTCGTCTCTTTGAAACACTTCCCGAGGTTGGGGATCCCGAAAAGCCAAAACTGGTTTTCTTCTTTGATGAAGCCCATCTCCTCTTTAAGGATGCAAGCAAGCTCTTTCTTGAGAAGGTCGAGCAAGTCGTGCGCCTGATTCGTTCTAAGGGTGTAGGGATTTACTTTATTACCCAAAATCCTCAAGATCTACCAGAATCTGTTTTGGCACAGCTTGGAAATCGTGTACAACATGCTCTTCGAGCTTATACACCAAAAGAAATGAAGGCCATCAAGGTGGCTGCCCAAAGTTTTCGTCCGAATCCAGACTTTGATACAGAAACAGTGATCACAGAATTAGGGACAGGGGAAGCCTTGGTTTCTTTCCTGAATGAGAAGGGGCAACCTAGTGTGGTTGAGCGTGCTTATATTCTCTCTCCTCAATCGAGTTTTGACCTCTTAAATGAAAGTGAACAATTGGCCTTAATCACGACATCGCCTTTCCATCAAAAGTATGCGACGACGATTGATCGGGAATCTGCCTATGAAAAATTAGCAGCTAAAGCAAGCAAGGAAGCACAAGAAGAGGAGCAAAAAGAAGCAGAAAAAGAACGTGCTACGGCGGAAAAAGCAGAGCAAAAGCGCAGTCCAGGTCGCCCAAGAAAATCCAGTCTTGAAAAAGCTAAGGATTCCTTCTTGAGTTCCTTATTCCGGACGATTGCGCGTGAGATCGCTAAGCTAATTATGGGCTCCTTTAAACGAAAATAAGCCTTTGATGAAAAGAAATAAACTTTTTAAAAAGAAATCGTTTTCTATTTCTGATAATTCTTGTTATTTTCAGTAGAATCTTTTATAATTAATCTCGTATGAAAAAATATTTTAATCTACGCTCGATCATGATTGCGATCAGTATTCTATTGTGCTTAGTGGGAACAAGCGCACTGGGCTACTTGCATATTACGCAACCAACAGCATCAGCAATTGAAAAAAAAGCAAAGAAAACAAAAGAAGCAAAAGAACAAGATATCGAAAAGTCTACCCCTGAGACGAAAAAACCGCGTGTCAAATCTCCTGAAGCTAAGCAAGCAGTAGTAGATGCAGACATGGAAACGATGAGCGCTTATGGTCTTGTCTATGATTATGCTAATAAAGGTTTGGTAGAGGTTGTCCAGGATTTCCTAGCAGAAAGTGGAATTGATCCGTCACAAGTTGCCTTCACGTATCGCAATGCCATTACAGGAGAGCAATTTGCCATGAATGATCTTCAACCAATGACGGCAGGTAGTACCTATAAGCTACCGTTGAACATGTTGGTGGTGGATGAAGTCGCAAAGGGCAAACTCAATTTAACAGACCGGTTTGACATTACCAATACTTACTATGAATATGTAGGAGAGCATGACAATTACGTTGCTGCCTTTGATGGAGCCATGTCTATTCCTGATATGCAGCGCTATTCATTGGTTTACTCTGAAAACACCCCAGCCTATGCTTTGGCAGATCGTTTAGGGGGGATGGAGCAAGCGCGTAAGTTGTTCAGTCGCTATGGTCAATCTCGTTCACCAGAGGTTAAAACCTTTAGCGAAGATAATAAAACGACAACGGATTATTACATCCATGTCTTGGAATATCTTTGGAATCATCAAGAAAAATATGCGGATTTACTAGAACTGATCGGGGAGTCTTTCCCAGGTGAGTACTATAAAAAATTCTTGCCAGATTTGGTGATTCAACAAAAACCAGGATATGTTGCTGAAGCACTTAATGTGGATGCGATTGTCCGTGAATCGACTCCTTATTTGGTTGCTATCTACACTGCAGGACTTGGAGGGACGACTCCAGAAAGTTCTGAAATCAGTGGCGTTGGTCTTTATCAATTGGGACAATTGGCTTATGTTATCAATGAATGGCATCGTGTCAATATGAATGAATAATCGACAGAAGGTCTGAGGGTTGCTCAGGCCTTTTATTCTATCAAAGTAGGATGAAATTCACTTGGTGTTTCGAATTACTTTTCTGTTCTAAAGAGACTTCTTTCCCTTTTCTATAAAAAGTATGTTATACTACTAATAGTAATAAGAGGAAGTATAGACATGATTACAAAGGAAGATTACCAGTTGCTCCGCTCGCATCCAGCCTTTTCTGCGCTACCAGTGGAGCTATTTGATAAATTAGCTGTTGAAATTCATGCCAGGGATATCCCTAAAGGACAAATTTTATTTTATGCAGGAGATAGGCGGGAGCGCATTTTTCTTCTGACAAAAGGCTTTGCTCGTATTGAGCAATTTGATTCGTCTGACCAATTCTCCTATATGGATTATATTAAGAAGGGGGCTCTGTTCCCTTATGGTGGGATGTTCCAGGATGAGCGTTACCACTATACAGCTAGTGCGGTGACGGATTTGCGTTGTTTCGTGATTCCCGTCAACCTCTATGAATTATATGCCCAAGAGAGTAAGGAGCAGTTGCTCTTTATTATGAGAAAGCTCTCCTCCATCCTAGAATTTCAAGAGTTGCGCTTGCGCAATGTCGTGACAGCTAGTGCCAGTGAGCGCGTGATTCAATCCTTAGCCATTCTGTGCAAGGACTATGAAGGTCTAGGAAATCAGCTTCCATTTCCAATTAGTATGAAGGAAATGGCCAAATTAGCAGCCACAACCCGAGAAACCGTCAATCAAGTTTTAAAGAAACTCATTGATTCTCATAAGATCCAGTATGAGAGAAAACAACTAACTTTTCTAGATACAGCCTACTTTTTAAAGAGTTTTGAAGAGATCAACTAATTTGTTGATCTTTTTATATTTTTTACAAAAAAATATATATTCATAAAAATAATATAAAAGACAAAATATGCAAAGAAAACGCTTCATATTGAATAAAATATAGACAACATTCAAAAAAACACAAAATTCTTTGCATTCGAAAAGTAGAATCCTTCGTGAAAGCGGTACCAATAAAGGATATAATAACAATTGTAATAAAGCTTGTGAACAGGCTCAAAGAAAAAAGGAGGATGACAGATGTCAACTAAACCAATTCATGTTTTCTCTGAAATTGGAAAACTGAAAAAAGTAATGTTGCACCGTCCAGGTAAAGAGTTGGAAAACTTGATGCCTGACTATCTAGAGCGTCTTCTTTTTGATGATATTCCATTCTTGGAAGATGCACAAAAAGAACACGACAATTTTGCTCAAGCGCTTCGTAACGAAGGAATCGAAGTACTTTATCTTGAAAAATTGGCAGCTGAGTCATTGACTACTCCAGAAATTCGCGAACAATTCATCGAAGAATATCTTGATGAAGCAAACATTCGTGGACGCCAAACTAAAAACGCTATTCGCGAAATCCTTCGTGGTATTGAAGACAACCAAGAATTGGTTGAAAAAACAATGGCTGGTTTCCAAAAAGCTGAGCTTCCAGAAATTCCAGAAGCTGACAAAGGCTTGACAGACCTTGTTGAATCTGACTACCCATTTGCGATTGATCCAATGCCAAACTTGTACTTCACACGTGACCCATTTGCTACAATTGGGAATGCAGTATCATTGAACCACATGTATGCTGATACACGTAACCGTGAAACTTTGTATGGTAAATACATCTTCAAATACCACCCAGTATATGGTGGTAATGTAGATTTGGTATACAACCGTGAAGAAGATACTCGTATCGAAGGTGGGGACGAATTGGTCCTTTCTAAAGATGTCTTGGCAGTTGGTATCTCACAACGTACAGATGCTGCATCAATCGAAAAATTGTTGGTAAACATCTTCAAGAAGAACGTTGGCTTCAAGAAAGTATTGGCCTTCGAATTTGCAAACAGCCGTAAATTCATGCACTTGGATACAGTATTCACAATGGTGGACTACGATAAATTCACCATCCACCCAGAAATTCAAGGCAACCTTCGCGTCTTCTCTGTAACATATGAAAATGAAGCATTGAAGATTGTTGAAGAAAAAGGTGATTTGGCTGAATTACTTGCTGAAAACCTTGGTGTAGAAAAAGTTACATTGATCCCTTGTGGTGATGGCAATGTGGTTGCAGCTGCTCGTGAACAATGGAACGACGGATCAAATACTCTTACAATCGCACCTGGTGTGGTAGTTGTATACGATCGTAACACAGTCACAAACAAGAAATTAGAAGAATACGGACTTCGTTTGATTAAGATCCGCGGAAGTGAATTGGTTCGCGGTCGTGGTGGACCTCGTTGTATGTCAATGCCATTTGAACGTGAAGAAATCTAATAGAGAAGACCGAGAGCTGGTCGTTGAGGATCAGCTCTTTCTTCTTACTGATCAATACTAGAAAGAAAATAGGAGACAAATAGAATGACAAATTCAGTGTTCCAAGGACGTAGCTTCTTGGCAGAAAAAGACTTTACACGTGCTGAGTTAGAATACCTTATCGGACTTTCAGCTCACTTGAAAGACCTTAAAAAACGCAACATTGAACACCACTATCTTGCTGGTAAAAACATTGCGCTTTTGTTTGAAAAAACTTCAACTCGTACTCGTGCAGCCTTCACTACTGCAGCCATCGACCTTGGTGCTCACCCAGAATACCTTGGTGCAAACGACATCCAACTTGGTAAAAAAGAATCTACAGAAGATACTGCTAAAGTTCTTGGACGTATGTTTGACGGTATTGAATTCCGTGGTTTCAGCCAACGTATGGTTGAAGAATTGGCTGAATTCTCAGGTGTTCCAGTATGGAATGGTTTGACTGACGAATGGCACCCAACTCAAATGCTTGCAGACTACTTGACAGTTCAAGAAAACTTTGGACGTTTGGAAGGTTTGACACTTGTATACTGTGGTGATGGACGTAACAACGTTGCAAACAGCCTTCTTGTAACAGGTGCTATCCTTGGTGTGAACGTACACATCTTCTCACCAAAAGAACTCTTCCCAGAAAAAGAAATCGTTGAATTGGCAGAAGGATTTGCAAAAGAAAGTGGCGCTCATATCTTGATCACTGAAGATGCCGACGAAGCAGTGAAAGGTGCAGACGTACTTTATACTGACGTTTGGGTATCAATGGGTGAAGAAGACAAATTTGCAGAACGTGTTGCCCTTTTGAAACCTTACCAAGTAAACATGGATTTGATTAAGAAAGCTGATAACGAAGACTTGATCTTCTTGCACTGCTTACCAGCCTTCCACGATACAAATACTGTTTACGGTAAAGATGTTGCTGAAAAATTCGGCGTAGAAGAAATGGAAGTTACTGACGAAGTGTTCCGTAGCAAATATGCTCGTCAATTTGACCAAGCTGAAAACCGTATGCACACCATCAAAGCGGTTATGGCAGCTACTCTTGGTAACTTGTACATTCCAAAAGTTTAAGACTTTATAACCGTATACCAACAGCTATAGGGGCTGGACTGCTAGCTTTAGTCCTGCCCCTATTTTTTATAGAAAGGGAAAACTTATGTCAAGAAAAATCGTCGTTGCTTTGGGAGGAAATGCTATTCTCTCATCTGATCCTTCTGCACAAGCTCAACAAGAAGCACTTGTAGAAACAGCAAAACACTTAGTCAAATTAATCAAAAACGGGGATGACTTGATCATCACTCACGGAAATGGTCCTCAAGTAGGGAACCTCTTGCTTCAACACTTAGCTGCAAATTCTGAAAAGAACCCAGCTTTCCCACTTGATTCTTTAGTTGCTATGACCGAAGGAAGCATTGGCTACTGGCTTCAAAATGCTCTTCAAAATGCTCTTCATGAAGAAGGAATCGAAAAAGATGTGGCTTCTGTTGTGACACAAGTCGTTGTTGATAAGAACGACCCAGCTTTCGTTAACCTCAGCAAACCAATCGGTCCTTTCTACTCAGAAGAAGAAGCAAAAGCAGAAGCTGAAAAATCTGGAGCAACCTTCAAAGAAGATGCTGGTCGTGGCTGGCGTAAAGTTGTTGCTTCACCAAAACCAGTGGATATCAAAGAAATCAATACCATTCGTACTTTGTTGAACGACGGTCAAGTCGTTGTGGCAGCCGGTGGTGGCGGTATCCCAGTTGTGAAAGAAGCAGATGGTAGCTTATCTGGTGTTGAAGCGGTCATCGATAAAGACTTCGCCTCTCAACGTTTGGCTGAATTAGTAGAAGCAGACCTCTTCATCGTCTTGACTGGTGTCGATTATGTCTTTGTGAACTACAACAAACCAGACCAAGCAAAATTGGAACATGTTAATGTGGCTCAATTGGAAGAATATATCAAGCAAGACCAATTTGCACCAGGAAGCATGCTTCCTAAAGTAGAAGCTGCCATTGCCTTCGTCAATGGTCGTCCAGAAGGAAAAGCAGTTATTACGTCACTTGAAAACCTTGGCGCTTTGATTGAGTCTGAAAGTGGAACAATTATTCAAAAAGACTAATGAAAGATTAGGAAAAAACTAGTATTTTAAAGCTTATTGTGATAGAATAAATCTATAGGTAAGCGTTTTACAAGATGCTCTTGTAAAACATCACTCACACTTTGTTGCGTTAGGAGGAAGACAAATGAGTGAAAAAACGAAAAAAGGATTTAAGATGCCTTCATCTTTTTCCGTATTGTTAATTATCATTGCTATTATGGCAGTGTTAACTTGGATTATTCCAGCTGGTCAATACAAGGTTGACGATGCAGGTGCTATCATTGCAGGTAGTTATGAATCTGTAAAAGCACATCCTCAAGGAATTTGGGATGTTTTGATGGCCCCAATCAATGCCATGCTTGGTAAAGCACCAACTAGTGCAGCGATTGACGTAGCCTTCTTTATCTTGATGGTCGGTGGTTTCCTTGGAGTTGTGAACGAAACAGGTACCCTTGATGTAGGGATTGCTTCTATCGTTCGTAAATACAAAGGCCGCGAAAAAATGTTGATTTTGATCTTGATGCCATTGTTTGCCCTTGGTGGTACAACTTATGGTATGGGTGAAGAAACCATGGCCTTCTATCCACTTCTTGTACCTGTTATGATGTCCGTTGGTTTTGACAGCTTGACAGGGGTAGCTATTATCCTTTTAGGATCACAAATCGGATGTTTGGCGTCAACATTGAACCCATTTGCGACAGTTATCGCATCTGATACTGCAGGTATCTCAAGTGCTTCAGGTCTCTTACTTCGTGTGATCTTCTGGATCGTATTGACAGGACTTAGCACATACTATGTATACCGTTATGCAGATAAGGTTCAAAAAGACCCAACCAAATCTCTCACCTATGCAACTCGTGAAGAAGATTTGAAACACTTTAATGTTGATAGTGGCGAAGAAATTCCTTCACAAATGAACAAGAAACAAAAACGTGTCTTGGTCGTCTTCATCTCAACATTCGTTATCATGGTTGCTGGATTTATCCCATTCAAAGATTTGGGTATTACATTCTTTAACAACTTTAACGAATCTCTCCATAAAATTCCAGTACTTGGTCAATTGATCGGTAACACAGATGCTCTTGGTACATGGTACTTCCCTCAAACAGCTATGCTCTTTGCCTTCATGGGAATCCTTGTTGGTATCATTTATGGCTTGAAAGAAGATAAAATTATTTCATCCTTCATGAATGGTGCAGCTGACCTCTTGAGTGTTGCTCTTATCGTAGCAGTAGCACGTGGTATCCAAGTCATCATGAACGACGGTATGATCACTGCGACAATTCTTCACTGGGGTGAAGAAGGACTGAAAGGTCTTTCATCTCAATTGTTCATTGTCTTGACTTACATTTTCTACTTGCCAATGTCATTCTTGATCCCATCATCATCTGGTCTTGCCAGCGCAACAATGGGTATCATGGCACCTCTTGGTAAATTCGTCAATGTACCAGGTAGCTTGATTGTCACAGCTTACCAATCTGCATCTGGTGTCTTGAACTTGATCGCACCAACTTCAGGTATCGTAATGGGAGCTCTTGCTCTTGGACGTGTTGACTTGAGTGCATGGTGGAAATTCATGGGTAAATTGGTCGTAGCGATTGTTGTAATCACCATTGCCCTTCTTCTACTAGGAACTGTGGTTCCATTCTTGCAATAGAATAAAGTAGGTGTTTCATGAAAAATAGAATAAAGAACGATGTAAAAGAGCAGTATTTAAACTCGCTTCAAACCATCATTTCTTACCCCTCAGTATTAAACGAAGGGGAAAATGGAACACCGTTTGGACAAGCTATCCAAGATGTCCTAGAAAAAACCTTAGAGCTTGCTCGAGAATTAGGTTTTCAAACATATATAGATCCTGAAGGATACTATGGATATGCAGAGATCGGTCAGGGGGAAGAACTCCTGGCCGTTCTTTGTCACTTGGATGTTGTTCCAGCCGGTGATCTAAAAGATTGGCAAACGCCACCTTTTGAAGCGACCATTGTCGGTGATTATTTAGTAGGTCGTGGTGTGCAGGATGATAAGGGGCCGTCCCTCGCTGCTCTCTATGCAGTTAAGAGTTTGCTGGATGATGGCATCCAGTTTACCAAACGAATCCGCTTTATCTTTGGGACGGATGAAGAAACCTTGTGGCGCTGTATGAACCGCTACAACCAAATCGAAGAACAAGCAGATCTTGGATTTGCACCGGATTCCTCTTTCCCATTAACCTATGCTGAAAAAGGCTTATTACAAGTGAAATTGCATGGTCCAGGTTGGGATGATCTTCCCTTACAGGCTGGACAGGCCCTCAATGTTGTTCCAGACAAGGCGACCTATGCTGGTCATCGTTTGGAGGAGTTGCTTCCTGTTTTGGATCAAAGTGGGGTTCAGTATAGCCAAACAGAAGATTCTGTAACTGTTTTGGGTGTTTCCAAGCACTCTAAAGATGCAGCTGAAGGAGTGAATGCTATTGTCGGTTTAGCGGAAAGTTTATCCCTCATCCAACCCCATCCAGCTTTGCTCTTTATCGCAGATGCTGTTGGTGAGGATGCAACGGGAGAAGCACTATTTGGCCCTATTTCAGATGAACCAAGTGGGGATCTTTCCTTCAATCTTGCGACCCTTGTGATCGATCAAGAACAATCGGAAATCGGGATTGATATCCGGATCCCCGTCTTAGCAGACAAGGATGCCTTGGTAGCTCGTTTGCAAGAAATTGCAGCCAGCTATCAGTTGGAATATGAAGAGTTTGATTATTTAGCTCCTTTATATGTTCCTTTGGATAGTCCTTTAGTCAGCTCTTTGATGGCCGTCTATCAGGAAGAAACTGGTGATAAGACACCAGCTATGTCTTCTGGTGGTGCGACATTTGCGCGGACCATGGAAAATTGTGTTGCCTTTGGGGCTCTTTTCCCAGGTGCAGAACAGACCGAGCACCAAGCCAATGAACGTGCAAAAATTGACGATCTCTACGCTGCGATGGAAATCTATCGAGAAGCCATTCAACGCTTAGCCACCATATAAAAAAGTTTGGAAACTTGGTTTCCAAACTTTCAGATTGAAGACAAACTTATACTAAAAACTTTCCTTAGGTGAGTACGGACGTCAGCGAACTTCTACGAAGTTCCAAGACTAAATCAAGATACTAAGGGCGTCTGCGGATAAAGTCAAAATAGGAAGTTTGACGCGGAATCTTTCGATTCTAGGAGAACTTATCTTTTTGACACAATCCGCAGCCCGTGTTCAATTTGTATTGAGCCCCCTCGCTCTTTAATTTCTGGGCTCAGGCTAAAACAGTTTCCCAAACTGTTTTACTCTCAATAATTCCGAGTGCCTGAAACAATTTTATTTCAGGCACTTTTCTCACGGCGGAAAGTTTCAGTGTTTTTTTCATTCATTCAAAAAATAAGAACACATTTTAATTTTTTTGCAGAATCGCTCACCTTATTTTAAGATAGTTTGTCTACATTTTAAAAAGTTTGGAAACTTGGTTTCCAAACTTTTTATTTACTAAAGAAGAAGGGTGGGGTGAATTCTTTTAATTTTTCAAAGCAATCCAAAGCTCCTTGATTGTCTTCGCAGATAACCAAACAGACATCGTCTCCACAGATGGTGGCTACAATTTCTTGGAGTTCCAATGCATCTAAGATCGCTCCAAAGGATTGGGCAAGACCTGGAAGAGTTTTTATAACGACCTGGTTTTGAACGGGCCGCAACATGACTAAGGCATCTTCCATATACATACGCAGGCGCTTCTCCCAACGGGAAGGAGCGATGGTATTCATGGCATAGTAGGAACTATCCCCCTCGTTAATTTTTACTAGATTCAAGGATTTGACATCCCGTGAAAGGGTGGACTGGGTAACGAGAACGCCATTGGCTTCAAGGGCCTCTTGGAGTTCTTGTTGGGTATGAATCCTACGCTCAGAAATGATAGAGCGGATCAAGCGGTGGCGGCTTTCAACTTTATTCATGAGAGACTCCTTTACTTGATGAACATAGCATCCCCAAAACTGAAGAACCGGTAGCGTTCTTGAATAGCATGGTGGTATGCTTCGAGGGTTAATTCACGGCCTGCAAAGGCAGAAACCAACATGACCAAAGTTGATTTTGGAAGGTGGAAGTTGGTTGAAAAGGCATCGACGACTTTCCATTCATAACCTGGTTTGATAAAAATATTGGTCCAACCTGAATCGGCCTGGATGTCTCCATCAAATTTGTTACCAATCGTTTCAAGGGTCCGAATAGAAGTCGTTCCGACGGCTACGATACGTTTCCCTGCAGCTTTTACCTGACGAAGGGTAGCAGCAGCTTCTTCAGAAAGTTGGTAAAATTCAGAGTGCATCTCATGGTCTTCAAGATTGTCCACGGATACTGGACGGAAGGTTCCTAGGCCCACATGAAGGGTCAAATAGACCAGGTGAACCCCTTTTGCTTCAATTTTTTGGAGCAATTCTTGGGTGAAATGAAGACCTGCCGTCGGAGCTGCAGCAGAACCATTTTCTTTGGCGTAAACGGTTTGGTAACGCTCGCGGTCAGCCAGTTTTTCATGGATATAGGGAGGAAGTGGCATTTCACCAAGGCTTTCCAAAACTTCTAAAAAGATCCCTTGGTAGTGGAAGCGAACGATACGGCCTCCGTGCTCTAATTCTTCCTCAACGGTTGCGGTCAACCGACCATCTCCGAAGCTGACTGTGGCCCCTACCTTTAAGCGTTTTGCAGGTTTTGCCAAGACTTCCCAACAGTCATCTTGCGTATTTTTAAGGAGAAGGAATTCGACGTGACCACCTGTTTCTGGTTTGACTCCATGAAGGCGGGCTGGTAGAACGCGCGTATTGTTCATGACAAGAGCATCTCCTGGCTCCAATTCATCCAAAATTGCATCAAAATGACGGTCTTGGAATTGCCCTGTTTTTCGATCGAGGATCAAGAGTTTAGAGGCATCTCGTTTTTCAAGAGGGGTTTGAGCAATCAGTTCTTCAGGCAAATCAAAGTCAAAGTCGTTGGTATTCATTAGCGCTCCTTTTATAATAAATTTGTGAGTAGATAGATGGTAGTCCCGACAGCTAAGAGCATCAGGCTGATTCCCATCAAAAAGATCAGGACCTTGAGAATCTTTCTTTGATGAATCAAGAAAGATAATAGAAAGACAAGGAGTCCGATCAAAAAAATGATGAATAATAGTGATACAATCATACCTTTCATTATATCACGAATCGACTTGAAAATGAAAAAAATGCCAGAAAAAGATAGCGGTTTCACTTGACAAAAATTGGTCTATACCATATAATAAAAGCATAGAGAAATAGGAGGTCTATCCAATGAAAATTATTGAAGTAAAGGACCAAATTGAGGGTGGAAAAGTTGCCTTTGATATATTGAAAGAAACTTTAAAGGAAGGTGCTCAAACCTTAGGTCTTGCGACTGGAAGCAGTCCCCTTGAGTTTTATAAACAAATTCGTGAAAGTGATCTGGATCTGTCTAATCTAATCAGTGTGAACTTAGATGAATACGTAGGATTGACGGGAGATGATCCTCAATCTTATCGGTACTTCATGGAGAAAAATCTCTTTGATGCCAAACCGTTCAAAGAAAGCTATCTCCCATCCGGTGTTGAAGAATCTGCCGATCAAGAAGTGATCCGTTATAACAAAATACTCGAAGACCATCCAGTGGACCTTCAAATCTTGGGAATCGGACGCAATGGGCATATCGGTTTTAATGAGCCAGGGACATCCTTTAATAGTCAGACCCACTTAGTTCAGTTGGATGACTCTACCATTGAGGCCAATTCTCGTTTCTTTGATAAGATCGAAGACGTACCAACTCAAGCTATTTCTATGGGGATTGCCAATATCTTAGCTGCGAAATCAATTGTCTTGTTTGCTTATGGGGAATCAAAAGCCCAAGCAATCAAAGGTACAGTAGAGGGTGAAAGGACAGAAAAAGTGCCAGCTAGTGCCCTTCAAGGACATCCAAATGTGACCATTATTGCGGATAAGGAAGCCTTGAGCTTGTTAAGTCGATAAAAAACAGGACCTATCGCCGATTTATTCGGGCCAGATAGGTTTTTTTCTGCTTCAAAATATGGTACAATACAAGTAATTATCTGCTGTGATTAGCTCTTTTCATCTACTGGGAGACAAGAGGAAAGGGCATGAGGGCTAGAAGCTTATTTTAGCCTCCAGCTGATTAGTCTGTTATAAAGGAAAAGTCTATGATAAAAAAATATTTGATCCATATTTGCCTCCTTCTGAGTCTCTTATGCCAGCCAATTCTAGCGAGTGCGGATGAATTGGTGGATATGGCGCAAAAGATGTATCCAAATGACAATGTCCAAGCCATTAACCGTCCACATTCTTCGCTTATTATTGACGGAAATACGGGCAATGTTCTTTGGAAAGACAATATCGATGAAGTCAGAGATCCTGCCAGCATGAGTAAGCTCATGACGCTCTATCTCTTGTTTGAAGATATGGCAAATGGCAAGATCAGTAAGGATACAGTGATCAAGGCGACCGCTTCAGACCAAGCGATCGGAAAGATCTATGAGATCTCCAATAATAATATTGTTGCTGGAGTAGACTACACCATTCCTGAGTTGATTACCATGACAGTGGTTCCATCCTCAAATGTATCAACCCTTATGTTGGCCAATCTCATGTCCAACAATGATCCAGATGCCTTTATCGAGCGCATGAATGCCAAGGCTAAGGAATTAGGGATGACCAATACGGTCTGGAATAACCCGAGTGGAGCGGCCATCTCAACCTTGCAAGGTTACTATCAGGTAAACAATTATCCAAATGATGCGGCTAACCAGACAACTGCGCGTGATTTGGGAATTTTGGTCTATCATTTTATCAATCAATACCCGGATATTTTAAACTATACCAATCAAGCACAAGTCACGGTCAAAAAAGGAACTCCGTATGAGGAAACCTTTGATACCTACAATTATTCATTGCCAGGAGCTAAGTATGCTTTGAAAGGTGTGGATGGTTTAAAAACTGGATCAAGTCCTCGTGGAGCTTTCAACTATATCGCGACCATCAAACGGGGCAATCAGCGCTTAATTGCTGTCATTATGGGCGTAGGAGATTGGGCAGACCAAGATGGGGAATATTACCGTCACCCGTTTGGCAATGCCTTGATCGAAAAAGCTTATAAAGATTTTGGCTATAAAAAATTGTTAGATGCAGGTGTCCAGAAGATTGATGGCAAGACCTATACACTCGAAAAACCCTTCTATGCAACGGTCAAAAAAGGTGCTAAAGAACCGACCCTTGCGGTAAAAGATGGCTATCTGACAGTAGATAATGATCTCTACACCTTGTCTGAAGGTATCCGAGATGATATGAAGGTGGAAGAAGGAGCCAAGCCAGAGCTTGTCAAAGAAACAGCAAGTGGGAAAAAGACAACGGCTAAGCACAGTAAATGGCTTTCGCTGGATCACTTCCTGATTTTGATTCCGATTCTCATTCTTGTCATCATTCTCTCGATTGAAAAACAAAGTCGTGAGAGACGCAAAAAAGAGGCTCAAAAGCGCTATAATAAAGAATAAAATAAAACCTAACTGATTGTCAGTTGGGTTTTGTCATTGTCCCATTCCGATATTTTTAGAAAGGATTTATATGAAAAAATTCCGAAATTCTTATGTGGCTTATATGCTACTCTATAGTTTTTATTTTATGTCCACATCTCTCTTTACGACCCTCATTTCCGTCTATTTGATGGGAAAGCACTATAGTGCAACTCAAGTGTCGACTTTGGTATCGGTTGCCTTTTTCTTATCCATGGTAGCCCAACCCTTCTTTGGGTATATCAATGAGCGATTTGGAATCGTAAAAATGACGACCCTCAGTCTGAGTGTGATCATTGGTGGTGTCTTCGGTTTTCTTTGGGCCCCCAATCTCTTTTGGCTGACTGTTTTTTACGGAATTGTTCTAGTCTGTTTGAATGGGACAGCTCCCATGATGGAAGTTTTTGCAACGCAAAGTCCATACGCTTTTGGGAAGATTCGCGTTTGGGGAACCATTGGCTACTCGGTCGGTGTCCAAATAGCTGGCTGGGTCTATCATCAGTTTAGCCCCCAAGCAGTCTATTATACGGTTTTGATCACCATTGTATTTAGTCTCTTCTGCCTAAGTGCGGTTCGAATGAAGAAAAAAGAGACAGTCGTAGAAAAGGAAAAACACCCTGTCTCTATTCGTCCTCTTCTTCACAATGGACCTTATCTCTTCTTTATTGTGTTGATTGGGTTGGCTTCAGGGGTTGGAAATATTGGTCATACCTATATTCCTGAGTTGCTCATGGATAGTGGTCTACCAGTCCATATTGCCTCTACGGTTGTAGCTGTCTCCGTCGTAGTGGAAGCTCCCTTGATCTTTTTCTCTGATCGATTCATGGACCACTGGCCTTTACGGGTTTTGATTGCTCTTCCAATCGGAATTATTTTCGCTCAATATGCCGTCTACGCTCTTCCAAGTCCTGTCTTCTTAAAAGTGCTTTTGACTCTTATAGCCAAGCATACAACAGGGATGGTTTTGATTATGGTCTCCTTACGGTTTATTGCCCAAAAGGTGAATGGCAAAGACTTGGTTCTTGCCATGGCCATTGTCCAAGGAGCTCGTTATTTAGGAACCATTCTTTTACAACCCCTCGCAGCCCTCTGTATTGAAAGAGGCGGTTACCAAGTCATGAGTTTCTTTTTAGCAGGGGTTGTAGGGATCGTCTTTTTGCTGAGCTTTGCCTTAAAAATGCCCCAAGGGAAGGCTCACGGCCTTTTTGGTGGCAAAGTAGACTAATGAAATTGTTACAATTGTATGACTAATCATCGAGGAGTTGGACAGAAACACTGATTTCACAGTGTTTTGTCCAACTTATTTGCTATTATTAAGAACTAGCGATTAATTTGACAATCAAAGTATTCGGTGGTAGAATGAGGTAAAATTAATATGAAGGAGACCATTTTATGAAAAAATGATCTTATCGACAGCTGCTCTTTTGACGATTGTTTCCCTAGCTGCTTGTTCAAACAAACAAGACACAAAGAAGGAAACTTCAAATAGTCAATCAACTACTAAAGTGACGAGCAAATCTGCCAACACTTTAAAAAGCAAGGATACTTCAACAGATTCAGAAGAGACTTCATCTTCTAGCCTCTTAACAGACGCTGAAATCAGCAAGGCTAAAACAGTTGGAGACTTTAAAAAGTTGTTTGCAAAATTAATGGATCAATCTGTTTCACTTACTGAAGAAGCAGGTACTTCTGTGACAGGTCCTGCAAAAGAACAATACGATGCAATGATTAGTACCTTAAAGCAAGGCTTAGAAAACCAAAAAGATATCTTTAATGAAGGCTTGGAAAGCATCGGTTCAGATAGCACAGTCGTTCCTAAAGAAGACCGTGAAGCTTTGATCGAAATCTTGAAAGATGCTCGTGAAGAGTTGGAAAGTACTCGTAAAGAAATGAAAGATATGCAGAAAGAATTGAGTAAATCTCCTGTTGCAGATGACGACAGTGATGATTCAGATTCAGATTCTGAAGAATAAAAAGAAGAAAAGGTTGGAATTTCCAGCCTTTTTCTTATTTTTTTTCGAATGATATAGATGAGGAGGTGGGCCTATGTTTATTGCCATGGATAACAATCAAAAGCGGTGGAACTGTTTGGAAGAGATCCCAGCTGTGACAGAAGGGCCCTTCTATTGTCTAGCATGTCATAGTCCAGTGCGTCTAAAAAATGGCTCGGTTCTACGGGCTCATTTTGCTCATGTAGAATTACAGCATTGTCCCTATCATCACGAAGCTGAGAGTTTTGAACATCTGGAATTGAAAGCCAGTCTTTATAACTGGGCCTCTAAGGAGTCTAAAACAGAGGTAGAAAGTTATTTAGCAGACTTTCAACAAATTGCCGATCTTTTGGTAGTAGACAAGAACTTAGCTTTGGAAGTGCAGTGCAGCTCTCTATCTTTAGAACGCTTGAAGGAGAGAAGCGATGATTATCGATCCCACGGTTACCAGGTCTATTGGTTACTTGGTAAAAAGTTGTGGCTCAAGAAAAGACTAACAAAGCTGCAGGCTGGCTTTCTTTATTTTAGTCAGAATCGCGGGTTCCATCTTTGGGAATTGGATCTGACAAAGAAAGAGCTACGTCTGCAATACCTCATCCATGAGGATTTACGAGGGCGATTGCATTATCAAACAGAAATTTTCCCTTTTGGCCAAAGGTCTTTACTGGAAGTCTTACGGACCCCTTATCTTTCGCAACCCATGCAGCAAATGGCAGTCGAGCTCGATCGTACATTTTTAACGTATATACAGCAGCAACTCTTTTATCGTCATCCAAAGTGGCTGAAGCTTCAGGAAGAACTCTATATGCAGGGACACCATCTGATGGAACTGGGGCTAGATTTCTTTTATCCTCTTTGTCGTCCGATCCTTTCACAGAACTTGCTCCAAATTAAAGAGGATGTAGAAGGTTACTACCAGCAATTTATGACCTATTATCAGTCGCAAGGAATCCAACCCGTTCAGATCCTTTATCCCCCACGTTTTTATGCTCAACAGAAAAGCTAACTTTCTAAGATAGAAATCCTCCCGAAATGTTCATTTTTATGCTAAAATAGTACCATTGGAGGATTAATCGAAATGGTAAAACAACGTAATGAAATTGATGAAAAATACCAATGGGATTTGTCGACAATTTTTGCGACAGATCAAGCTTGGGAAGAAGAAGCAGCAAGCTTAGCTACAGATATTAAAGCAGCAAGCCACTATGCTGGCCATTTGTTGGATTCAGCGCAAACACTGTTGGATACAACCAATGCATATTTGGAATTGAGTCGTCGTTTAGAAAAGGTCTACGTCTATGCCCATATGAAAAATGACCAAGACACACGAGTGGCTAAATACCAAGAGTACCAATCAAAAGGGATGTCTCTTTATAGCTTGTTAGGTGAAACCTTTGCCTTCTATGAGCCTGAATTCATGGCCATTACGGATGAGCAATACAAAGCCTTTGTGAGTGAAGTTCCAGCCTTGGAACAATATGGTCATTATTTTGATCGTCTGCTAGAGAAAAAAGAACATGTCTTGTCTCAAAAAGAAGAGGAATTACTTGCAGGTGCTGGTGAGATCTTTGCGGCTGGTGGTGAAACTTTTGAAATTTTGGACAATGCAGATATTGTTTTCCCAACTGTGCATGATGACAAGGGCGAAGAAGTTCAATTAACCCATGGAAACTATATTTCTTTGGTAGAATCAAAAGATCGTGCCGTTCGTAAAGAAGCTTACGAAGGCCTCTACAAGGTTTATGAACAGTACCAACATACCTATGCTAAAACCTTACAAACCAATGTGAAAGTTCACAACTTCAATGCCAAAGTTCGCAAATTCTCATCTGCCCGTGAAGCGGCCCTTTCTGAAAACTTTGTACCAGAAAGTGTTTATGATAGCTTGGTAGCAGCGGTGAACAAACATTTGCCACTCTTGCAACGCTATGTGCAATTGCGTTCAAAAATTCTAGGAATCTCAGACTTGAAGATGTACGATATGTATACGCCATTATCCGATACAGACTACAAGTTTACCTATGAAGAATCATTGGCCAAAGCAGAAGAAGTCTTGGCTGTTTTGGGTGAGGACTACCTTTCTCGTGTGAAACGTGCCTTCAGCGAACGGTGGATTGATGTGCATGTCAACCAAGGAAAACGCTCGGGTGCTTATTCAGGTGGTTCTTATGATACCAATGCCTTCATGTTGTTGAACTGGCAAGATACATTGGACAATCTCTTCACCTTGGTGCATGAAACTGGTCACAGTATGCATTCTAGTTATACCCGTGAAACCCAACCTTATGTCTATGGGGACTATTCCATCTTCCTTGCTGAAATCGCATCTACAACCAATGAAAATATCTTGACCGAACGTCTGTTAGAAGAAGTAGAAGACGATGCAACTCGCTTTGCGATTTTGAATCACTTCTTGGATGGCTTCCGTGGAACTGTCTTCCGTCAAACGCAGTTTGCTGAATTTGAGCATGCTATCCATAAAGCAGACCAAGAAGGTACTGTTTTGACTAGTGAGTTCTTAAACAACCTCTATGCAGAGCTCAATGAAAAATACTATGGTCTTTCAAAAGAAGACAACCCTGAGATCCAATATGAATGGGCTCGAATTCCTCACTTCTACTATAACTACTACGTTTTCCAATATTCAACTGGTTTTGCAGCAGCTTCGGCCTTAGCTGAAAAGATTGTTCATGGAACACAAGAAGATCGTGATAAATATATCGACTACTTGAAGGCTGGAAATTCTGACTATCCACTCAATGTCATCCGTAAAGCAGGTGTGGATATGGAAAAAGAAGACTACTTGGACGCAGCCTTTGCGGTCTTTGAACGTCGTTTGAATGAATTTGAAGCCCTAGTAGAAAAATTAGGACTCGCATAAAATGGTAGAGTCTTATAGTAAAAACGCCAACCACAATATGCGTCGGCCAGTCGTTAAAGACGAGATCGTTGACTTTATGCGGACCCGTCAAAGGCCGGTAGCTGGTGCCCTGAAGGAATTAGAAGCATTCGCCCGCAAGGAAAATATTCCGATCATCCCGCATGAAACGGTAGCATACTTTAGACTACTCTTGCAAGCTTTACAACCAAAGAAAATCCTTGAAATTGGGACAGCAATTGGATTTTCAGCTCTCTTAATGGCTGAATATGCTCCCCATGCACAAATTACCACTATTGATCGGAATGAAGAAATGATTGGCTTTGCCAAGGAAAATCTGGCTAAATACGATCAAAGAAAACAAATCACCTTGCTTGAAGGAGATGCAGTAGATGTCTTGCAGGATTTAACAGAGACTTATGACTTTGTCTTTATGGACTCTGCTAAGTCTAAATACATCGTCTTTTTGCCACGAATTCTCGAACTCTTAGAGGTTGGGGGAATCGTGGTACTGGATGATATTTTCCAAGGAGGAGATGTTGCCAAGGACATCATGGAAGTGCGTCGTGGGCAACGAACCATTTACCGGGGGCTTCAGAATCTCTTTCATGCGACTCTCAATCATCCAGATTTGACCGCTAGTTTGGTGCCACTTGGAGATGGTATTTTGATGATTCGGAAAAATGCAGAGACGGTAACCTTGCCAGATCCTAGCTCTTTTTAGGTAAATTTAAGGTATTCTCTCTAATTTGTGGTAAAATAGAAGAAGTTTAAAAAGGAACGGAGAATAATTTTCATGAAGAAAAAACTTGTAGCGGGTGCTGTGACCTTGCTATCAGTCGTAACACTAGCAGCGTGTGCCAATGGCACAAACAAAGATATCGTGACCATGAAAGGGGACACGATCACAGTTTCTGATTTCTATAATGAAATCAAAACCAACCAAGGTGCTCAACAAGTTCTTTTCCAAATGACCATCAATAAAGTCTTTGAAAAAGAATATGGATCAAAAGTTTCTGATAAAGAAGTCGATAAAGAATTGGCTAAACAAAAGAAACAATTAGGCAACCAATTCGATGCATACTTGGCGCAACAAGGCTTGACGGAAGAAACAGCGAAGAAACAAATCCGTAGCAATATGTTGTTGGAATATGCAGTCAACCAAGCGGCTAAGAAAGATATCAAAGAGTCTGACTACAAGGCAGCTTTTGAATCTTACACACCAGAAGTAACAGCACAAATTATCAAGTTAGATTCAGAAGATAAAGCAAAAGAAGTGTTGGAAGCTGCTAAAGCGGAAGGTGCAGACTTTGCCCAAATCGCCAAAGACAATTCAACAGATACTGCTACAAAAGACAAAGGTGGCGAAGTCAAGTTCGATTCAGGAACAGCAGGTATCCCATCTCAAGTCAAAGAAGCTGCCTTTAAATTGGATGAAAACGGCATTTCAGATGTGATCACAGTTTCAGCAGGTCAAAACTATTCTGCTAGCTACTATATTGTCAAATTGAATAAGAAGACAGAAAAAGGCTCTGACTGGAAGAAATACGAAAAACGTTTGAAAGAGATCATTGTTGACGGTCGTAAGCAAGATACCAATTTCATCCGTAGCGTTATTGCAAAAGCGATGACCAATGCCAATATCAAGGTCAAAGATGATGCTTTCAAATCAACATTTAACCAATATTTGCAAAATATCGGTGTTCAAACGAGCGATAGCAGCTCATCATCTAAAAAATAGTTGACGGTTCCTTTTGGAACTTGTATAATGAAA
The DNA here is from genome assembly GCF_037890265.1 of Streptococcus sp. HCA-5024. Classification (NCBI taxonomy): domain Bacteria; kingdom Bacillati; phylum Bacillota; class Bacilli; order Lactobacillales; family Streptococcaceae; genus Streptococcus; species Streptococcus sp. HCA-5024. Next base: position 198,601 of record NZ_JBBKBR010000002.1, read on the forward strand.
TAGTTGAGAATAAATCATTGTTACTCGGAATCAGAGAAGTGGCGGGGGTGCGAGCCATGGAAGAGAAATGATTTTGCTACTCGGCTGAGACAATTGCATATAAAATGAAGAATGACAAGTTCATTGAATGAAGGTGGTACCGCGGTTTTTCGCCCTTCGTTTAGTGGCTTGTTTTTTGTTTATGGGCAGTTGTCTGGAGCTTTTTAAAGGAGATCAAAAGATGCGAACCTATCAAGTGAAACAAAAATTTCGATTGGGTGGCGAGCGGTTCGATATCAAAGATGAGTTGGGAAATGTTGAGTACCAGGTTGAGGGATCTTTTCTTAAGATTCCCAAGACTTTTACCATCTACGATAAGAATGGACAAGAAGTGAGCCACATCGTTAAAAAAACAATCAGCCTTCTTCCTAAGTTTGTGGTTGAGTTGAAGGATGGGGACCGCTTTTTTATCCATAAAAAACTGACGCTCTTCAGGGATAAATACGATATCGAAGATTTGGGACTTCGGGTACAAGGAAATATCTGGGACCTAGAATTCAAATTATTCGATGATCGGGATCAAATCGTCGCTGAGATTAGCAAGGAACTCTTTCATCTAACCTCTACCTACCAAGTATCGGTCTATGAGGATGAATACGCTGATTTAGTCATCTCACTTTGTGTCGCCATCGATTATGTCGAAATGTTAGAAGCTGGCGCAAATTAAGCTTAAAAAAATTAGGAGAAAAATATGAAACAATTATCTAGTGCACAAGTCCGTCAAATGTGGCTTGATTTCTGGGCAAGCAAAGGTCACTCTGTAGAACCATCTGTTAGCTTGGTTCCAGTAAACGACCCAACGCTTTTGTGGATTAACTCAGGGGTTGCCACTCTTAAGAAATACTTCGACGGAACCATCAAACCTGAAAATCCACGGATTACCAATGCTCAAAAAGCCATCCGTACCAACGATATCGAAAACGTAGGGAAGACTGCCCGTCACCATACCATGTTTGAAATGTTGGGGAACTTCTCTATTGGAGATTACTTCCGTGATGAAGCCATTACGTGGGCTTATGAGCTTTTGACAAGTCCGGAATGGTTTGATTTCCCTAAAGACAAACTTTACATGACCTATTACCCTGACGACAAGGATTCATACAACCGTTGGATCGCTGTTGGTGTAGATCCAAGTCACTTGATCCCAATCGAAGACAATTTCTGGGAGATCGGTGCGGGACCTTCTGGACCAGATACAGAAATCTTCTTTGACCGTGGAGAAGCCTTTGACCCTGAAAACATCGGTCTTCGTCTGCTTGCGGAAGATATCGAAAACGACCGTTACATCGAAATCTGGAACATTGTCTTGTCACAATTTAACGCTGACCCAGCAGTTCCTCGTAGCGAATACAAGGAATTACCACACAAGAACATTGATACGGGCGCAGGTTTGGAACGTTTGGTAGCCGTTATCCAAGGGGCGAAGACTAACTTTGAAACAGACCTCTTCATGCCGATCATCCGTGAAGTGGAAAAGATGTCTGGTAAAACCTATGATCCAGATGGCGATAATATGAGCTTCAAGGTGATTGCTGACCACATCCGTTCGCTTTCATTTGCGATTGGAGATGGGGCTCTTCCAGGTAATGAAGGACGCGGTTACGTTCTTCGTCGTCTCCTCCGTCGTGCTTCCATGCATGGTCAAAAATTGGGGATTGAAGGAACCTTCTTGTATAAATTGGTTCCAACCGTTGGGAAGATCATGGAAAGCTACTACCCAGAAGTACTTGAAAAACAAGACTTTATCGAAAAAATTATCAAGAGTGAAGAAGAATCATTTGCTCGTACCTTGAACTCTGGTCAACACTTTGCCCAAACCATCGTTGAAGACTTGAAAGCCAAAGGTCAAACAGTGATTGCTGGTCAAGATGTCTTCAAACTCTATGATACATACGGATTCCCAGTGGAATTGACAGAAGAAATCGCAGAAGAAGCAGGTATGACAGTCGACCGTGAAGGTTTTGAAGCAGCCATGAAGGAACAACAAGAACGTGCGCGTGCATCAGCTGTTAAAGGCGGATCCATGGGGATGCAAAATGAAACCCTTCAAAACATTACAGTTGAAAGTAGCTTCAACTACAATGCTAGCCAATTGCCTTCTAAGTTGGTGGCTATTGTAGCGGACAATGCAGAAGTAGAAGCTGTATCTGAAGGGACTGCATCACTGATCTTTGCAGAAACTCCATTCTATGCTGAAATGGGTGGACAAGTTGCGGACCATGGTCAAATCTTGGATGCTGCAGGAAACGTCGTAGCGACAGTGACAGATGTTCAAAAAGCACCAAATGGACAACCACTTCATACTGTTGAAGTTCTTGCTCCTCTTGCCTTGAACCAAGAATACACCTTGGCGATCGATACCAATCGTCGTCATCGTGTCATGAAGAACCACACTGCGACTCACTTGCTCCATGCGGCTCTTCACAATATCCTTGGTAACCATGCAACCCAAGCAGGATCTCTCAACGAAGTAGAATTCCTTCGCTTTGACTTTACCCACTTCCAAGCCGTAACTCCTGAAGAATTGCGAGCTATTGAACAACAAGTCAATGAAAAGATTTGGGAAGCGATCGCAGTCGAAACAATTGAAACAGATATCGATACTGCTAAAGAAATGGGAGCCATGGCCCTCTTTGGTGAGAAATACGGTAAGGAAGTCCGTGTTGTCACTATTGGTGATTACTCTGTTGAGCTCTGTGGTGGTACTCACGTAGGTAACACTTCTGAAATTGGTCTCTTCAAGATTGTCAAAGAAGAAGGGATCGGATCAGGAACTCGTCGTATCTTGGCAGTGACTGGTAAGGAAGCCTTTGAAGCTTATCGTGAACAAGAAGATGCTCTGAAAGCAGTCGCAGCAACTTTGAAAGCTCCTCAACTCAAAGAAGTCCCTCACAAGGTGGAAGGTCTTCAAGAACAACTCCGTCAATTGCAAAAAGAAAATGCAGAATTGAAGGAAAAAGCAGCAGCAGCGGCAGCAGGTGATGTCTTCAAGAATGTTCAAGAAGCAAACGGACACCGTTACATTGCCAGCCAAGTTTCTGTATCAGATGCAGGTGCCCTTCGTACCTTTGCGGATAACTGGAAACAAAAAGATTACTCTGATGTGCTTGTTCTTGTCGCAGCCATCGGTGACAAGGTCAATGTCCTTGTAGCCAGCAAGACAAAAGATGTGCATGCAGGTAATGTGATCAAAGAATTGGCTCCAATCGTCGATGGACGTGGTGGTGGTAAACCAGACATGGCCATGGCAGGAGGAAGCAACCAAGCCAAGATCCAAGAATTGTTGGATGCTGTAGCAGGTAAATTGTAATTATCGAAGAGGTTGGATGTTTGTTCAACCTCTTTTTTCAAAAAAGAAGCAGATCCAATTAGAAAAAGATTGCAACAAAAAAACCTTTCCGTCTGGAAAGGTTTCAGATTGAAGATAAAGTCTTCTGAAAAACTTTCCTTAGGTGAGTACGGACGTCAGCGAACTTCTACGAAGTTCCATGACTAATTCTTGAGACTAAGGTCTCAAGAATTCCGAGTGTCTGAGACTACTATGTCTCAGACACTTTTCTCACGGCGGAAAGTTTTTAATCTTTAAAAAATAAAAGTCATTTTTTGAAAATCATCTATCTGTTTTATGTAAAACAATAGGTTGTCTACATTTAAAAACCTTTCCAAACGGAAAGGTTTTTCTTCTTATAGTCCGTAATTGTAATCGTCATCCTGCATGGCTTCTACTTCACCGAGAAGGTAACCATTTCCGACTTGAGAGAAGAAGTCGTGGTTAGATGTACCGGTTGAGATTCCGTTCATAACGATTGGGTTGACGTCATCCGCTGAGTCTGGGAAGAGTGGATCTTGTCCCAAGTTCATGAGGGCTTTATTAGCATTGTAGCGAAGGAAGGTCTTGACTTCCTCTGTCCAGCCCACACCGTCATAGAGGCTCTCTGTATAGCCTTCTTCATTTTCATAGAGGGTATAGAGCAGGTCATACATCCATTCTTTGAGTTTTTCTTGTTCTTCTTCTGGTAATTCGTTAAATCCAAGTTGGAACTTGTAGCCGATATAGGTTCCGTGAACTGATTCGTCCCGAATGATCAACTTGATGATCTCAGCTACGTTGGCCAATTTGTTGTTTCCAAGATAGTAGAGAGGTGTGAAGAAACCAGAGTAGAAGAGGAAGGTCTCAAGGAAAACGCTGGCGACTTTCTTTTCAAGGGGAGTCCCATTGAGATAGATTTCGTTGATGATTTCTGCCTTCCTTTGAAGGAAAGGATTGGTGTTGGTCCATTCGAAAATCTCTTCGATTTCTGACTTGGTATTCAAAGTAGAAAAGATAGAAGAGTATGACTTAGCATGGACAGATTCCATAAATTGGATGTTGTTAAAGACAGCTTCTTCATGGGGAGTACGAATATCCGCACGAAGGGCTTGAACACCTGTTTCAGATTGCATGGTATCTAGAAGAGTTAATCCCCCAAAGACTTTACCAACTAGGTCTTTTTCTTTATTAGATAACTTTCTCCAGTCATCCAAGTCGTTTGACAAAGGGATACGTGTATCCAACCAGAATTGCTCTGTCAGTTTTTCCCAGGTCGATTTATCGATGACATCTTCGATCGCATTCCAGTTAATGGCTTTGTAGTATGTTTCCATTTGCATCACTTTCTTTTTCTATTCATTCAATCGTTACTATTCTACCATAAATTGATAGAATACCGCACAAAAAGTCGGCGAACCGACTTTTGATAGCTATCTAGGATAGCGGATTAGATGACACAGCTTTCACATTGGTTGGCGCCAACTTCTCCACCATCATCTGTAAAGGTACGGACGTAGTAGATAGACTTGATACCCTTGTTAAAGGCGTAGTTCCGAAGGATAGACAAGTCACGAGTGGTTTGTTTGTTTTCAGTTTTCCATTCGTAAAGACCCTTTGGAATATCGCTGCGCATAAAGAGAGTCAGTGAAAGACCTTGGTCTACATGCTCAGTTGCAGCAGCATAGACATCGATGACTTTTCGCATATCCATGTCGTAGGCAGAAGTGTAGTAAGGAATCGTTTCCGTTGACAATCCTGCTGCAGGGTAGTAGATCTTACCGATTTTCTTCTCTTGGCGTTCTTCAATCCGTTGTGTAATTGGGTGGATAGAAGCAGATACGTCATTGATGTAGCTGATAGATCCATTTGGTGCGACAGCTAGGCGGTTTTGGTGGTAAAGACCATCTGCTTGAACTTTAGCACGCAGTTCTGCCCAATCCTCAGCACTTGGGATAAAGATATCTTTAAAGAGTTCTTTGACGCGATCAGATTTTGGTACAAATTCTCCAGTCGTGTACTTATCAAAGTAAGTACCATTGGCATAATCAGATTTTTCGAAGTTGTGGAAGGTAACACCACGTTCGCGCGCAATGTTGTTTGATTCTACGAGAGTCCAGTAGTTCATGAGCATGAAGTAGATGCTCGTAAACTCAATAGACTCCGGTGATCCGTATTCGATCAATTGTTGGGCAAGGTAGCTATGAAGTCCCATGGCTCCAAGACCAAAGGTATGCGCCAGTTTATTTCCGTGGTCAATAGTTGGAACGGCTACGATATGAGAGCTATCTGTAACGAAGGTCAAAGCACGAACCATGGCACGAATCGAACGACCAAAATCAGGTGAAGTCATCATGTTAACTACGTTGGTTGAACCAAGGTTACAGGAGACGTCTGTTCCCATTTGAACAAATTCTTGGGCATCGTTGATCAAGCTTGGTTCTTGAACTTGAAGGATCTCTGAACACAAGTTACTCATGATGATTTTTCCATCAACAGGGTTTGCCCGGTTAGCAGTATCAATGTTGACTACATATGGATAGCCAGATTCTTGTTGCAATTTAGAAATTTCAGTTTCCAAATCACGTGCCTTAATTTTAGTCTTGCGGATATTTGGATTAGCAACCAACTCATCGTATTTTTCAGTGATGTCGATGTAGTTAAATGGTACTCCGTATTCACGTTCCACAGAGTATGGGCTGAAGAGGTACATTTCTTCATTCTTACGCGCCAACTCGTAGAACTTGTCTGGCACGACGACCCCAAGTGAGAGAGTCTTCACCCGAACTTTTTCATCAGCATTTTCTTTCTTAGTTGAAAGGAAGGCGATGATGTCTGGGTGGAAGACGTTGAGGTAAACCACCCCAGCCCCTTGGCGTTGTCCCAATTGGTTAGAGTAAGAGAAGCTATCTTCGAAGAGTTTCATAACTGGAACCACTCCAGAAGCGGCTCCTTCATACCCTTTGATTGGTGCTCCAGCTTCACGAAGGTTGCTGAGAGAAATCCCAACCCCACCACCGATACGAGACAGTTGAAGGGCAGAGTTGATGGAACGTCCGATCGCATTCATATCATCGGTTACTTGGATCAAGAAACATGATACCAATTCCCCACGGCGGGCACGTCCAGCGTTTAAGAAAGAAGGAGTAGCTGGTTGGTAGCGTTGGTGGATAATTTCGTTTGCGATGTCTCGCGCGATAGCTTCATTTCCATCAGCAAAATAGAGAGCATTGAAAAAGACACGGTCTTCCATGCTTTCAAGATAGTATTCTCCATCATTTGTTTTCAAAGCGTATTGGTTATAGAATTTGTAGGCCGCCATGAAGGACTTGAATTGGAAGTTTTGATCTTTGATAAATTGGGCCAATTCCTCTAAAAATTCAGGACGGTATTTCTCGATAAAAGCTCTCTCAATGTAATTGTGCTCGAGAAGGTACTGAATCTTGTCTGTAATCGAGTCAAAGGTTTTAGTATTTGGTACAACATTTTCTTTAAAGAACGCATCCAAAGCTTCTTTATCTTTATGAAGCATGATTTGGCCGTTTACTGGACGGTTGATTTCATTGTTAAGACGAAAATACGTCACATCTTCAAGAGATTTTAATCCCATAATAATCCTTTTCTAGTTCAAAAAAATGAAGAGGAGAAGTCCTCTCTTTCCAAGTAAAAAGTCTAGTGTTAGGTTGCTAACGCTAGACCCTATTTAAGCAAAATACTGTGTTTATTAAGAAAGTTTCTTCAACTTAGCTGGTTGAAAACCAGAAAATACTTCATCCGGTGTTTGAATAACTGGAGCAGCATTGAAGCCAAGGTTCTTAACATGCTCTACAAATTCTGGCTGTTCATCTAAGTTAATTTCGCGGTATTCCACATGATTGCTATCGAGGAATCGCTTGGTCATTTTGCATTGAACACAATTATTTTTTGAATAAATGGTTACCATTTCTTTTTCGTTCTCCTATCGAAATATAAATCTGTAAACAGTATAAACAAAATCCAGCAACTTGTCAACAAAATAAAACTAAATATTGTGCAAAGATATGAAATGGGGTTTTTAAAACACAATATATTGTGGTGAACGGAAATTGAGAAATTCCAAGAAATGGGATAGGAATAGGCTTTAAAGCATCTTTAATTAGTTATAATTTTTTTGTGAATCAATATCCTGTGGTACACTTGCTTCTTTTTATTTGAAAGCGGAGGAAAATGTTACTTATAATATAGTAGAAAATTGAAAAGATTTGTTCTCCATTCTTCAGGTACTTCTTAGAATGTATCTAAATTGGGATTTTTCGCAGTCTTTTTCTGTAAGTCAGTGATAAAAATCTTGAAAAAAATTTCAAAAGATGATATAATACCAAATTGTAAGGGTTATCAAAAGGTAACTCAAAAACTATTTTTTAAAAGGAGAGTCCAATTATGGCTTCTAAAGATTTCCACATCGTGGCAGAAACAGGTATCCACGCACGTCCAGCAACTTTGTTGGTTCAAACTGCTAGCAAATTTGCATCAGACATCACTCTTGAATACAAAGGTAAATCAGTTAACTTGAAATCAATCATGGGTGTTATGAGCCTTGGTGTTGGTCAAGGTGCTGACGTTGTAATTTCTGCTGAAGGTGCTGACGCTGATGATGCAATCGCAGCTATTTCAGAAACAATGACTAAAGAAGGATTGGCTTAAAAATATGACAAAAATGCTAAAAGGAATTGCAGCATCTGACGGTGTTGCCGTTGCTAAGGCATATTTGCTCATTCAACCAGACTTATCATTTGAGACTGTTTCAGTCGAAGATACAAGTGCAGAAGAAGCTCGTTTGGATGCAGCTCTTGAAGCTTCACAAAACGAGCTTTCTCTTATTCGGGAGAATGCAGTAGCAAGCCTTGGTGAAGAAGCAGCGCAAGTTTTTGATGCGCATATGATGGTTCTCGCTGACCCTGAAATGATTGGTCAGATCAAAGAAACGATTCGTACGAAAAAAATCAATGCAGAGGCTGGCTTGAAAGAAGTCACTGACATGTTCATTGCAATCTTTGAAGGAATGGAAGACAATCCTTACATGCAAGAACGTGCAGCAGACATTCGCGACGTTACCAAACGTGTCCTTGCCAACTTGCTTGGTAAGAAATTGCCAAACCCTGCTTCTATCAATGAAGAAGCAATCGTGGTAGCGCATGACTTGACACCATCTGATACAGCTCAGTTGAACAAAAAGTACGTAAAAGCCTTTGTTACTAACATCGGTGGACGTACCAGTCACTCAGCTATCATGGCGCGTACACTTGAAATCGCAGCTGTTTTGGGTACAAATAACATTACAGAACTTGTCAAAGATGGTGATGTTTTGGCTGTTTCAGGGATCACTGGTGAAGTGGTGATCAACCCTACTGAAGAACAAATCGCAGCCTTCAAAGCAGCTGGTGAAGCTTATGCCAAACAAAAAGCTGAATGGGCTCTCCTTAAAGATGCTCAAACAGTGACTGCTGATGGAAAACACTTCGAGTTGGCTGCCAACATCGGTACCCCTAAAGACGTTGAAGGTGTAAACGATAATGGTGCAGAGGCAGTTGGTCTCTATCGTACAGAATTCTTGTACATGGATTCTCAAGACTTCCCAACAGAAGATGACCAATACGAAGCCTACAAAGCTGTTCTTGAAGGTATGAACGGTAAACCTGTTGTCGTTCGTACAATGGATATTGGTGGGGATAAAGAACTTCCTTACTTCGATCTTCCTAAAGAAATGAACCCATTCTTGGGTTACCGTGCTTTGCGTATTTCTATCTCTGAAACTGGTAATCAAATGTTCCGTACACAATTGCGTGCCTTGCTTCGGGCATCTGTCCACGGTAAATTGCGGATCATGTTCCCAATGGTTGCTTTGTTGACTGAGTTCCGTACAGCTAAAGGTATTCTTGAAGAAGAAAAAGCGAAATTGCTTGCTGAAGGTGTTGCTGTGGCAGATGATATCCAAGTAGGGATCATGATTGAAATCCCAGCTGCTGCGATGCTTGCGGACCAATTTGCTAAGGAAGTTGATTTCTTCTCAATTGGTACAAACGACTTGATCCAATACACAATGGCTGCTGACCGTATGAACGAACAAGTTTCATACCTTTACCAACCATATAACCCATCTATCCTTCGTTTGATCAACAACGTGATCAAGGCGGCTCACGCTGAAGGCAAATGGGCTGGTATGTGTGGTGAAATGGCCGGTGACCAAACTGCTGTTCCACTTCTTGTCGGAATGGGCTTGGATGAGTTCTCTATGTCAGCTACATCTGTCCTTCGTACACGTAGCTTGATGAAGAAACTCGACACAGCTAAAATGCAAGAATACGCTAACCGTGCTCTGACTGAATGTTCAACAATGGAAGAAGTTCTTGAACTTTCAAAAGAATACGTGAACGTAGACTAAGAATTCAACAAGACTAAGACAAATCTGTCTTAGTCTTTTTTTACATTGTTCATAAAAATGTTCATTTTATTCGTAATAAACTAGTTAGTAATAAAAATAGTGATTTAAATGTTCGGTTTTTGTTTGATTTTCCTCGTATATATAGTATAATCGTAAGTAAGATAAGGAGGATGACCAAGGAAGGATCGAAAAGGTTCGGGAAAGAAAATGGAAAAACTTTTCCTGATAATTTTACATGATTTTACAGGAATCAACTTGAAAATTAAGTGATTTTATAGTAGAATAATACCAAATAGAAAACGCTTTCAAAAAGCAAAGAGGTGAGTATATGGATAGAAGCACAGACTTATGGACATTTGGAAGAGGGGATAATTTCCATCTTCAAGAGTACTTAGGAGCTCACAAGGAAACAAGGGGAGAACAAGAAGGCTTTACCTTCCGTGTTTGGGCTCCCAATGCTCAGGCGGTGGATCTGATTGGTGATTTCACTGATTGGGAAGCTCGTAAAATTCCAATGGTTCGTAATGAAGGAGGCGTCTGGGAAGTCTTCTGTTCCGATGCAAAAGAGGGAGATATATACAAGTATTTGGTGACTCGACAAAATGGTCATCAGGTGCAAAAAATCGATCCTCTAGCATTATGGATGGAAAAGAGACCCAATACAGGATCTATTATTAAGACCATTCCAGAGAAAAACTGGAAAGATGGTCTCTGGAGAGCACGCCGCAAAAAACTTGGTTTTAAGGAACGACCTGTTAATATTTATGAGGTTCACGCAGGATCGTGGAAACGTAATGAGGATCACAGTTCCTATACCTTCAAACAACTAAAAGAAGAATTGATTCCATATTTGGTGGAGATGAACTACACCCACGTGGAATTTATGCCAGTGATGGCCCATCCATTGGGCTTGAGTTGGGGCTATCAGCTCATGGGATATTTTGCACTCGAGCAGACTTATGGTAGCCCAGAAGAGTTTCAAGACTTCGTGGAAGAATGCCACCTCAACAATATCGGAGTGATCGTGGATTGGGTACCAGGACATTTCATTATCAATGATGATGCCTTGGCTTATTATGATGGAACACCAACCTTTGAATACCAGGATGAACATCGTGCTCATAACTACGGATGGGGAGCCTTGAACTTCGATTTAGGGAAGAATCAAGTCCAGTCATTCTTGATTTCTAGTTTGAAGTTTTGGATTGATACCTATCATTTAGATGGGATTCGGGTCGATGCTGTGAGCAATATGCTCTATCTTGACTACGATAGCGGTCCATGGACACCAAATATTGATGGTGGAAACCTCAACTACGAAGGCGTTCATTTCCTTAGACGGTTGAATGCGATTATCAAGAACGAACACCCAGATGTCATGATGATTGCAGAAGAAAGTTCTGCTGGTCAAAAGATCACGGGTCCTGAAGAAGAAGGTGGACTTGGCTTTGACTATAAATGGAATATGGGGTGGATGAATGATATCCTTCGATTCTACGAAGAAGATCCCATCTACCGGAAATTTGACTTTAACCTGGTAACCTTTAGTTTCATGTATGCATTTTCTGAAAACTTCTTACTACCATTTTCACATGATGAAGTGGTGCATGGTAAGAAGAGTTTGATGCATAAGATGTGGGGAGATCGTTACAATCAATTTGCTGGACTCCGTAACCTCTTGACCTATCAGATTTGCCATCCAGGTAAGAAATTACTCTTTATGGGTTCAGAATTTGGTCAATTTTTGGAATGGAAGTCAGAAGAGCAATTGGAATGGGGCAATCTAGAGGATGAAATGAATGCTAAGATGCGTCGTTTCACTTCTCAGCTCAATCATTTCTACAAAGAACACAAGGAATTGTGGGAGATTGATGATAGCTTTGATGGCTTAGAGATTATTGATGCAGATAACCGGGATCAGAGCGTCTTGTCTATGATCCGGAAAAATCGTAAGGGTGATCTTTTGGTGTGCGTCTTTAATATGGCACCAGTAGAACGCAAGGACTTTACGATTGGTGTGCCTATATCAGCGGTCTATGAAGAAATTTGGAATACAGAATTAGAAGAATGGGGAGGTGTCTGGAAAGAGCACAATCCGACAGTCCAGTCTCAAGATGGACTGTGGAAGGATTATGAACAAACCTTGACCTTTACTTTGCCGGCTTTAGGGGCTAGCATTTGGAAGGTGAAACGGAAGGTTCGCAAAACGAAATCTAAAACATCAGATAAAAAATGATGATCGGTTGACTCTAAGGGAGTCCAAGCTTTAAAAAGAGGAAGTAGTCAATGAAGAATGAAATGCTCGCTTTAATTCTTGCCGGAGGGCAAGGAACACGTCTTGGAAAATTAACCAAAAACATCGCGAAACCTGCGGTTCAATTTGGTGGGCGCTATCGGATTATCGATTTTGCTCTCTCAAACTGTGCCAACTCAGGAATTCACAATGTTGGTGTGATTACACAGTATCAACCACTTGCCCTTAACAGCCATATTGGGAATGGTTCCAGCTGGGGCTTGGATGGAATCAATACGGGTGTGTCTATTCTCCAACCTTATTCAGCTAGTGAAGGAAATCGGTGGTTCGAAGGAACTAGTCATGCCATTCTCCAAAACATCGACTATATCGATAGCATCAATCCGGAATATGTCTTGATTCTATCTGGGGACCACATCTACAAGATGGATTACGATGACATGCTTCAAGCACACAAGGATAATAACGCAAGCTTGACTGTTGCAGTCCTAGATGTACCTTTGAAGGAAGCAAGCCGTTTTGGAATCATGAATACAGATGCCAATAATCGGATTGTCGAATTTGAAGAAAAACCAGCTGAACCAAAATCAACTAAGGCTTCAATGGGGATTTACATCTTTGACTGGGCTCGTCTGCGCAATATGTTGGTTGCTGCTGAAAAGAGTGATATCGATATGTCAGACTTCGGTAAAAATGTCATTCCAACGTATCTAGAATCAGGCGAAAGTGTTTATGCTTATGAATTCAATGGTTATTGGAAAGACGTTGGTACGATTGAGTCTCTTTGGGAAGCCAATATGGAATATATCGATCCAAATAATGCCTTGGATAGTCGCGATCGTCACTGGAAAATCTATTCACGCAACCTTATTTCACCACCAAACTTCTTTGGAGAACATGGTCACATCGAAGATTCTCTTGTAGTCGATGGTTGTTTGGTAGACGGTACAGTCAAACACTCCATCTTATCAACAGAAGCTCAAGTTCGTGAAGGAGCTGTTGTTGAAGATGCTGTCGTGATGAGCAATGCCATTATCGGTAAAGGAGCTGTCGTAAAACGCGCGATCATCGGAGAAGGCGCAGTCATTGCAGAAGGTGTCGTGATTGATGGAACAGAGGAAGTACAAGTTGTCGGTTACAATGAAAAAGTGGGGGTAGCAACAGATGAAGATTGATAAATATTCAGCCATTTTAGGAAATACAGTTGGGTATCATGATATGTCCACTTTGACTAGCCATCGTCCGGTAGCATCCCTACCGTTTGATGGGAAATACCGCTTAATCGACTTCCCATTGTCTAGTCTTGCAAATGCTGGTATTCGTAGTGTTTTTGGGATTTTCCAACAAGAAAATATTAGTTCGGTCTTTGACCATATTCGTTCAGGTCGTGAGTGGGGCTTGTCTACTTTATTGAGCCACTATTACCTCGGAATCTATAATACTCCAGTTGAAAATACAACGGTAGGGCCAGAATACTACCAACAATTATTGACCTATTTGAAACGGTCTGGTTCTAATCAAACAGTTGCTTTGAACTGTGATGTATTAATGAATATTGACCTCAATCAGATTTTCCACCTTCATAATACCATTGATCGTCCGATTACAGTGGTTTATAAAAAGTTGCATCCGCAAGACATCTCAGAAGTCAATGCTGTCTTGAAAATTGATGAAACAGACCATGTTACAGAGCAAAAACTTTTTGATGGCAAGGATCCTGATGAAGTATACAACATGTCAACAGATGTCTTTATTGTGGATACTCCTTGGTTGATTGAAAAAATAGAAGAAGAAGCTAAGAAAGAATACCCACAAAAATTGCGCTATATCTTGCGTGATTTGGCGGTGGAATACAATGCTTTTGCTTTTGAATATACAGGCTACCTAGCAAATATTCACTCAGTTGAATCCTATTATCAAGCAAACTTGGATATGTTGGAAAACCAAAAATTCATGAAGCTCTTTTCACCAAATCAAAAGGTGTATACAAAAGTGAAGAATGAAGAGCCGACTTATTATTCCAAGACTTCAAATATCAAATCGTCCCAATTTGCTTCGGGTAGTATTGTAGAAGGAACCGTTGAACGCTCTGTTGTTTCACGCCGGGTACACCTTCATCAAGGTTCAGAAGTCCGTAGTAGTCTTCTTTTCCCTGGTGTTGTCATTCATGAAAATGCAATCGTCGAACATGCCATCCTGGATAAGGGGGCCGAAGTGGCTGCTGGTGTGACGATTCGTGGGACAGAAGAAGCACCTGTCGTGGTTAAAAAAGGAACGATTGTTACAGAGGATATTGTCTAATGAAACTATTATTTGTTGCAGCTGAAGGAGCACCGTTTTCTAAAACAGGTGGTTTGGGAGACGTTATTGGCGCTCTTCCTAAATCCTTAGCGAAAAGTGGTCATGATGTGCGCGTGATCCTCCCTTACTATGATATGGTAGAGGCTAAGTTTGGAGATCAAATTGAAGATGTCTTGCATTTTGAGACCAAGGTTGGCTGGAGAAGTCAATATGTTGGTGTGAAACGCATTGTGCGCGATGGCGTCACCTTTTACTTTATTGATAATCAACACTATTTCTTTAGAGGACATGTGTATGGTGACTTCGATGATGGCGAACGCTTTGCCTTCTTCCAGCTCGCGGCCTTAGAAACGATGGAACGAGTTGACTTCATTCCAGATGTTCTTCATGCCCATGATTACCATACGGCGATGATTCCTTTCTTGCTGAAGGAAAAATACCGTTGGATTCAAGCTTATCATGGAATTAAAACAGTATTGACCATCCATAATTTGGAATTCCAAGGTCAGTTCGACCCAGGAATGTTGTGGGATCTTTTCGGAGTTGGATTTGAACGCTATGCAGATGGAACGCTTCGGTGGAATGATTGCCTGAACTGGATGAAAGCTGGTATTCTATATGCTGACCGTGTAACAACCGTTTCTCCTAGCTATGCGCATGAGATTATGACTGCTGAATATGGTTGTGGCTTGGATCAGATCCTTCGAATGGAGTCTGGCAAGGTGACCGGAATTGTTAACGGGATTGATGCGGATCTGTATAATCCTGAAACGGATCCACTCTTGACGTATCACTTCAGTCTCTCAGATCTTTCAGGTAAAGCAGCTAGCAAACGAGCTCTTCAAGAACGTGTCGGTCTACCTGTTCGCGATGATGTTCCTTTGTTTGGGATCGTCTCTCGTTTGACACGTCAAAAAGGTTTTGATGTGGTGGTAGAAGAGTTGCATCAACTTTTGCAAAAGGATATTCAGATTGTCTTGCTCGGTACAGGAGATCCTGGATTTGAAAATGCCTTTGCTTGGTTTGGTCAAGCCTACCCAGATAAACTTTCAGCGAATATCACATTTGATGTCCAATTGGCTCAAGAAATCTATGCAGCATCAGATGTCTTCTTGATGCCAAGTCGCTTTGAACCGTGTGGCCTTTCTCAAATGATGGCCATGCGTTATGGAACCCTTCCTTTGGTGCATGAAGTCGGTGGACTTCGTGATACCGTTCAACCGTATAATGCTGTTGATGGAAGTGGAACAGGCTTTAGTTTCAATAATTTGTCTGGTTATTGGTTTAACTGGGCGGTTGATGAAGCCTTGGCTGTCTACTACAATGACAAACAGGCTTGGTATGGTCTCCAAGAGCAAGCTATGACGCGTGACTTCTCATGGGATACGGCTAGTCAACGATACAATGATTTGTACCAATCCTTATAAATAGATCTATAATACAAACGCCTTTCGAGGCGTTTTTTGTGTTGCTTTCTTCCTATAAAGAAAACGGTTTATTTTTTTGAGTTTTAGAGCTTGCTAAAATAGAAGAAAAAAGATAAGATAGGTAAAGGTAAAAAATCCCGGGAAGGTTCTTATTTCTAGAAAGGATCCCAGCCTCTCTAAAAACAATCAGGTCCTTGCTTGAGGGTTAAATATTACTATATAGGAATTTTAGGATGAAAAAAGCGAAACAAACGTTTGAAAAAATGACCAAATATTCGATTCGAAAATTATCTGTCGGTGTTGGTCCGGTAGCCATTGGAGTCTTTTTATTAGGAGGAAGCTTGTTAGGAGCTCGTCCTGTCAAAGCAGATCAGGTGACTCTACCTGCTCATGTGCACTTAGGATATGTGACAGAAGAAGAGCTGACTGCTGAAGAAAAAGCACAGGTGATTCATGCAATCCCTGAAGCATATCAAAATGAAGATACTTTCTATCTCGTCTATAAGAAGAAGGAAGCAACTCAGTCGGTTCTTCCTCAAACAGGAAGTCAGGAAGTCGCCCTATTTGGCCTAAGTCTAGCCACAGCTTCCTTTGCGGTCCTCTTACTTTCTAAAAAGCACCGAAAGAAGGTTATGGGCGTCCTTTTGATTGGAGCCATGGGACAAAGTCTTCTACTTCCAGTTGAAGTCGCAGCCCTACAAAATCAAGTTTTGCGCGCTTATAACCAGGATCTTGCGATCGCATCGAGCGAAGATCTTGCAGATGGTGTGATTCAAATTGATGGCTATGACTATGTGGGCTATCTGCGCTACCCGTCAGTCCAAAAGACGAGCTTACGAGAGCCAAAGGCTATGCAGGAAACGAAACCTTCTGTAGAAGGAACGATCAAAACAAGTACAGGTATTCCACAAGTGGAAGCACAAGCGCGTGTGACGCCAGAAGTCGCTCCAGCCTTTCCTCAAGTTGAAAAACCAAGCCTGGAAGTCTCTACTGAGCCTGTGCCATTTGAAACCGTCAAGCAAGCTGATCCTACATTAGCCAAAGGGCAAACCAAGGTGCTGACTGCTGGCCAAAATGGGGAGCGTACCATATTGACGGAAGTGAGTGTGGTAGATGGACAAGAAGTTCGCAGAGTAGTCGAAAGCAAGGTCACCAAAGAACCAGTTTCACAAATTCTTGCTGTTGGGACAAAAGAAGATGCCCAATCAACCCCTCAACCCAGCCCTTCTCCAGTTGTAACGGCTAAGGGGACACAAGAAGAAGGCCATGTCGGCGAAGCTCCTGTTCAACCAGAGAATCAAGCCTATACAGGTGTGGTGGAAGCCAAGGGGACACAAGAAGAAGGCCATGTCGGCGAAGCTCCTGTTCAACCAGAGACTCCAGCCTATACAGGTGTGATGGAAGCTAAGGGAACACAGGAAGAAGGCCATGTCGGCGAAGCTCCTGTTCAACCAGAGAACCCAGCCTATACAGGTGTAGTAGAAGCCAAGGGAACACAGGAAGAAGGTCATGTCGGTGAAGCTCCTGTTCAACCAGAGACTCCAGCCTATACAGGTGTGGTGGAAGCTAAGGGAACGCAGGAAGAAGGCCATGTCGGCGAAGCTCCCGTTCAACCGGAGAATCCAACCTATCAAGTTACGGAAGGGACGGTAACAGAGACAGAAACGGTAATCCTTCCATATGAAACAGAGTATGTAACGGATGCCAATCGTTACACCGATGAAGAAAGCCTTCTTCAGAAAGGCGAGGCTGGTAGTCAGGAGATTCGTCGTGTTTATAAGACGGTCAATGGTGAGAAGATTGGCGAGCCCGTGAGCACGACAACTGAAACGGTAAAAGCTCCTGTGACAGAAAAAATTAGTCGTGGGACTAAGGCGATTGAAGGCCAAACAGAGGATGTTTCGTATGAGGAAATTCCATTTAAGACGGTAACCGAACAAGATGCCACCTTGCTAAAAGGATCAGAAAGGGTTTCTCAAGCCGGTAAAAATGGGAAGAAGAAAATCACCAAGGTTTACAAGACCATCAAGGGGGGTAAAACGGCGGATGCTCCTACGATTTCTGAAGAAGTAGTTGAACAGGCGCAAGATCAGATCATTCAACAAGGGGCCAAAGAACTTGACAAGCCAACCTTGACCTTGACCCAGGTCGATAAGGAAGAATTGAAGCGCAGTGCTAAAGCTACTTATCGTTTGGACAAACCAGACGGTGTGACCATCAAGTCCATCCAGGCTGTATTGAAGAAGGGTGATCAAGTGGTGAAAACCCTGACCCTTTCAGAGACGGACTTGGCAGCTGCTTTAGCGGACTTGGACTACTACAAGGATTATACGCTCGCAACGACCATGGTGTATGACCGTGGAAATGGGGACGAAGAAGAAGTTCTTAAGGAAGAACCACTGAGAATCGACCTTAAAAAAGTCGAAGTCAAAAATATTAAGGAAACAAGCTTAATCAGTGTGGATGACCAAGGAAATGAGACCGATAGTAGTCTCTTGTCTGAAAAACCATCGAATGTTAAGCCTTACTACTTAAAGGTCACCACCCATGATAATAAGGTTACAAAACTAGCCGTTGATAAAATTGAAGAAGTAACGGTAGATGGCGTGACCCTATACAAAGTAACAGCCAAAGCTCCTGATCTCATTCAACGGACTGCGGACAACCAGTTCAGTGAGGACTATGTCCACTATATTGCGAAACCCAAAGCACATGAAGGTGATGTCTACTACAATTTCAACGAACTTGTAAAAGCTATGCAAGCCAATCCGACTGGCACCTTTAAACTGGGTAGCAATATGAATGCGACTAATGTCCAGCCAGCAGGAAAATCCTATGTAACCAATGCCTTCAAGGGAATTTTGGAAAGTACGGATGGAAATACATTTGCCATCCATAACATTACAAGACCATTATTTGGTAACATCGAAGGTGGCTCGGTTAAGAATCTCTTGCTTGAAAATGTCAATATTGACCTACCTGGGACAGATCGAGTAGCACCAATCGCAGGTGTCATCAAAAACAATGCAACTGTTGAGAACGTTAAAGTAATAGGAAGTGTTGTCGGGAACAATGACGTAGCAGGAATTGTCAATAAAATTGATGGTAGCGGGAAGGTCAGCAATGTTGCCTTTATCGGGAAACTGCATGCTGCTGGCAACAAAGGTGGCTATCTAGCGGGTGTTGTTGGTGAGAACTGGAAAGGTATTGTCGAAAAGGCTTACGTTGATGCTGAAATTACTGGTAACAAAGCAAAAGCTGCAGGTTTAGTTTATTCTTCTCAAAATGGTGGGAATAACAATACGCTAGGTAGAGAAGGAGTTCTCAGAAATTCAGTTGCTAAAGGTTCGATTGAACTGAAAGAAGCGGTCCAATCTGGTGGATTACTAGGGACCAACTGGGCCTTGGGGGCTATTGAAGACAACATCACCATGATGAAAGTCAAAACAGGTGAGATGGTCTTCGGGCATTCGGATATTGATGCAGATGATTACTTCACCTATTCAAGAACCAAACGCAATTACAGTGTGGAGGGCGTGAGTGAAGGTAAGAAAACCTATAACAACTCTCGTAAAATCCCTAGCATTTCCCTTGCAGAAGCTGAGCAGAAAATTGAAGCAATGGGGATTACTGCTGATAAATTTGAAAGTACGAAACCTGTTGAAGATAAACTCAATAACCTTGTTAACAAAGACGATCAATACAAGGCAATTGATGGCTACGACGCCGCTCGCGAACTTGCTTACCGCAATATAGCAAAATTACAGCCTTTCTATAATAAAGAATGGATTGTCGACCAAGGAAACAAATTGGCTGCGGCTAGTCCTCTCTTGACCAAGGAAGTCTTGTCTGTGACGGCCATGAAGGGCAATGATTTTGTCACTGAATTGGGGGATGCTGATCATATCCTGATCCACTACTCGGATAAGACAAAAGATATCTTTAGCATTTCATCGAAAGATTCTAAAGTCAAACAAGTGAAAGAGTACAGTGTAGCAGAACTTGGTGAAGTGGTCTACACGCCAAATATGGTTGACAAAGACCGGACTGAGCTAATTAGTGCTATTGTTGAAAAATTAAGTCCTGTAGAATTACAATCGGATCCAATCTACACGCACCTTGGTAGAACTGGTCCAAATAAAGTCAATGCCATTAAGAACCTCTATCTTGAAGAAACCTTCAAAGAGGTGAAGGACAATTTGACCCACTTTGTGAAACAGTTGGTTGAAAATGAGGACCATCAATTAAACACAGATGAGGCTGCCAAACGGGCTTTGATCAAGAAAATTGATGACAACAAGGCAGCAGTTCTCCTTGGTCTAACTTACCTCAATCGTTATTACGGAGTGAAGTTTGATAACTTCAATATCAAGCAACTCATGTTGTTCAAACCAGATTTCTACGGGAAGAATGTTGATGTCTTAGACCGCTTGATTGAAATTGGTTCAAAAGAAGACTATATCAAAGGGACTCGTACCCACGATGCTTTCCGTGAAGTAGTTGCTAAGCATACTCGCTCTGGAAATCTCAATGATTTCTTGCAATACAATATGGAACTCTTTACAAGTGATACAGACTTGAATGATTGGTTTATCAAAGCAACCAAAGATAATGTCTATATTGTAGAGCCAAAAACAAGGACTCCTGAATTTGCCGATAAGAAACATCGAGCTTACGAAGGATTAAATAATGACGTGCACGGTAAAATGATCTTGCCACTCTTGAATCTTAAAGATGCCCATATGTTCTTGATTTCAACCTACAATACCATGGCCTATAGTTCCTTTGAAAAATATGGTAAAAATACAGAAGCAGATCGGAAGGCTTTCAAAGCTGAGATTGATAAGGTTGCTAAAGAACAGCAGAATTATTTGGACTTCTGGTCCCGTCTATCTTTAGATAAGGTTCGTAATCAACTGTTGAAGAGCAATAATATGGTTCCAACACCTGTCCTTGATAATCAAAACTATAAAGACATTAGTACAGACCGTTATGGGCATACTAATAGTGGCAAAGATGTAGCACCAATTCGCGAATTGTATGGACCAACCGATCGTTACCATGCGACTGATTGGCGCATGGGAGCAACTGCTCGCGTCTATGGAAATCCTTATAAAGATGATTCTGTCTTCTTCATGGTGACGGATATGATTAGTGATTTTGGAGTATCTGCCTTTACGCACGAAACGACGCACGTCAATGACCGAATGGTTTATTTAGGAGGTTGGAGACACCGTGAAGGAACAGATCTTGAGGCATTTGCTCAAGGAATGCTCCAAACACCATCAGTATCGAATCCAAATGGTGAATACAAAGCCTTAGGTCTCAACATGGCCTATGAACGTCCTAACGATGGCAACCAATGGTACAATACCAATCCAAACGATCTTCAATCACGTGATGAGATTGATCGCTACATGAAAGGGTATAACGATACGCTCATGCTTCTAGATTACCTAGAAGGAGAAGCTGTATTGGACAAACATAGTAAGGACTTAAACAATGCTTGGTTCAAGAAGGTTGATAAACAATACCGAGGAGCTAATACCAAGAATCAATTCGATAAGGTACGTCCTTTGAGTGATGAGGAAAAAGCCATCGCCTTGCATACGGTAGATGACCTCATTACTAACAACTTTATGACCAACCGTGGTCCAGGAAATGGAGTCTATAATCCATCAGACTTTGGTTCAGCCTATGTGACCGTGCCGATGATGTCAGGTATTTATGGTGGGAACACCAGTGAAGGGGCTCCTGGAGCTATGTCCTTCAAACACAACACCTTCAGAATTTGGGGTTACTATGGCTATGAAAAAGGCTTCCTAGGCTATGCTTCAAACAAGTATAAACAAGAATCCAAACAAGCAGGCCATGCGACTCTAGGGGATGATTACATCATTCAAAAGATTTCTGATGGAAGATTCAGTACCCTTGAAGATTGGAAGAAAGCTTACTTCAATGAAGTTGTGACCAGTGCCAAGAATGGAATTCAGGCTATTGACATCGATGGTAAAACCTACACTAGCTATGAAGACCTGAAACGTGCATTTGCTGAAGCGGTTGATAAAGATAAGGCTACTCTAAGTAACGGTTCTGTCAAATTTGACAATACGGTTGCACTGAAAGAAAAAATCTTTAAGAAATTGCTGCAACAAACTGATAGTTTTAAAACGTCTATCTTTAAATAATTGAATTCTCTCATCTGCTGAGCAGGTGAGAGTTTTTTAGAAGAAAAAATGAATAGAGGTGTACAAAGTGTCTAAAAATTAAAAGGAATCAATCGTAGATCGGAAAATTTATCATATTAAAAAAATAACGTAATTTAACAAAAACGCTTTCTTTTCTAGGAAATATTTGACTATTATATCTTTTAGGAGTAAACTAAGGAGGTAAAATATATAAAAGGAGAATTCATCATGAATTTAACATTTTTAGGTCTTTGTTTAGCCTGCTTTGGTGTATCACTGGCAGAAGGTTTGATGATGAGCAGTTTATTGAAATCTGCGTCTCGTCAACCAGAAATTATCGGTCAATTGCGTAGCCTCTTGATTCTTGGTGTTGCCTTTGTCGAAGGTACTTTCTTCGTTACTTTGGTTATGGCCTTTATTATCAAATAGACGCTTCTGTTTTAGAAAAGGAGGTGTCAAACCTTGGAAGAAAGTATCAATCCAACGATCACTCTTGGACCTGTAACTTTTAATTTGACCCTACTTGCTATGACCTTGATTGCTGTTTTGGTGGTTTTTGGCTTTATTTATTGGGCCAGCCGTAAAATGACGATCCGACCAAAGGGCAAACAAAATGTGCTGGAATACGCATATGACTTTGTCGTAGGTTTCACCAAAGGAAATATTGGGGAACATTATATAAAGGACTATTCCTTGTTCTTGTTTGTTCTTTTCCTATTCCTTTTAGTGGCCAATAACATTGGATTGATGGCTAAAATCGAAACGACCAATGGTTACAATTTGTGGACATCACCAACCGCTAACCTGGGTTATGACTTTGCCTTTTCATTTTTGATCACCTTAATCGCCCATGTAGAAGGAATTCGCCGACGTGGTGTGAAGGAATATTTGAAGGCTTTTGTGACACCTGGATTTATGACCCCCATGAATATTTTGGAAGAATTAACGAACTTTGCCTCCTTGGCCCTTCGGATCTTCGGAAATATCTTTGCGGGTGAGGTACTAGCAAGCTTGCTTGTGACTTTGTCGCATCAAGCTGTTTATTGGTATCCATTTGCCTTTATTGGAAGCATGGCGTGGACAGCGTTTTCGATTTTCATTTCATGTATCCAAGCCTATGTGTTTACCATGTTGTCATCAATCTATATTGGTAAGAAAATTAATGGCGAAGAGTAAGTAGAGGAGGAGTAGAAGAATGCATGTATCAATGAGTGAAATTATTGGTAACTTTATTCTCATTGCTGGTTCCTTCCTATTATTAATCTTTTTAATAAAGAAATTTGCATGGAACAATATCAATGGAATTTTAGAAGCGCGTGCCAAAAAGATTACAGATGATATTGATGGAGCAGAATCAGCTCGTCAAAAAGCTGAGGAACTAGCAAATAAACGTGAAGAAGAGTTGGCAGGTAGCCGCAAAGAAGCAGCGTCTATCGTCGAAAATGCAAAGGAAACTGCAGAAAAGAACAAATCTCAGATCCTTTCAGAAGCCACTCAAGAAGCAGTACGTTTGAAAGAAAAAGCGCAACAAGAAATTGCGCATAACAAAGAAGAAGCATTGAACAGTATCAAAGGCGATGTGGCAGATCTCACTGTCAATCTTGCCAGCAAATTGTTGAGCCAACAGCTGGATGCTGAAGGTCAACGCCAACTGATCGATCGCTATCTTGATGAATTAGGAGAAGCCTAATGGACAAAAAGCAACTGATGGTGATTGAGAAATATACCCAGCCTTTTGTTCAATTGGTCTTTGAAAAAGGAGAACAAGACCTTGTCTTTGAAAAATTGACCCAAATCAAGGGTATTTTTGAGGAAACGGGACTTGCTAACTTCTTAGCTCATATCGGTGTAGAGGATGAAGAGAAAGCAAAAAGTCTACGACTTTTTCAACCCTCAGATTCACAATTACTCGACCATTTGATTGAAGTGGTTATTCTCAATCATCGTGAAGCCTTATTTTATGACATTGTAACGATTTGTTTAGATCAGATCCAACGACTGAGTAATGCTTTTGTCGTGACGGTTACGACAGCTACAGCCTTGGATCCAGCTCAAGAGCAAAAATTGGTACCCATTATCGAAAGAAAATTTGGCATCCAGGTTCGCTCAATCCAACAAAAGATCGATCCAGATCTAATTGGTGGTTTTGTCGTGACAGCCAATCATAAAACATTGGATACCAGTCTCAAACACCAATTGCAAGTCATAAAATCTAAATTGAAATAGAAAGTGGTGTGAATTTTGGCGATTAACGCACAAGAAATCAGCGCTTTAATTAAGCAACAAATTGAAAATTTCAAGCCAAACTTTGACGTCACTGAGACAGGTGTTGTAACCTACATTGGTGACGGGATTGCCCGCGCTCATGGGCTTGAAAATGCCATGAGTGGTGAGTTGTTGATCTTTGAAAATGGCTCATACGGGATGGCCCAAAACTTAGAAACAACGGATGTCGGGATCATCATCTTGGGTGATTTCACGGATATTCGTGAAGGAGACTCTGTCCGTCGTACAGGTAAAATCATGGAAGTCCCTGCAGGAGATGCCTTGATTGGTCGTGTTGTCAACCCACTTGGACAACCAGTGGATGGTTTGGGTGAGATTGTGACAGATAAATTCCGTCCAGTTGAAACGCCAGCTCCTGGTGTTATGCAACGGAAATCTGTCTCAGAACCCCTACAAACTGGTTTGAAAGCCATTGATGCCCTTGTTCCAATCGGACGTGGTCAACGGGAATTGATTATCGGGGACCGTCAAACAGGGAAAACTTCGATTGCCATTGATACCATCTTGAACCAAAAGGGTCAAGATATGATCTGTATCTATGTGGCGATTGGTCAAAAAGAATCAACAGTTCGTACGCAAGTAGAAACTCTCCGTAAATACGGAGCTATGGATTATACGATTGTGGTAACTGCTTCGGCTTCTCAACCGTCTCCATTACTTTATTTGGCACCTTATGCTGGGGTTGCTATGGCAGAAGAGTTCATGTATAACGGTAAACATGTTTTGATCGTCTATGATGATTTGTCAAAACAAGCCGTAGCCTACCGTGAATTGTCCCTTCTTCTCCGTCGTCCACCAGGACGTGAAGCCTTCCCAGGGGATGTCTTCTATCTTCACAGCCGTTTGTTGGAACGTTCAGCTAAAGTTTCAGATGAATTGGGTGGGGGTTCTATTACAGCTCTTCCAATCATTGAAACCCAAGCAGGAGATATTTCCGCTTATATCGCAACTAACGTGATTTCGATCACAGACGGACAAATCTTCTTGCAAGATAGTTTGTTCAATGCCGGTATTCGTCCAGCCATTGATGCAGGTTCTTCTGTATCTCGGGTAGGTGGATCTGCTCAAATCAAGGCCATGAAGAAGGTTGCTGGTACCCTTCGTATCGACCTCGCTTCATACCGTGAGTTAGAAGCCTTCACGAAATTTGGTAGTGATTTGGATGCGGCCACTCAAGCTAAATTGAACCGTGGTCGCCGAACGGTTGAAGTATTGAAACAACCTGTTCATGAACCACTGACGGTTGAAAAACAAGTCGTGATCTTGTATGCCTTGACTCATGGTTTCTTAGATAGTGTTCCGGTAGATGACATTCTTCGTTTCCAAGAAGAGTTGTTTGATTACTTTGAAGCACATTATCATCAAATCTTTGAGACGATTCGTTCAACACATGATCTTCCAGCAGAAGAAGAACTGGATGCAGCCCTTACAGAATTTGTCAACCAGTCAAATTTCAAATAGAAATAGGAGTGGAAGATGGCAGTTTCATTAAATGATATAAAGAATAAAATTGCATCCACTAAAAATACCAGTCAAATTACCAATGCCATGCAGATGGTGTCTGCTGCTAAACTCGGGAAATCTGAGCAAGCAGCCAAGGATTTTCAGGTTTATGCTGCCAAGGTACGTAAGTTATTAACAGACTTGCTCCATGGACATGAAACAGAAAATGCCAAGTCCCATCCCATGTTGGTAAGTCGCCCGGTTAAAAAGACAGCTTATATTGTCATTACATCCGATCGTGGTTTGGTCGGGGGCTACAATGCCTCCATCCTTAAAACCATGATGGAAATGAAGGCAGAATACCATCCAACTGGAGATGACTTTGAAGTGATCTGTATTGGAAGCGTCGGTGCGGATTTCTTCCGCGCCCGTGGGATTCAGCCGGTTTATGAATTGCGTGGTTTGCCTGATCAGCCTAGCTTTAAGGAAGTTCGCAAGATCATTTCGAAAACAGTCCAAATGTATCAAGAAGGTTTGTTTGATGAGTTGTATGTCTGTTACAACCACCACGTCAACAGTTTGACGAGTCAAATGCGGGTGGAACAAATGCTTCCAATTATTGATTTGGACCCCAATGAAGCGGATGAGGACTATGCATTGAATCTAGAATTGGAATCTAGTCGAGATGCCATTTTGGATCAATTGCTCCCTCAATTTGCTGAAAGCATGATCTATGGTGCCATTATTGATGCTAAAACAGCTGAAAATGCTGCTGGGATGATGGCTATGCAAACTGCAACAGACAATGCCAAGAAAGTCATTGATGAATTAACGATTCAATACAACCGTGCTCGTCAAGCAGCGATTACACAAGAAATTACAGAAATCGTTGCGGGTGCTAGCGCCCTTGAATAGTTGTCGGATACAATTTTAAATACAAAAACAGATGCTCGAAAGAGAACTTTTGAGCAGTAGAAATTACTTAGAATAGGAGAATGACATGAGTTTAGGCAAAATTTCTCAGGTCGTAGGTCCCGTCGTAGACGTTGCCTTTTCTGTTGGAGATAAACTTCCTGAGATCAATAATGCGCTTGTAGTCTATAAAAATGACCAACAAAAATCAAAAGTCGTTCTTGAAGTAGCTTTGGAACTTGGTGATGGGGTCGTTCGAACCATCGCCATGGAATCAACCGATGGTTTAACACGTGGAATGGAAGTCTTGGACACAGGTCGTCCAATCTCTGTTCCTGTCGGAAAAGAAACCTTGGGACGTGTCTTCAATGTTCTTGGAGATACCATTGACTTGGATCAACCTTTTGCTGAGGATGCTCCTCGTGACTCCATCCACAAAAAAGCTCCATCCTTTGACGAGCTCTCTACTTCAGAAGAAATTCTTGAAACAGGGATCAAGGTCATTGACCTCTTGGCCCCTTATTTGAAAGGTGGGAAGGTCGGACTCTTCGGTGGTGCCGGAGTTGGGAAGACCGTCTTGATTCAAGAATTAATCCATAATATTGCCCAAGAACATGGTGGTATTTCTGTATTTACCGGTGTTGGGGAACGGACACGTGAAGGAAATGACCTTTACTGGGAAATGAAAGAATCTGGCGTTATTGAAAAAACAGCCATGGTCTTTGGACAAATGAATGAGCCACCTGGAGCACGGATGCGTGTTGCTTTGACTGGTTTGACCATTGCGGAATACTTCCGTGATGTCGAAGGTCAGGACGTTCTCTTGTTTATCGACAATATCTTCCGTTTCACTCAAGCCGGATCTGAAGTATCAGCCCTTTTGGGACGGATGCCTTCAGCCGTTGGTTACCAACCTACTTTGGCAACTGAAATGGGGCAATTGCAAGAACGGATTACGTCAACCAAGAAAGGTTCTGTTACATCCATCCAAGCCATCTATGTGCCAGCCGATGACTATACAGACCCAGCGCCAGCAACCGCTTTTGCTCACTTGGATTCAACCACCAACTTGGAACGTAAATTGGTACAATTGGGGATCTACCCTGCGGTGGATCCATTGGCATCAAGCTCACGTGCCCTTTCTCCAGAAATCGTAGGAGAAGAACACTATGCAGTAGCTTCTGAAGTCAAACGCGTCCTTCAACGTTACCATGAATTGCAAGATATCATTGCGATCTTGGGGATGGATGAATTGTCTGACGAAGAAAAGACCTTGGTTGCTCGTGCTCGCCGGATCCAATTCTTCTTGTCACAAAACTTCAACGTTGCGGAACAATTTACAGGTCAACCTGGTTCTTATGTACCAGTTGGAGAAACTGTTCGTGGCTTTAAAGAAATTTTGGATGGGAAATATGACCATCTTCCTGAAGATGCCTTCCGTGGTGTTGGATCGATCGAAGATGTGATCGCCAAAGCTGAAAAAATGGGATTCTAAGAAGAGGTGAAAGATGAGTCAAATGAACGTCCAAATCGTTACACCGGATGGACTGGTTTATGATCATCATGCCGCATTTGTATCTGTCAAGACAATTGATGGTGAATTAGGGATTTTACCTCATCATATCAATACCATTGCGGTTTTGGCTGTAGACCAAGTAAAGGTTCGTCGTGTCGACGATGACAAACATATTGATTGGATTGCAGTCAATGGTGGGATTATCGAAGTAGCTGATAATGTCATTACCATTGTTGCCGATTCTGCCGAACGTGCTCGAGATATCGACATTAGTCGTGCAGAACGTGCCAAACTGCGAGCTGAAAAAGCGATTGAAGAAGCCAAAGATCAGCATTCGGTTGATATGGAACGTCGTGCTAAAATTGCTCTTCAACGCGCCATTAACCGGATTAATGTCGGAAATCGTTTATAAGATATTCAAAATAAGGTGGAGGTTTTGTCCTCACCTTATTTTTGTTGGGAGAGAATCAAAAGAAGAAAGTACGGACCAAATATGGTATAATAGCTGTATGATTCAAATGATTTTTAATCTTTCAAGCCATCTATTGTTTATCTTTTTTGCCTATTACCTATTGATGAACCTGGTTCAATGGGAAAAGTTTTTAAAAGTAAGTGCTGAAAATGTAGTTAAAATCCGTTTTTTGATCTTGATGATCAGTGTCGGAATAGGCTATCTAGCCAGCTCATTTTTTATCAGTATCTATGAGATGAGTCGGCAGATTTTTATTGGCCAATTCTAGCCACATTTTATAAAAAATATGGTATGATAGAAAGCGTGACTTTAAGAAATTGGAGAACAATCCCGTATGGAAAAAATAATCGTTAATGGTGGTCATAATCGACTGGTTGGAACCGTCAAAATCGAAGGAGCAAAAAATGCTGTCCTTCCTCTTCTTGCTGCAACAGTTCTAGCAAGCGAGGGTGTGACAACCTTGAAAAATGTACCTGTGTTATCAGATGTCTTTACAATGAACAATGTTGTTCGTGGGTTGAATGCACAAGTAACCTTCAATGAAGAAGACAATACGGTTGTCGTAGATGCACGAGAGAAATTGTCTGAGGAAGCGCCTTATAAATATGTGAGTAAGATGCGGGCTTCTATCGTTGTCTTGGGTCCTGTCTTGGCACGCAATGGCCATGCCAAAGTTTCCATGCCTGGAGGCTGTACGATTGGGAGTCGTCCGATTGACCTCCACCTGAAAGGTCTGGAAGCTATGGGGGCTGAAATTACCCAAACGGCCGGCTATATTGAAGCAAAAGCAGATCGTCTCAAGGGTGCACACATCTATATGGACTTCCCATCAGTAGGTGCGACACAAAATATTATGATGGCCGCAACCTTGGCAGATGGAGTCACTGTGATTGAAAATGCAGCTCGAGAACCTGAAATTGTTGACCTAGCTCTCTTGCTGAATAAAATGGGAGCTAATGTCAAGGGGGCAGGAACTGAGACCTTGACCATTGTTGGTGTGGAGAGCTTGCATGGTGCAAACCACAATGTTGTGCAAGACCGCATCGAAGCTGGAACCTTTATGATTGGGGCAGCCATGACTGGTGGAGATGTCTTGATCGAAGATGCCATTTGGGAACACAACCGTCCGCTTCTATCTAAGATGCAGGAGATGGGTGTAACGGTAACCGAAGAAGAAAATGGAATTCGGATTCAATCGGATATCAGTAAGCTCCGTCCAGTGACGGTTAAAACCCTTCCCTATCCAGGATTCCCAACCGATATGCAGGCTCAATTCACAGCCTTGATGGCCATGGCTAAAGGTGAGTCTACCATGATTGAAACGGTTTTTGAGAATCGCTTCCAGCATTTGGAAGAAATGCGTCGGATGGGCGTTCACTCAGACATTATGCGGGATACAGCTCGTATCGTTGGAGGGGAAAGCTTCCAAGGTGCAGAGGTCATGTCGACCGATTTACGAGCAAGTGCAACCTTGGTCTTGATGGGCTTGGTAGCAGAAGGAGAAACGAAAGTCAGCAAATTAAGTCACTTAGACCGTGGTTATTATCAATTCCATGAGAAATTGGTGGCACTAGGTGCAGACGTGAAACGTGTAGAGGAAGAAGACGATGAAAACTAATCTTCGCTATGTTGGAAAACAGCTAGGAATTGTCCTCCTGTTGGCTGTGATTGGAATCATCATTTTTGCAGTTGGTTTGGTCATTGGCTATGGAGTGATTGGAGATGGAAAAAATCCATGGTCCATTCTCTCTCCGGACACTTGGTCAGAGATCATTGGAAAGCTAACAGGCAAATAATCTTTTAACTAAAATTGAGTAAAAAGGAGAGCAGCGAATCGAGTCAATGACCCATCTAGCGCTGCTCTTTTTTGGAGAGAGGCATGACAAAACAAGTATTCACAAAACGAACCAAACAAACCCTAGCCGGTTTTGTGGTGGCAACGGCCCTAGCTATTGGGGGCTATTATTTCAATCAACCGACGGTAAAAGAAGCGACAGATCAGGTTGTTTCGGTGGTGACTAGTAGCCAACAAGAAACACCTAGTAAAGAGTTAGCTAGCTCGGTACTAACGAAATCTGCCCGTTCACAATTAGGAAATGACTTGGAATGGAATGGCGCTGGAGCTTTTGTAGTTAAGGGAAATCGTACAGATCTGGATGCCAGCGTGGCTAGTCAACCTTATGCCGATAACAAGACAAAAGAAGTCAATGGAAGGACTGTGCCGACGGTTGCCAATGCCATCATGACCAAAGCGACTCGCCAGTACAGAGATCGAGATGCAACAGGTAGTGGCCTAACCGATTGGAAACCAGCAGGTTGGCATCAGGTACATCATCTGTCAGGCGAGTATGACCATGCTGTGGATCGGGGCCACCTATTGGGCTACGCCTTGATCGGCAATCTCAAAGGTTTCGATGCTTCGACTAGCAATCCAAAAAATATCGCTGTACAAACGGCTTGGTCCAATCAAGCCAATGATCCTCATTCCACCGGTCAAAACTATTATGAGACCTTGGTCCGAAAAGCACTGGATAAGAACAAGCGGATCCGCTATCGGGTGACCTTGATCTACAACCATCCAGAAGATCTGATTCCATTAGGATCACAGATCGAAGCCAAATCGAGTGATGGGACCCTTGAGTTCAATGTCTTTGTTCCCAATGTTCAAAGTGGTATTAGCCTGGATTACCAGACAGGAAAAGTAACCGTTCATTAATAAGCCAGAAAGCATGGCTATTTAAGTTATTTTTAAGAATGGGGTGTTACAATTGCATACCTTCTTTAAGAGAAAGGAGAATGTATGAGAACCATTTTTCGATTTTTCAGAGGAATCCTTCGCATGGCTTGGAGTCTTTTTTGGGGATTTTTCTGGACCATTGCCATCAGTTTTCTCGTCCTAGTGGGGATCATCTATTTCACAGATTCTCCTAGTTCTGGTATGGATGGATTTGGACGAGCTGCCCAAAAGGTTGTCTATCAGGTTGGCAATTTATTTGGTGATCAGGGCTTTGCATCGCGGTTTGGAATGACACCTAGCTCACAGACCACGCAGACGGACAATCATGAGCATAGTGGCGCTCGCTGGGAAAAAGCGGAAGCTACGGTCTACCTGGATCCCAATATCAGTCAAACTTTTGTAAAAGCTTATCGGGATGCTATTGAGGCTTGGAACCAAACAGGCGCCTTTACCTTCAAGCTGGTTACAAATGAAAAAGAGGCTAATGTGGTCTTGACGGAAATGGATAACGCATCGGTTTCTGCTGCTGGAGAGACTGCCTCTCAGACCAACCTCTTAACCAACCGCTTCACCCACATCACAGTGCGTCTCAATCGCCATTATCTTTTAAATTATGTCTATAACTATAGTTATGATCGAATTGTCAATACAGCTGAGCATGAGCTAGGCCATGCGATTGGGCTGGACCACACTGATGGAGAATCGGTCATGCAACCGGCTGGCTCCTTCTACAGTATCCAGGATACAGATGTGGAAGCAGTCCGACAATTGTACAAGGAAGAATAAAATACAATTTATCATTGAAAAGTTCTGGGCCCCAAGGGCTCAGGATTTTTTTGATGGCTCGTCTTTCCTTGTTTAATATGAAAAAAGATAGTAAAATAAGGACATGATTATTTTACAAGCCAACAAAATTGAACGCTCTTTTGCAGGGGAGGTTCTTTTTGATAATATCAGCCTGCAGGTGGATGAACGAGACCGGATTGCCCTGGTCGGAAAGAACGGAGCAGGTAAGTCTACGCTCTTGAAAATCTTGGTGGGGGAAGAAGAACCAACTTCTGGGGAAATCAATAAAAAGCGCGACCTTTCTCTCTCTTATTTAGCCCAGGATAGTCGCTTTGAGTCGTCCAATACTATCTACGATGAGATGCTCCACGTCTTTGACGATCTCCGTAAAACGGAGAAAACTTTGCGCCAGATGGAACTTGAGATGGGGGAAAAAACTGGGGCTGACTTAGAAAAACTCATGCAGGACTATGACCGTCTCTCGGAAGAATTCCGTCAGGCTGGTGGCTTCACCTATGAGGCAGATATCCGTGCGATTCTCAACGGCTTCAAGTTCGATGAGTCCATGTGGCAGATGAAGATTGAAGAGCTGTCTGGTGGGCAAAATACCCGTCTCGCTCTGGCCAAGATGCTCTTAGAAAAACCAAATCTCTTGGTACTGGACGAGCCAACCAACCACTTGGATATTGAGACCATCGCCTGGTTGGAAAATTACTTGGTTAATTATAGCGGAGCTCTTCTCATTGTCAGCCACGACCGGTATTTCCTGGATAAGGTCGCAACCATTACCTTGGACCTGACCAAGCATTCCTTGGACCGCTATGTCGGTAATTACTCTAGTTTTGTGGAGCAAAAGGAGCAAAAACTGCTGACCGAAGCCAAGAACTACGAGAAGCAACAAAAAGAAATAGCTGCTCTGGAAGACTTTGTTAATCGCAATTTGGTGCGGGCTTCGACTACCAAGCGGGCCCAGTCTCGGCGCAAGCAGTTGGAAAAAATGGAGCGCCTGGACAAGCCAGAAGCTGGGACCAAGTCTGCCCATATGACCTTCCATGCCGATAAGACTTCGGGAAATGTCGTCCTGACAGTAGAAGAGGCAGCCGTCGGCTATGACGATCAAATCCTGTCAGAGCCCATCAATCTGGATATCCGCAAGATGAATGCGGTCGCTATTGTGGGACCAAATGGGATCGGGAAATCGACCTTAATCAAGTCCATCGTCGGACAGATTCCTTTTATCAAGGGTGAAGCTCGTTTTGGAGCCAATGTCGAGGTGGGTTACTATGATCAGACCCAAAGTAAACTAACGCCTCACAACAGTGTCTTGGATGAGCTCTGGAATGACTTTAAACTGACGCCAGAAGTGGAAATTCGCAATCGCCTGGGAGCCTTTCTTTTCTCTGGGGATGATGTCAAGAAAACCGTCGGCATGCTGTCGGGTGGAGAGCGGGCCCGCTTGCTCTTGGCTAAACTATCCATGGAAAATAACAATTTCTTGATTCTCGATGAGCCGACCAACCACTTGGATATCGATAGCAAGGAAGTGCTGGAAAATGCCTTGATTGATTTTGATGGGACCTTGCTCTTTGTCAGTCACGACCGTTACTTTATCAACCGGGTGGCCACACAAGTCTTGGAACTCTCAGAAGAGGGCTCAACTCTTTATCTAGGAGACTACGACTATTATCTGGAGAAAAAAGCAGAGTTAGAGGCTCTTGCTGCAGCGCAAGCAGAAGCTGTGCCTGTTTCTTCGATGGAAGAAGTAGCAAGTAATGATTATCATCTGCAAAAGCAAAACCAAAAGGAACTCCGGAAAATCACTCGTCGCATTGAGCAATTGGAAGCGGAGATGGAAGAGCTGGATCAAAAAATCCAAGACATCACCGAAACCATGCATAGCACCAACGATGCAGCTGACTTGGTTCAACTGCAAAGCGAGCTGGATCAACTGACTGTCCAGCAGGAAGCAGTCATGGAAGAGTGGGCAGAACTGTCAGAGCAGGTGGAATAGATGGAAGATCTTGGAAAAGTTTTTCGTGAATTTCGAATCAGCAAAAATTATTCGTTAAAAGAAGCTGCAGGAGAAGCTTGCTCGACCTCCCAGTTATCCCGTTTTGAATTGGGGGAGTCGGATCTGGCTGCGTCGCGCTTCTTTGACATTTTGGACAATATCCATGTGACGATTGAGAATTTTATGGATAAGGCAAGAAATTTTCAACACCATGAGCATGTTGCTTTGATGGCCCAGATTATTCCACTTTACTATTCAAATGATATTGCGGGTTTTCAAAAGCTTCAAAGAGAACAACTTGAAAAAGCCAAACATTCCACCAATCCTCTCTATTTTGAGCTGAACTGGATCCTGCTACAAGGCCTGATTTGCCAGAGAGATGCTAGTTATACCATGAAGCAGCGTGATCTAGACAAGGTGGCAGATTACCTCTTTCAAACGGAAGAGTGGACCATGTATGAATTGATCCTCTTTGGCAATCTCTACAGCTTTTATGATGTGGACTATGTCACACGGCTTGGGAGAGAAGTGATGGAGCGTGAAGATTTCTACAAAGAAATTGGTCGCCATCGCAAACTGGTCTTGATTCTTGCTCTGAATTGCTACCAGCATTGTTTAGAACACTGTTCTTTTGAAAATGCCAGCTATTTTGAAGCCTATGTAGAAAAGATTATCGGGAAGAGCATCAAGCTATACGAACGCAATGTCTTTCATTATCTCAAGGGATTTGCCCTCTATCAGAAGGGGCAAACAGAAGAAGGGCGGCAGCAAATGAGGGAAGCCATGCACATTTTTGATGTGCTGGGACTGCCAGAGCAGGTGGCCTATTATCAAGAACACTTTGATAAATTTGTAAAAAATGAATGTTCTAAATAGGACAGTGATAAAGGAGATTTTATGAACCGACATGCGGTCCAATTAATTAGTCGTGGAGCTATTAACAAAATTGGAAATATGCTCTATGACTATGGAAATAGTGTCTGGCTAGCCTCGATGGGGACTATAGGAAAGACGGTATTAGGGATCTATCAAATTTCTGAGTTAGTGACAGGGATTCTCGTGAATCCTTTTGGAGGAGTGATTTCAGACCGTTTTTCTCGTCGCAAGATTTTGATGACGACCGACCTGGTTTGTGGACTCCTTTGTTTGGCGATTTCTTTTATCACAAATGATAGCTTGATGATTGCGGCTCTTATTTTTGCCAATATTGTTCAGGCCATTGCCTTTGGTTTTTCTCGACCTGCCAATAAAGCTATTATCACAGAGGTTGTTGAGAAAGATGAGATTGTGACCTATAATGCTCACTTGGAGTTGGTCTTACAGGTTGTTAGTGTCAGTTCACCTGTTTTTTCTTTCCTAGTTCTACAATTTGCCAGTCTTCATGCGACCCTCTTACTGGATGCGCTGACCTTTTTCATTGCCTTTGTTCTAGTGGCTTTCCTTCCGAAAGAAGAAGCTAAGGTGCAAGAGAGGAAACAGTTTACCGGGAAAGATATTTTTTCTGATATCAAGGATGGGTTAGACTATATCTGGCATCAGAAAGAGATTTTCTTTCTCTTATTAGTGGCTTCTAGCGTCAATTTCTTTTTTGCGGCTTTTGAGTTTTTACTTCCCTTCTCGAATCGTCTATACGGGGTTAAAGGAGCTTATGCGACCATTTTAACGCTGGGAGCTATTGGATCTATTCTAGGAGCACTTGTTGCCAATAAAATGAAATCAAGTATGAGAATTCTCCTGTTTTTACTGCTTTTGGCAGGGATAGGAGTGTTCATAATGGGCTTGCCCCTTCCACCTTATCTTTCCTTTTCAGGAAATCTGGTCTGTGAATTTTTTGTGACCATTTTCGACATCCACGTTTTTTCCCAAGTACAAACCAAGGTGGAAGATGATTATCTAGGTAGAGTATTGAGCACAATTTATACCTTGGCTGTTCTCTTTATGCCCATCGCCAAAGGGTTGATGACTTGGTTGCCAAGCGTCCGTATGGAATCATTTCTCTTGATTGGAGCTGGGGTTATTCTCT
The DNA here is from genome assembly GCF_037890265.1 of Streptococcus sp. HCA-5024. Taxonomy (NCBI): domain Bacteria; kingdom Bacillati; phylum Bacillota; class Bacilli; order Lactobacillales; family Streptococcaceae; genus Streptococcus; species Streptococcus sp. HCA-5024. Next base: position 234,724 of record NZ_JBBKBR010000002.1, read on the forward strand.
TTTCACTCTTGGCTCAGCTAGTAGCTAAGCAGCTTCAATCAAAAGAACAGTAGGCATCCTTCGATAAATTTGTAAAGCATTAATTTTCCCAAATAGGGGACAAAATGAAAACCTCTTTCATGAACTGATACAATAGTTTCAGAAAATGAAGGAGGTTTTTTATGAATCGACATGCTATCCAGCTGATTGCTCGTGGGGCAATCAATCGAATGGGAAATATGCTCTATGATTATGGGAATAGTGTTTGGCTGGCCTCGATGGGGACGGTGGGAAAGACGGTATTAGGGATTTATCAGATTTCTGAACTTGTCACCTCCATTCTAGTCAATCCATTTGGTGGCGTGATCTCAGACCGTTTTTCCCGACGCAAGATTTTGATGACAACCGACTTGGTTTGTGGTCTCCTTTGTTTGGGCATTTCTTTTATCAGGAACGATCGTTGGATGATTGCAGCCCTGATTGTTGCCAATATTGTTCAGGCCATTGCCTTTGCATTTTCTCGTACGGCCAACAAAGCCATTATCACTGAGGTCGTAGAGAAGGACGAGATTGTGACCTATAATGCCAGCTTGGAGCTGGTCTTACAGGTTGTTGGTGTTAGCTCACCTGTGTTCTCTTTCCTTGTTTTACAATTTGCCAGTCTCCATGCGACCCTCTTACTGGATGCACTGACCTTTTTCATCGCCTTTGTCCTAGTGGCATTCCTTCCCAAAGAAGAAGCCAAAGTTCAAGAAAAGAAACGGTTTACGGGAAAAGATATTTTTTCGGATATCAAGGATGGACTGCACTATATCTGGCATCAGAAAGAGATTTTCTTCCTTCTATTGGTGGCTTCCAGCGTCAATTTCTTTTTTGCGGCTTTTGAGTTTTTACTTCCCTTTTCCAATCGCCTTTACGGGGTCAAAGGAGCCTATGCGACCATCTTAACCTTGGGGGCTATTGGCTCCATCATCGGAGCCTTGATTGCTAATAAATTTAAATCAAGCATGGAGATGCTTCTCTTCTTATTGATTTTAACAGGAGTGGGAGTGTTCATGATGGGCTTGCCTCTTCCTCACCTTCTTTCCTTTTCTGGAAATTTAGTCTGTGAACTCTTTATGACGATTTTTAATATTCACTTTTTTACCCAAGTGCAAACCAAGGTAGAAGGAGACTACCTGGGCAGGGTCTTAAGCACCATTTTTACCTTGGCCATTCTCTTTATGCCTGTGGCTAAAGGCTTGATGACCTGGTTACCAAGCGTCCGAGTAGAATCCTTTCTCCTGATCGGAGCTGGTGTCATTCTCTTTTCACTCATAGCTCAAGTAGTCGCCAAGCACCTACAAGCAAAAAATCATTAGAACAACATGAAAAAAGCACCGAATGGTGCTTTTTTAGTTGTTATTTTTTTCTTCTATTTTAACTTCTTTCTTTTCTTCCTCCAGTTGCTTTTGAGTGCTCTTGAGTTCTTTTTTTAGGGAGAAGCCCTTTGAAAAATTAACCAAGGTCATGACAAATGCACCCAAGAGGACACAGAGCAAGATCAGAATGATCAAGGGCAATTTAAATTGGACCAAGAGGAAATTCACAGTGACTGATTGCATGTTTGCAAGGGAAATACCAGCAATCAATAAAATTAAAAGTAATAAAGCAATGTAGTGTAGATTATTTTTGTTCATCATTATCTCCTTATTGTTCAGCAGGGGCCTTGCTTTTCACATCAGCGTACTCTTCCGGTTGCTCTAGGCTTAGAATATCCTCATAAGCCGGTAGGGAAAGGTCCTTGCCATATTTATTTTTTAAAGCAGTGCTCACTAGACGATAGGCCAAATTGGCATTTCGGGACAAGATAGGACCGTGGAAGTAGCTTCCAAAGACGTTCTTGTAATGAACCCCTTCGCACCCATCTTCTTTGTTGTTCCCATTTCCATAGACGACCTTACCCAGCGGTTTTTCATCCTCTGCCAAGAAGGTCCGACCTTGGTGGTTTTCAAAACCATAATAGGTTTCGTTAAATTCTTCGTTATGGATCTTGATATCACCGATATAGCGGTTGTTGACTTGGTTGAGCGTATAGTGGCCCATAATACCGAGCCCTTCAATGCGTTTGCCAGAAGCTTCAATGTAGTACTGACCCAGAAGCTGAAAGCCACCACAGATAGCAAGGACCACACCATCGTCATGAATGAAGCGTTCAAGATCTTCTTTTTTATCTGGTAGATCTTCTGATACAATGGTCTGTTCGTAGTCTTGGCCGCCACCGAAAAAGGCGATATCATAGGCATCAGGGTCGAACCGGTCTTTGAGAGAGACGATATCCACTGTGACATGGGCTCCAAGTTTTTCAGCAACGTACTTGAGCATGAGGATATTTCCATTGTCTCCGTAGGTATTCATCAGATTCCCGTAGAGATGGGCAATGCGCAGGCTGTAGGGATACTGTGCCTGATCAGAAGATTCTAGGGAAGTATAAGTCATTAGTGCATCTCCTTTTCAATCAGGTGTTCTTGGGCCAAGAGTTCACGGAATTCTAGCATGGCTGTATAGGTAGCTAAAATGTAAGCATGAGGGGTTTCCTGTTGCTGGATACGTTGGAAGACCTCTTTTAATTCAGCCATTTCAGTGATCTGGTCAGCAGGATAGCCAGTGACCCGGAGTCGCCGAGCGATCTCAGAGTGGCGTACTCCTCCGGCGTTAATCTCTGGGATGTCCATCTGGGTGATTTGCTCAAAGTCCGCATCCCAGATCCAGCTGGTGTCGATCCCATCTGCATAATTCGCGTTGAGAAGCACCGACAAGCTGAAGGAATACGGCGCTAGTTTGATCATTTCAATAGCCTGAGTAGCTCCAACTGGATTTTTGATCAGGACTAGGGTACATTCCTTATCCCCAATCTTAAAGGTTTCCTGACGACCGAAGACAGCGCGGCTGCGATCAAATCCTTGCTTAATCACTTCAGGTTGAACCCCAAAGAATCCAGCAACAGAGACAGCTGCTAAGGCATTGTAGATGTTGTAGAGACCACCGATATTGATGTGGTAATCTTGCCCTTGGATCCGGAATTGGGAAGAGCGATGGGTTAAAGAGAGGAGGTCCGATACGGCATAGGTCAAAGGGGGCCGGTGGAACCCACAGTGTTCACAAACATAGTCGCCAAGATTAGCATAGGTATTGAGCTTGTACTTGAGGATGTTGTGGCAATGCGGACAGAGGATTCCTTCCGTATTGTAATGAGCTTGTTGTGGCTTTGATTTGTCAGTATCAAAACCATAATATTGGATCGGATTAGATAAGGTCTGACTATTAAAGAGCGGACTATCACCATTTAACAAGACTGTTGCAGTTGGGACCTTGTGAATGGCATCCAAAATCATTTGGTAGGTCGTATAGATCTCTCCATAGCGGTCCATCTGGTCCCGGAAAATATTAGTGACCACAAAAAGGATGGGTTTAATATAATCACAAATCCGAGAGAGGCTGGCCTCGTCAATTTCAAGTACCGCAATCGGTCGATTTGATTTCGAATGCTTAGCCCGTAAGAAGGTCGTTGTAATCCCAGAGATCATATTGGCCCCACTTGGATTGGTCAAAATAGGTCCAAAAGCTTCTTGGAGAATACCTACTGTTAGCGCAGTGGTCAGGGTTTTTCCATTTGTCCCTGTAATCACAACAATCTCATAGTTTTTTGCCAGTTGACTGAGAATATCTTTATCAAATTTGAGGGCTACTTTACCTGGTAGGGTTGATCCCCGCCCCATTTTTTCTAGAATAGAGCCGGAAAGCTTTCCTGCCAGAAGGCCCAAGGTTGTATTTATCTTCATAAATCATATTTTATCATAAAAAGCATCAGAAGGTTACAGAAAAATCTGTTGAAACGTGATATAATAAGATGATGTCTTTTAGAGAAGTGGTAGGTATGAGAATATGAATATTCAACAGTTTTCAAATCCACAATTTTGGACCAGTTTGTTCCCGAATTGGTGGAGTGTTATTATCAATATCATCGATATTGCCCTGGTGGCTTGGTTGTTGTATTTTTTGATCAAGGCCATCGTCGGGACCAAGATCATGATTTTGGTGCGTGGGGTCATTATCTTTTTCTTGGCTCAATTTTTAGCCAATTTTTTGGGTTTAACGACTATTTCTTGGCTGATCAATCAAGTGATTACCTATGGGGTTATCGCGCTGGTTGTGATTTTCTCCCCTGAAATTCGGATTGGCTTAGAGCGTTTAGGTCGGGCGACAGAATTTTTTACGACGAGTGAAGTCAGTCAGGAAGAGAAAATGGTACAGGCCTATGTTAAGGCAGTGGCTTATATGAGCCCACGTAAGATTGGTGCTTTGGTAGCTATTCAAGGGGCCAGAACCCTTCAGGAATACATTTCCACAGGGATTCCACTAGATGCGGAAATTTCAGGAGAATTGCTGATTAATATCTTCATTCCTAATACTCCCTTACACGATGGTGCCGTCATTGTTCGCAATGATAAAATCGCTGTTTCTTGTGCCTACCTGCCCTTGACAGAAAACACAGGAATTTCAAAAGAGTTTGGAACGCGTCACCGCGCAGCCATTGGTTTATCTGAAGTTTCTGATGCCTTTACTTTTGTGGTATCCGAAGAAACGGGCGGAATCTCTGTGACTTACAATGGAACTTTCCGACACGATTTAACTTTAGAAGAGTTCGAGGCAGAATTGAGAGCCTTCTTGGTTCCTGAAGAGAATAAAACGATTAGTTGGAAAGAGCGTCTATTTGGGAGAGTAACAAAATGAGATCGAAAAAAGAATTTCTTTATGTTTTAGCCTCCGTCTTATTGTCCTTTATCTTGTTTATCAATGCGTCATCCTTTAATTTTCAAAATAATAGCAGCGCTAGACAAGTGAGTTCAGAGACCTACACCAATACCTTGACCAATATTCCAATTGATGCCAAGTACAATGACAAGACATACTTTGTCAGTGGGTTAACATCAGAGCTAACGGTCTTTCTAAAGGGTTCAAACCGGGTCGCTCTAGCAAGCGAAATGCAGCCAGGAACGCGAAAATTTCGCGTGGTAGCCGATCTTCGTAAGGCCAAGGAAGGTACCGTCGAAGTACCGTTGATTGTAGAAGATCTTCCGGCTGGTTTGACCGCAACCGTAGAGCCTCAGAAAGTTTCTGTAAAAATCGGGAAGAAAGCGAAAAAATCGTTTTCGGTCAGGGCTACGATCCCGGACAATCAAATTGTGGATGGAATAACGGTTTCGGATATTTCTCTTGAAACCACCAAGGTAGAAGTGACCAGCGATCAAGAAACCTTGAGTCGCATTGATCATGTCCAAGCGGTCTTCCCATCCAGTGAGATCATTAGTGGAAATTATAGCGGAACTATTTCCTTAAATGCAGTAGATGCCCAAGGAAATGTTCTACCAGGTCTGGTCAAGCCGAGTGAAACACGGATTCAAGTGACCACAAAGAGTAGCTCGTCTACGTCAAGCTCAAGCAGCTCGTCGTCGACCTCCTCCAGTTCAAGTAATTAGAAAGTAAAAAAGGTAATGAAGAATGGGTAAATATTTTGGGACGGACGGTGTCCGTGGAGAAGCAAATGTAGAATTAACGCCAGAATTGGCTTTTAAACTAGGCCGTTTCGGTGGCTATGTCTTGAGCCAACATGAAGAAGAAACACCCTTGGTATTTGTTGGACGTGATACGCGTATTTCTGGTGAAATGTTAGAGCATGCCTTAATTGCTGGCCTCTTATCTGTTGGGATTCGTGTCTACAAGTTGGGTGTGATTGCAACACCAGGTGTTGCTTATCTAGTTCGTACGGAAAAAGCCAGCGCCGGAGTGATGATTTCTGCTAGCCACAATCCAGCCTTGGACAATGGCATCAAATTCTTTGGTGGTGATGGTTTCAAATTGGATGACGATCGCGAACTTGAAATTGAAGCCTTGCTTGATGCGGCTGAAGATACGCTTCCACGTCCAAGTGCCCAAGGTTTAGGAACGGTCATGGAATATCCGGAAGGCTTGCGTAAGTATCAAGAATTCCTTGTATCGACAGGTGTCCAACTCGAGGGTATGCACGTAGTCTTAGATACAGCAAATGGTGCAGCCTCTACTAGTGCCCGTCAAATCTTTGCAGATTTGGGAGCTCAATTGACCGTCATCGGTGAAAACCCAGATGGTTTGAACATCAATGATGGGGTTGGTTCTACTCACCCAGAGCATTTGCAAGAGAAGGTGAAAGAAGTAGGTGCAGCGATTGGTCTTGCCTTTGACGGAGACAGCGATCGCTTGATTGCTGTTGATGAAAATGGAGAGATTGTAGACGGAGATAAGATCATGTACATCATCGGTTCTTATCTTTCAAGCAAAGGCTTGCTCGAAAAAAATACGATCGTCACAACCGTCATGTCTAATCTCGGCTTCCACAAGGCATTGGATGCGAAGGGGATTCAAAAAGAAATCACAGCTGTTGGAGATCGTTATGTGGTCGAAGAGATGCGCAAATCAGGATACAATCTTGGTGGTGAACAATCTGGTCACGTAGTCATCATGGATTACAATACAACTGGTGATGGTCAATTAACAGGCGTTCAATTGACAAAAATCATGCAAGAAACCGGCAAGAAATTATCTGAATTGGCTGCTGAAGTAACCATTTATCCACAAAAACTGGTCAATATCCGGGTTGAAAATAGTATGAAAGACAAGGCGATGGAAGTACCCGCTATCCGTGAAATCATTGAAAAAATGGAAGCGGAAATGGCAGGAAATGGCCGCATCCTCGTGCGTCCAAGTGGAACTGAACCCCTCCTTCGTGTGATGGCAGAAGCACCAACCAATGAAGAAGTGGACTACTATGTGGATACCATTGCTGCAGTTGTCCAAGCTGAAATTGGACTTTAACCTTGTAAAAAACATGGCTCGCAAATAGGCGAGCAGAGGAGGTATATATGAAACAGGTTCGTCAAATTGTATGGGCACTTGCCTTAGTGCTAACGATTCTATTCACAGCTGGTTTGACTAAAACAATTCATGCTGCAGAAGTCTCATCATATACACAGACAGCACGTCTAACGAAAGACGGTAACACGCTAACAAATGGGAGCAAGGTGTTGACAAATGAAAAATTGTCAGCAAGTATTTATTTAGCCTTTCCAGATTCGCAAACTATTCAAGCTGGTGATACCTTAACTCTTAGTTTGCCAAAAGAATTAGCCCTCTACACAGCACTGGAATTTAATGTTCTTGAGGAAGGTCAATCAAATGGTCAGACGGTAGGAAAAGCTGTCGTTGATACAGCAAAGAAAACAGTAACTGTCACCTTTAATGATTATTTCGCATCTCATCCACTCAACAAACGAGTTGCTCTTCATTTTGATGTAAAAGTAGACTCAGAAGTAGTTACAAAAACATCTCCAATCCAGTTTAAACTAGGAAATACAGATTTTTCATTGAATTATGAAAAAACAGCTGGAGAAGCTGGAGACTATGAGATGAAATACGGTTACCAAGATAAGTCTGATCCAACCATTATCAAATGGCGGATTCTCTTAAATGCTCGCCAAGATATGCTTCGTGGAATGGTCATTAAAGACCAATTCGGAGATGGCTTAACATTGGTTGAAGGTAGCTTACGCGCTGTTCGTTATGCTCCTGTACAAGGTGGGATTAAGAACGAAGCTCAGATATTAAGTCTCCCAGTTCTGGATAACTTTACTAAAAAAGCTGTTTTCAATAAGAATGCAGATGGAAAGACCACTGGTTTTACAATTGAATTTGGTGATAACTACAATTGGCCAATGTATATTGAATATTCTACGAAAGTGGCACCTGGAACGAAAGTAGGCGATATTGTCCATAATACGTTAACATGGACAGCAACCAATTTCCCAGCACCTCGTACCTTGACCCGTGAGGTGAGATTGGAAACAGGATCTGGAGAGGGATTAGGTGAGAAAGAACAAACACCACCGACACCTAGCTCAACCTCCTCAACGAGTTCTAGTTCTTCATCAAGCTCATCATCTTCAACGAGTTCTAGTTCTTCATCAAGCTCATCATCTTCATCGAGTTCTGGTTCTACATCGAACTCAACATCCACATCAAGTTCTTCATTGAAATCATCTTCATCTTCTGTTAAAGAAGAAACTCCAAAACCTGGTAAGAAAAAAGTTCTTCCAAGTACAGGTGAAAAGATGACACCGGTAGTTCTTGTCATGGGTGTCTTCCTAGCAATTCTATCGGTTGGTGTTTTACGTGTAAGAAAAGATTCTTAATATGATCAATGAAAGATCAGACTTCTGTCTGGTCTTTTTGTGTAGGCTCGATTTGAAAAATCCCCTATTTCGTGGTAAAATAGGGCTAATGAATTTATAGTAATCGAGGTATTAAAAGTGGCTTTTGGAGATAACGGAAAACGTAAAAAAACACCATTTGAAATGATCACGATGGTGGTCATTGTGATTATGTTGATTGTAACGGTTGGTGCAATCTTTGCAACCGCAATTGGTGCTCTTTCTTACTAAGACGCACACAGAAATAAAGGAAATCATCTATTTATGAGTATGTTTTTAGATACAGCCAAGATTAAGGTCAAGGCTGGAAATGGTGGCGATGGCATGGTGGCCTTTCGCCGCGAAAAATATGTCCCTAATGGCGGACCTTGGGGTGGTGATGGAGGTCGTGGTGGCAATGTCATCTTCGTAGTAGACGAAGGCTTGCGCACCTTGATGGACTTCCGTTATAACCGGCATTTCAAAGCCCAAAATGGGGAAAAAGGAATGACCAAAGGGATGCACGGACGGGGAGCAGAAGATCTCTATGTTCGGGTTCCTCAAGGAACGACCGTCCGAGATGCCGAGACTGGCAAGGTCATTACAGACCTAGTTGAAAATGGACAAGAGTACATTGTCGCCCACGGTGGCCGTGGCGGACGTGGAAACATTCGTTTTGCTACTCCAAAGAATCCAGCTCCAGAGATTTCTGAGAACGGAGAACCTGGTCAGGAACGCGAACTCGAATTAGAACTCAAGGTCTTGGCAGACGTTGGTTTGGTTGGCTTCCCTTCTGTTGGGAAATCAACTCTTCTCAGTGTCATCACTTCAGCCAAACCAAAGATTGGAGCTTATCATTTCACTACCATCGTTCCAAATTTGGGAATGGTTCGGACGCCATCAGGTGAATCGTTTGCAATCGCAGACCTTCCTGGATTGATTGAAGGAGCTAGCCAAGGAGTCGGACTAGGAACCCAGTTCCTTCGCCACATCGAGCGCACACGAGTTATCTTGCATGTTATTGATATGTCAGCGAGTGAAGGACGCGATCCTTACGAAGATTATGTTCAAATCAATAAAGAGCTTGAAACTTATAATCTTCGTTTGATGGAGCGACCTCAGATTATCGTGGCAAATAAAATGGATATGCCAGAAAGTCAAGAAAACTTGAAAGAGTTCAAGAAGAAATTGGCAGCCAATTACGATGAGTTTGATGAACTGCCACAGATCTTCCCGATCTCTAGTTTGGCGCATCAAGGTTTGGATAACTTGTTAGAAGCAACGGCAGAATTGTTAGATAAAACGCCAGAATTCCTCTTGTATTCAGAAGACGAAATGGCTCAAGAAGAAGTCTACTATGGCTTTGATGAAGACCAGCCAGCCTTTGATATCAGTCGGGATGACGATGCCGCTTGGGTCTTGTCTGGCGAAAAACTTGAAAAACTCTTTAATATGACGAATTTCGATCGGGATGAAGCGGTCATGAAATTTGCTCGTCAATTACGTGGCATGGGGGTTGATGAAGCTCTCCGTGCGCGTGGGGCAAAAGATGGCGATATTGTCCGGATCGGTAAATTTGAATTTGAGTTTGTAGATTAGGATAGATCCCCAGCGGATCAAGGATTCCAAATAAGAAGTGAGGCTTTTTCAGTGGGAGATAAACCAATATCTTTTCGAGATGAAAATGGAAATTTTGTTTCAGCAGCCGATGTTTGGAATGCTGAAAAACTTGAAGAACTCTTTAATACGTTAAACCCTAAGCGCAAATTGCGCTTACAAAGGGAAAAATTAGCAAAAGAAAACCAGCAGAAGTAAATAGACTTGGAGAATACTATGGCAAAAACAATTCATACAGATAAAGCACCCGCAGCAATTGGACCTTATGTTCAAGGGAAAATCGTAGGCAATCTTCTCTTTGCAAGCGGACAAGTTCCCTTGTCACCTGAAACAGGCGAAATCATTGGCGAAACCATCCAAGAACAAACAGAGCAAGTCTTAAAGAACATTGGGGCTATTTTGGAAGAGGCTGGGACAGACTTCGACCATGTGGTGAAAACCACTTGTTTCTTAAGTGATATGAATGACTTTGTACCTTTTAATGAGGTCTATAAAACAGTCTTTACTACAGAGTTTCCAGCTCGATCTGCTGTTGAAGTAGCACGCCTGCCACGTGATGTGAAGGTTGAAATTGAAGTTATTGCGGAAATTAAGGCCTAATAACCATTCAAAGACAAAAAGACAGAGTGGAGAGCAGGAAACTGTAGGCCACTCTGTTTTATTTATGGGAGGAGAAAATGACAGAAAGTAAGATTCAACTGGTCATGGTAACCGGGATGAGCGGTGCAGGCAAGACCGTCGCTATCCAATCGTTTGAGGATTTGGGTTACTTTACCATCGATAATATGCCACCGGCGCTCTTGCTGAAATTTATTGAGCTCATGCGCCACAGTCCGGATAACAATAAATTAGCCGTTGTTGTGGACATGCGGAGCCGTTCTTTTTTCAATGAAATTCGCACTATTTTGGATGAATTGGACAACCAAGAAGACCTCGATTTCAAGGTCTTGTTCTTGGATGCTACTGACAGTGAGTTGGTAGCACGTTACAAGGAAACACGTCGTAGCCACCCACTAGCGGCAGATGGCCGTGTCTTGGATGGGATTACCCTAGAGCGCGAACTCTTGTCCCCTTTAAAAAATATCAGTCAAAATGTGGTGGACACGACTGAGTTGACACCTCGTAATCTGAGAAAAACGATCGCAGAACAATTTGCCAGTCAAGATAATCAGCCAGATTTTCGGGTTGAGGTCATGTCATTTGGGTTTAAATATGGCCTTCCGATCGATGCTGACCTTGTCTTTGACGTGCGTTTTCTTCCAAACCCCTACTACAAATTGGAACTTCGGAATTTAACCGGTCAAGATCCAGCTGTCTATGATTACGTCATGGATCACCCTGAATCAGAGGAGTTTTACGGTCATCTTCATGACTTGATCGTTCCTATTTTACCGTCTTATAAACGGGAGGGTAAATCCGTTCTCACCATCGCTATGGGCTGTACCGGTGGGCAACACCGTTCAGTAGCCTTTGCAGAGCGCTTAGCGCATGATTTAGAAAAAAATTGGCAGGTCAATTGCAGTCATAGAGACAAGGACAGACGGAAAGAAACGGTGAATCGCTCATGAGAAAACCTAAAGTAACCGTTATTGGAGGAGGAACAGGGATTTCTGTTATTCTCGATAGTCTGAGAAAGAAACCGGTCGATATTACTGCTATTGTAACCGTTGCGGATGATGGCGGTAGTTCAGGTGAATTGCGGAAGAACATCCAAAAATTGACACCACCTGGGGATCTTCGAAATGTGCTGGTTGCCATGTCAGATATGCCTCGTTTTTATGAAAAGGTCTTTCAATACCGCTTTGCTGACGATGATGGCCCTTTGGCTGGCCACCCTTTGGGAAACTTGATCATTGCAGGGATTTCAGAGATGCAAGGCTCGACCTATAATGCCATGCAGTTGTTAACCAAGTTCTTTCATACGACCGGCAAGATCTATCCTTCCAGTGATAGTCCCTTGACCCTTCATGCCGTCTTTCAAGATGGAAAAGAAGTGGTAGGAGAAAGCCACATTGCTAACTACACTGGCATGATTGATCATGTCTATGTGACCAATACCTTCGATCAAGAGCGGCCAAAAGCTAGTAAGAAAGTGGTGGAAGCTATTCTTGAAAGTGATATGGTTGTCTTGGGTCCTGGTTCGCTCTTTACCTCGATCCTTCCTAATTTGATGATCGATGAGATTGGGAAAGCCATCCTTGAAACCAAGGCTCAGGTAGCCTATGTTTGTAACATCATGACCCAAAGAGGAGAAACCGAGCATTTCACAGACAGTGACCACGTTGCCGTTCTCCATAAACATTTGGGAGAGAAGTTCATCGATACCGTCCTTGTCAATATCAATCAGGTTCCCGCAGCTTACATGAACAGCAATAAATTTGATGAATACTTGGTGCAGGTAGAGCACGATTTTAAGGGGCTGCACTCGCAAGTTCCCCAAGTGATTTCTTCTGATTTCTTGAAGCTGGTCAATGGAGGAGCCTTTCATGATGGTGAAAAAGTGGTCGAAGAGTTGATGCAGATCGTGCAGGTGAGAAAATGAGTTTTACGGTTCGTGTCAAAGAAGAATTATTGTCTCTCAAGCGATTTGAAAAGAGTGAATTGGCTGCCATTATCAAGATGTCTGGAAGTCTTGGAATTTCAATGGGGGGCTTGACGCTATCGGTGACGACAGAAAATGCCAAGATCGCTCGCCATATCTATGAATTGTTGCATCATTTCTATGAGGCCAAATCGGATATTCGCCACCACCAAAAAACCAATTTGAAAAAAAATCGTGTCTACACAGTATTCTTGGATGAAAAGGTGGAAGAGATTCTTGCTGACTTACACTTGGCAGATGCCTTTTTTGGGATTGAGACAGGCATTGATGCCAGTGTTTTAGAAGATGAAGTAGCCAGTCGTGCTTATCTTCGGGGGGCTTTTCTGTCGAGTGGTTCCATCAAGGATCCTGAAAAAGGAAAGTACCAGTTGGAAATTCATTCTGTTTATACAGACCACGCGGAAGGAATTGCCCTTCTTATGCAAGGATTTTTACTAGATGCGAAGACCATCGAGCGAAAAAAAGGAGTGGTAACCTATCTGCAACGAGCGGAAGATATTATTGATTTTCTAATTGTGGTAGAGGCCATGCAAGCCATGCAGGAATTTGAGTCTATCAAGGTCATGAGAGAAACGCGCAATGACCTCAACCGGGCCAATAATGCCGAGATGGCCAATATCCAGCGCACAGTCACAGCTAGCATGAAAACCATTAATAATATTAGTAAAATTGTGGATACGGTCGGCCTAGGTAGTTTACCAAGTGACTTGCAAGAAGTTGCCTATATCCGGATGAACCATCCAGATTATTCCATCCAGCAAATCGCAGATAGCTTGCAACAACCTATTTCAAAAAGCGGCGTTAACCACCGTTTGCGTAAGATCAATAAGATCGCAGACGATTTAGACAAATAAAAAAGGCCAAAGGTCTTTCATAATGAGGATAAAGTCTTTTTAAAAACTTTCCTTAGGTGAGTACGGACGTCAGCGAACTTCATAGAAGTTCCATGACTTAGTTTTGAGCCTAATGTCTCAAAACTCCCGAGTGCCTGAAACGTATTGTTTCAGGCACTTTTCTCACAGCGGAAAGTTTTTGTATTTTCTTGATTCAAACTAAAAATAGGAACTCATTTTTACTTCTTTGCAGAATCGATTAACTTAAAATAGTTTGACTTCAATTTAAAAAAGGCCGAAGGCCTTTTTTATTATAAACTGGTTGAGTGGGTTGGTTGGACTTTCTTATCTGGATAGATGTAGTTGATGGCATTGTTTACGGCTGTTGGAGCTTCCCCCAGACCTGTAGCGATGAGATCAATCTTTCCTTCGTAGAAGCAGCAGTCTCCACAGGCATAAATTCCAGGAAGGCTGGTTTCTTGTTTTTGGTTCACCTTGATTTTATGGCGTTGCAATTCTACACCCCATTCTTTCAAGTTTCCGATGGAAGATTTAAAGCCATAGTTGACAAATAAGTGATCAATCGGGAGGAGTTCAGTTTCATTGGATTTTACTTTTGTGATTTCAAGGTGTGTGGCATGACCATTTTCGCCAATCAAGCGGCTAGGAACAAATGGTGTTTTGATGCTGACAGAAGATTGCTTGAGTTCTTCTACACTATGTTCCAAGGCACGGAAGTTGTCCCGACGGTGAACGATTGTAGTTGGAGCAATCTTGTCAAAAGCAAGAGCCCAGTCCACAGCAGAGTCCCCCCCACCAAGGACGGTCACCTGCTGTCCTTCATATTGTTGGATATTTGATACGTGGTAGTGGACGTTATCAAAGTCTTCAGCCCCCTCGATCTCAAGAGCACGTGGTTTAAAGGCACCGCCACCCATGGCAATGATGACTGCTTTAGACTGATGCACTTGGCGAGAAGTAGTGATCGTGAAGAGGTCACCCTCTTTTTGAATATCCTCTACAGTTTCATTGAGGAAGATCGGTGTATCGAATCGTTTGACTTGCTCGATCAAGCGGTTGCTCAATTCTTCACCTGTTAAATTGGTAAATCCGGGTACATCGAGGATACTTTTTTCTGGATAGAGAATGGCTGGTTGCCCTCCAAGTTGAGGCAAGGAATCAATCAGTTTGACTTTAACTTGGCGCATATTGCCATAAAAAGCAGCAAACAGACCAACTGGTCCGCCCCCAACAATCGTAATATCATAAATTTCTGACATGGTATCTCCTTCAGGGTTTTCTATGTTTCCATTGTATCATAAAATAGAAAGAATGAAAAAGTCGGAAAAAAGAAATGGCATGAAGGCTAGGAAGGCTAGAAAAGTTTTAAAAGATCTTGACAGCGTCCTTAAAGTGTGATAAAATGATTAAGATTTTAGGCTTGAAGGGAGTGAAAAATATGTCAAAAACAGTAGTACGTAAGAATGAATCTCTTGACGATGCTCTTCGTCGTTTCAAACGTGCGGTTACTAAAGCTGGTACTCTTCAAGAAACACGCAAACGTGAATTCTATGAAAAACCTTCTGTAAAACGTAAACGTAAATCAGAAGCAGCTCGTAAACGTAAAAAATTCTAATTGAATACAGAAACAGACTTCGGTCTGTTTTTTGTTTTTTCTCATCCATCAAAGACAAAAAAACCGACCTTCCAGCTAGAAGATCGGATCTTTTTATCTGATTATTTGTTTGCAAGCAAGTCGCGGATTTCAGCAAGCAACTCTTCTTGAGTAGGAGCAGCAGCTTCTTCTTCGACAGCTTCTTCTTTTTTACCAAGGTTTTGAGCTTTTTCAGCAGCTTTCACTACGAAGAAAAGAACAGTACCAACAACAAGGAAGTTGATCACAGCGCTCAAGAAGCTACCGTATGCAACACCGTTCCATGACAATTGTGCAATATTTTCAACATGAGCAGCTTTCAAAGCTGGTTTCAAAATAAGTGGAGTGATGATATCGTTAACAAATGATGTTACGATAGCTCCGAATGCAGCTCCGATAACGACTGCAACAGCAAGGTCAACAACGTTTCCACGAAGGAGAAAAGCTTTCAAATCTTTTAACATATCCTATATATGTCCTTTCATAATAATTTTTTACTATGATAGTATAACGGAAAAATATGTGACTGACAAGAAATATGCCCAATTTTTTTAAATTAGTGATAAAGGTTGAAAATCTTTTCTTTTCTGTGTGAAATCGGTAGGAAAAAATTTACTTTTACTAACTTTTAGTATAAAATATAAAGTGATAATCTATGGTAAAATGGAGGCACTGTTTATGGTTGATAAAGAGCTGATTGCAGAGATTAAAAACAGTGTAAACATTGTTGAAGTCATTGGAGAAGTTGTTTCTTTGACCAAGGCGGGCCGTAACTTTTTAGGCCTCTGTCCTTTTCATGGTGAAAAGACTCCTTCCTTTAATGTCGTTGAAGACAAGCAGTTTTACCATTGTTTCGGATGTGGTCGCTCTGGAGATGTCTTTAAGTTTATTGAGGACTACCGTGGAGTCGCCTTTATGGATGCGGTCCAGATCGTAGCAGAAAAAGCTGGCATTGCGCTTCAGTACCAAGTAAGGCCGGCTCAACCAACGTCTATCAATCCCAACCAAGAACTTTATGAGATTCATCAGGAAGCTAGTAAGTTTTATCAGGCGATTTTGATGACGACTAAGATGGGGGAAGAAGCGCGACACTATCTGCATGAACGTGGTCTGACGGATGAAGTCATCCGACATTTTCAATTGGGCTTAGCCCCTGCAGAAGGAAATTACCTCTATCGCAATCTCTCTGAGAAATTCTCTGAGAAAGTGATTACCGATTCGGGTTTGTTTACAATATCAGATGCTGGAACGGTTTTTGATGCTTTTCAGGATCGGATCATGTTTCCCTTGACAGATGATAGTGGACGTGTCATTGCCTTTTCTGGTAGGCTGTGGAAAATGACGGATGATGGCAGTCATCAAGCCAAGTACAAGAATAGTCGTAGTACCCGTCTATTTAATAAAAGTTATGAACTCTATCATTTGGATCAAGCCAAGACGAGCGCCAAAAAGCAACATGAAATGTATATCATGGAAGGCTTTATGGATGTCATTGCGGCATATCGAGCTGGGATTGAAAATGCGGTCGCCTCTATGGGGACAGCCTTGACACCAGAGCATGTCCAGCACCTGTCTCATTTTACCAAAAAAGTCATCTTGACCTATGATGGGGATAAGGCAGGACTTGAAGCAACAGCTAAGGCCTTGGATGTTTTGCAGGATCTGGAGTTGGAGATCGTCCGTATCCCCGATCAGATGGACCCCGATGAGTACCTCAAAAAGACGTCCCCAGAAGATCTAGCTACCCTCTTGAAGAATTCTCGGATCAGTAAGGTTGAATTCTTGATGCACTACTGGAAACCCCAGTATATTGAGAACTTGCAAGCGCAAATTGAGTTTGTCGAAAAGCTGGCACCGATGATCACCCAGACGCGCTCCATTACAGCGCAAAACACTTATATTTATAAGTTGGCCGATTTATTGCCGGACTTTGATTACTTGCAGATTGAGCAGATTGTCAATAATAGTCGCTTGCATCAACGGCAAGAAGCGCAAGAAGGTGGACGATCAAAAACGTCGAATTTTTCAGTGGAGCTCTTGCCGAATCGTGGGATGACGCGCTTGATCAAGGCGGAAAATCATTTGTTAAGTAGGATGAAGGATTTTCCAATGGTGCTCAATGATTACCGGTTGCGACCTGATTTTGCCTTTGACACGCCGGAGTTACAGATCTTGTATCAATTGCTCTGTCAAAATGGAGAAGTCACCTCTCAGGATTTATCTGAGCAGCCTGAAGGGGTCCAGCACGCCTGGTACCGCATGTTAGAAGAAGATTTACCAGATGAGATAGCAGATGGTGAGTTAGAAGAAGTAGAAGCGACACGGAATCGTGAGCTTCTTCGCAAAGAAAGTCAACAAATTGGAAATAAAGTGAAGGAAGCTTCCTCAATAGGGGATGCGGAAAAAGCTTTATTGGAACTCGAGCGTTTAATCGCTCAAAAAAGAAGAATGGAGTAAGAATGGCTAAAGAACAAAAAGATATTACAACATTGGACGTTCAAATTGCAGAATTTATTCGCAGCCACAAGAAAAGCGGAACTGCAACAGATGATGAAATTAATGACCAATTGGTTATTCCATTCACGCTAGATGCAGATGGGATTGAAGATCTTTTGCAACGTATTCAAGATGCAGGGATTTCGATCACTGATAAAGATGGCAACCCAAGTGCGCGTGTGTTGAACAATGAGGAAGAGCCAGAATTGTCAGATGAAGAACTGCTTGGAAGCAATTCTGCTAAGGTCAATGACCCAGTACGGATGTACTTGAAAGAAATTGGGGTTGTTCCACTTTTGACCAATGAAGAAGAACAAGAATTGGCTATCTTGGTGGAACAAGGTGACTTGGAAGCTAAGCAACGTCTAGCAGAAGCTAACCTTCGTTTGGTTGTTTCCATTGCGAAGCGCTATGTTGGTCGTGGGATGCAATTCTTGGATTTGATCCAAGAAGGAAACATGGGCTTGATGAAGGCGGTTGATAAGTTTGACTATACCAAAGGGTTCAAGTTCTCTACTTATGCTACTTGGTGGATCCGTCAGGCCATCACTCGTGCCATTGCAGACCAAGCCCGTACCATTCGGATCCCTGTTCACATGGTGGAAACCATTAACAAGTTGGTTCGTGAACAACGCAATCTCTTGCAAGAATTGGGACAAGATCCAACACCAGAACAAATCGCTGAACGTATGGATATGACACCAGACAAGGTGCGTGAAATCTTGAAGATTGCGCAAGAGCCTGTTTCTCTTGAAACTCCAATCGGGGAAGAAGACGATAGCCATTTGGGCGATTTTATCGAAGATGAAGTGATTGAAAATCCAGTAGACTACACCACTCGTGTGGTTCTACGCGAACAATTGGATGAAGTCCTCGATACCCTGACAGACCGGGAAGAAAATGTTTTGCGTCTTCGTTTTGGTCTCGATGATGGAAAAATGCGGACTTTGGAAGATGTGGGGAAAGTCTTCAACGTGACTCGTGAACGGATCCGTCAGATCGAAGCCAAAGCCCTTCGCAAACTTCGCCACCCAAGCAGAAGCAAACCATTGCGTGATTTTATTGAGGATTAAAAATGTCCGGGGGACATTTTTAACGGTCGCCAAGAAATGAAAAAGCGACCTAGGTCCGGGGGACATTTTTAACCCGGGCTGATAAATTCGGAAGCGAGGAATGTCCGGGGGACATTTTTAACCCGAGCTAAGCAATTCTATCGAGAGTAAAATAGCACAAAAGGAAGTCATATGGCATATACAACTGAGCAAATTGAAGAAATTAAAAATAAAATCTTAAATGCTTTGGAAGAGGTAATTGATCCTGAGCTTGGGATTGACATAGTTAATTTAGGTCTTGTTTACGAGATCCATTTTGATGGTGAAACTGGAGCGACCGTTATTGATATGACGCTAACGACCATGGGATGTCCATTAGCGGATCTTCTGACAGATCAGATTCATGATGTTTTAGCGGAAGTAGAAGAAGTGACATCTGTGGATGTGAAGTTGGTCTGGTACCCTGCTTGGACGGTTGAAAAGATGAGCCGTTATGCACGGATCGCACTTGGAATTAGTTAAACATTCTATGCATCAAAATAAATCAGAGGTTGGGGTTTCCCTAACCTCTGATTTATTTATCCCTATTTTTTTGAACAAGTATTTACAAATTCTTAGCAAATTTTCAGATAAAGTTGCAATCATCAAGGGGACAGGGTATAATAGCATAAATAGAAAATAAAGGAGATTTACATGAATCAGTATCCTTTGGTCTACTTGGACCATGTGACAAAGAATTATGGGCATGAAGTTGCTCTCATGGATGTTAGTTTGAACATCCAACCTGGCCGTATTATTGGCCTTTTGGGGCCTAATGGTAGTGGGAAAACAACCATCATTAAATTGATTAATGGTTTGTTGCAACCAAGCCTTGGAAATATCTATATTCATGGGCAATTACCATCCCCAGCTTCTAAAAAAGTTGTTTCCTATTTGCCGGATACGACTTATCTGAATGAAAATATAAAAATTAGTGATGCTATTAGCTATTTCCAAGATTTTTATTCAGATTTTAATGTCCAACGAGCTTACCAATTGCTCAACGACTTGCATTTGCATCCAAATCAAAAATTGAACAGCCTTTCAAAAGGGAACAAGGAAAAAGTGCAATTGATTTTGGTGATGAGTCGTGAAGCTGACTTGTATGTTCTTGATGAACCAATCGGTGGGGTTGACCCAGCGGCGCGTGATTATATTTTGCGGACCATTATTCAAAATAGACGTCCAAACTCTTCTGTCTTGATTTCCACTCACTTGATTGCTGATATTGAGCAAGTTTTGGATGAGGCTATTTTCATCAACCAAGGAAGAATCCTCTTGCATGAAAATACGACTGTTTTACGCAATCAACACGGAAAATCAATCGATGAAATCTTCCGTGATCAATTCCGTGTTTATTAGGAGGACCCCATGTTTGGTAAATTATTAAAATATGAATTTAAATCAACAGCGAAATGGTATCTGTTGATTACTTTGATCGCACTAGGTTTGTCAGTAATTACAGGTGTTATCGGTGGAAGTGCTACAAACGGTTTTGTGAATATGGAAACCAATAGTATGCAAATCATAACGGGGACTCTTGGGATTCTCATTTTTGGAGGAGTCATCGGTCTTTATCTTAGCAACTACTATATTATTATCCGTCGTTTCTATTCTAACTTATACGGACGTGAGGGATATTTGACTTGGACCCTTCCAGCAAGTCCCCATGCGATTCTCTTGTCTAAATTTGTGGGAGCTTTAGTAGCGAGTCTTTACTGCCTATTCCTTCTATTTTTGAGTGGTTTTATTACAATACTTGTGATGGGCGCTGTCATTGGACAAGACCTCTCTCCTGTATTTAGTATTATTGCTGAGGCTTTTAGTCATTCTATTGCTTATTGGATTATCATCTGGTGGATTTTTACCACAGCTTCAGGAATCTTACTATTTTATGTATCAATCGCACTTGGCCAACTGTTCCAAAATCGTCGTGGATTGAAGGCTATTCTGTTTTTCTTTCTCTTGTGTATTGTGTTAAGTATCATCGGTACAGCAGTCAATCCATTAAAAGATTCATATGCTGTCGGATATGCATTAGTTTATGGAAATATTGATGATTTTGGACCAAACTTCATCCCAGGTCTCATTTATGAAGTTATTAAGATTGTTTCTATGTACTTCACCATTCACTACATCAGCAAGTACAAGTTGAATCTTCAATAATAACAGCAAATTGAGCAAGGAGCTTCCCAGCGGAAGCCTTCTTGTTCAATTTTTTTCTTTTGCATTTTTAGCTACATTTTGATATACTAAATGTATTCGTTTTGGGGTCGTTACGGATTCGACAGGCATTATGAGGTATATTTTGCAACTCATCTAGCGGATGTAAAACGCCAGTTAAATATAACTGCAAAAAATAATAATTCTTACGCTTTAGCTGCCTAAACACCAGCAGGCGTGACCCGATTCAAATCGCTCGTGTTTGATGACAGGTCTTAATTTTAGCGAGATACGATCTAACTTTGTCTAGGAGTTAGATAAGAGATTGATAGACTCGCAGGTACAGGGTTTGAGTTATGTGTCATGTAGCTGTTAAACTAAGACATAACCTATGGTTGTAGACAAATATGCTGGCAGGTGTTTGGACGTGGGTTCGACTCCCACCGGCTCCATATTTTTATTCATGGAAGATTACTCAAGAGGCTTAAGAGGCCGTGTTGGAAACGCGGTAGGCGTGTAATAGCGTGCGTGGGTTCGAATCCCATGTCTTCCGTTGTTGAGACATCATTGTGTAGCAGTGGTGTTTTTTTGTACAAAAAAGAGTTCCAGAAATAGACAAGTGAGGGAGGAGAAAAAGTGATTGCACAGCTAGATACCAAATCAGTCTATACCTTTATGGAAAGCCTTGTGACTATAAAAGACTATGTTCAAGTGGCTAAAAGCATGGGGTATGGCGCATTGGGAATCATGGATATAGATAATTTATATGGTGCTTATGAATTTATCGAAGCCTGTCAGGCCCACAAGCTCAGCCCCTTGGTCGGTTTAGAAATTGGACTAGAGGTAGACAATGAAACAATTCCGTTTCGGATGATCGCTCTGTCAACGAAGGGCTACCAGAATCTGATGAAGATGTCGACCGTCAAAATGATGGGGAAGAGCAATTGGGAGGATGTGAAGCACCTAACAGAAGGAGTAGCAGTTATTGTCCCAGCGCCTTTTGCTAGTGGAGACTTTCCTCTTGGTCTAGATTACTTCATCGGAGTTTTTGCGGATACGCCGGTCCAAGAGTTTAGCCACCCTGTGCTCCCTCTTCATACTGTGCGTTTCTTTGAGTCGGAAGATGTGGAAGCCATGCAGATGCTGGCAGCCATCAAGGACAATCAAAGCTTGACAGAAACAGGGCCAATTGATCCTACAACAGTCCTAAAAACTCCTCAGGATTTAAAGAATGATTTTGCAGAGCGATTTCCTCAAGCCATCACAAATCTGGAAAAACTAGTCCAAGGGATTCAATACGATATTGATACTCAGTTGAAATTGCCTCGCTTCAATCCCCAGAAATCAGCAGTTGAGGAACTGAGAGAATTAGCCCAAGCGGGTCTTCTTCGAAAGAACTTGACCAGTCCGGTCTATCAAGAACGTCTGGAGTATGAATTAGACATTATTCACCAAATGGGCTTTGATGATTATTTCTTGATTGTCTGGGACCTTCTTCGTTTCGGACGGAGTCAAGGTTATTATATGGGAATGGGACGTGGGTCTGCTGTAGGCTCACTGGTAGCCTATTCCCTAGGGATTACAGGGATTGATCCTGTGGAGAAGAACCTCCTCTTTGAGCGCTTTTTAAATGTGGAGCGCTACACCATGCCGGATATTGATATTGATATTCCTGATATCTATCGTCCAGAATTTATCCGCTATGTGCGAGACCGTTACGGGAGTTACCATGCAGCTCAGATCGTGACCTTTTCAACCTTTGGGGCCAAACAAGCCATTCGAGATGTCTTCAAACGTTTTGGGGTACCTGAGTATGAATTGACCTCCATTACCAAGCGGATTGGCTTTAGGGATACACTGACGACAGCTTATGAACAGAATCTAGCTTTTCGACAAGTGATTCATAGCCGAGCAGAATTTGAGCGTGGCTTTGAAATTGCTAAAAGAATTGAAGGCCAACCAAGGCAGACATCTATCCACGCGGCTGGGGTTGTGATGAGTGACCAGGATTTGACGGATCACATTCCTCTCAAGTACGGAGAAGACATGTTTGTCACCCAGTACGATGCTCATGCGGTTGAAGCCAATGGTCTGTTGAAGATGGACTTTTTGGGTCTGCGAAATTTAACCTTTGTTCAGAAAATGAAGGAAGCGGTCTATGAAAAGTACCAAGAAGAGATCGTGATTGAAGCCATTGATTTAGAAGATCCAGAAACCTTGGCCTTGTTTGCTGCTGGGGATACCAAGGGGATTTTCCAATTTGAACAGGCTGGAGCCATTCGCCTCTTGAGACGAGTGAGACCCAATCATTTCGAAGAAGTGGTAGCGACCACCTCTCTCAATCGTCCAGGGGCTAGTGATTACATTGATAATTTCGTCAAAAGAAAGCACGGCCAAGAAAAAGTTGAGATTTTAGATCCAGCTATTGAAGAAATCTTAAGGCCCACTTATGGGATCATGCTCTACCAAGAGCAGGTCATGCAGGTTGCCCAGCGTTTTGCAGGCTTTAGTCTAGGGAAAGCCGATATTTTACGTCGGGCTATGGGCAAAAAAAATGCAGCTGAAATGCATCAGATGGAAGACGATTTTGTCTCAGGTGCTCTTAAACTTGGGCATACGGAAGAAAAAGCCAAAGAGGTCTTTGCGATCATGGAAAAATTCGCAGGCTATGGGTTTAACCGTTCCCATGCCTACGCCTATTCTGCCTTGGCCTTTCAGATGGCCTATTTCAAGGTCCATTATCCAGATGTTTTCTTTGATGTCATGCTCAATTATTCGAGTAGCGATTATCTGACAGATGCTCTCCAGTTTGATTTTAAAGTCGCGCCATTATCCATCAACACCATCCCTTACAGAGATAAGTTCCAGGATCGAAAAATTTACTTGGGAATGAAAAATATCAAGGGACTCCCAAGAGATTTCGCGTATTGGATCATTGATAATCGTCCCTTTGAAAGTGTCGAAGATTTTATTTTACGCCTCCCCAATCAGTATCATAAATTACCTCTGTTAACACCTTTAGTGGAGCTTGGATTGTTTGATATTTTTGAAAAAAATAGACGCAAGGTGCTTCACAATTTGCCGAATTTGTTTGTCTTTGCTGATGAGCTAGGCAGTTTGTTTGCAGATTCTAACTATTCCTGGACAGAAGCGGAGGACTTTAGCCAGGCTGAAAAATATGAGAAGGAAGAGGCCATTATTGGTGTCGGACTCAGTACTCACCCATTGGTTGCGATTGCGCAAACGAGTCCCTACGAGATCCAACCAATTTCTCAACTCATACAAGGAGAGCAGGCACGCATTCTCATTGAGGTACAAAACATTCGAACCATTCGAACCAAGTCAGGTGATCTCATGGCTTTCTTACAAGTCAGTGATACCAAGAAAAAATTGGATGTGACCCTTTTCCCTGAAACCTACAATCGATTTTCCTCCTTGATAAAAGAAGGTGGCTTTTATTACTTGACAGGCAAGATACAAGATCGTGATGGGCGCTTGCAGATGATTCTAGCAGAGGCACAACTAGCGACCAATGAAAAGTTCTGGATCCAGTTGCTCGATCATCGTCAGGATAAAACAATTCTTTCTATCTTGAAAAAATATCCGGGCCCATATCCTGTGATATTACGCTATGAAGACGAGAAAAAAACTCTTCAATTGAAGGGCTATACCGTCCAGAAAAACAAAGAATTGGAAGATGAATTAAAGAATCTCGTTATGAAAACGATTTATCGGTAAAAACTGCGAAAAATACGAGAATTTTAGTCTTCTTTGTGTTATAATTACGTAGAATGTAAAAGAAAAAAAGGAGCAAACAACGAAATGAAACGTATTGCTGTTTTAACTAGTGGTGGAGATGCCCCTGGTATGAATGCTGCCATCCGTGCAGTTGTTCGTCAAGCAATTTCAGAAGGAATGGAAGTTTTCGGTATCTATGATGGATATGCGGGAATGGTTGCTGGTAAAATTCAGCCCCTTGACGCCTCATCTGTTGGAGATATTATTTCCCGTGGTGGTACCTTCCTTCATTCAGCTCGTTACCCTGAATTCGCACAACGCGAAGGTCAATTAAAAGGGATCGAGCAATTGAAGAAACACGGGATTGAAGGTGTTGTCGTTATTGGTGGAGATGGTTCTTACCATGGTGCGATGCGCTTGACTGAGCTTGGATTCCCAGCTGTGGGTCTTCCTGGTACGATCGACAACGATATCGTCGGAACTGACTTTACAATTGGTTTTGATACGGCAGTCACAACTGCAATGGACGCGATCGATAAGATCCGTGATACTTCATCTAGTCACCACCGTACTTTCGTTATCGAAGTGATGGGACGTAACGCTGGAGATATCGCTCTTTGGGCAGGGATTGCATCTGGTGCAGATGAAATCATCATCCCTGAAGAAGGATTCAAGATCGAAGATGTTGTTGAGAGCATCAAAGAAGGTTACGCAAAAGGTCGTACCCACAACATCATCATCTTGGCTGAAGGCGTGATGTCTGCAGATGAATTTGGTAAAGCTTTGAAAGAAGCTGGTGATGAAAGTGACCTTCGTGTGACTGAGCTTGGCCACATCCAACGTGGTGGTTCACCTACTGCGCGTGACCGTGTTCTTGCTTCACGTATGGGAGCACACGCTGTTAAATTGTTGAAACAAGGAATCGGTGGTGTAGCCGTTGGTATCCGTAATGAAAAAATGGTTGAAAACCCAATCCTTGGTAAAGCAGAAGAAGGAGCCCTCTTTAGCTTGACAGAAGATGGTAAGATTGTGGTAAACAATCCACATAAAGCTGATCTTGGTCTTGCCGAGTTGAACCGTAGCTTGTCTTCAATCTAATTTTATTTCATAAATTCGTTAACCTTGTCTTAAAAAGACAGATATATTTAAAAAGGAGTCATATATATCATGAACAAACGTGTAAAAATCGTTGCAACTTTAGGTCCTGCGGTAGAAATCCGTGGCGGTAAAAAATTCGGTGAAGATGGATACTGGGCTGAAAAACTTGACGTTGAAGCTTCAGCACAAAACATTGCTAAATTGATCGAAGCTGGCGCTAACACTTTCCGTTTCAACTTCTCACACGGTGACCACCAAGAACAAGGTGAACGTATGGCGACTGTTAAACGTGCAGAAGAAATCGCTGGTAAAAAAGTTGGTTACCTTCTTGATACAAAAGGTCCTGAAATCCGTACTGAATTGTTCGAAGGCGAAGCTAAAGAATATTCATACAAGACTGGTGAACGTATCCGCGTTGCTACAAAACAAGGTATTAAATCAACTCGTGAAGTGATTGCTTTGAACGTTGCTGGTGCGCTTGACATCTTTGATGACGTTGAAGTTGGACACCAAGTA
Source organism: Streptococcus sp. HCA-5024 (assembly GCF_037890265.1). Lineage (NCBI taxonomy): Bacteria > Bacillati > Bacillota > Bacilli > Lactobacillales > Streptococcaceae > Streptococcus > Streptococcus sp. HCA-5024. The sequence goes on from NZ_JBBKBR010000002.1 coordinate 260,772, forward strand.
TTGGTTGACGATGGTAAATTGGGTCTTCGCGTTGTAGAAAAAGACGCTGCAAAACGTGAATTTGTTGTTGAAGTTGAAAACGATGGTATCATCGCTAAACAAAAAGGTGTAAACATCCCTAACACTAAGATTCCTTTCCCAGCACTTGCTGAACGCGATAACGACGATATCCGCTTCGGTTTGGAACAAGGTATCAACTTCATCGCGATCTCATTCGTACGTACTGCAAAAGACGTTCAAGAAGTTCGTGCTATCTGTGAAGAAACTGGTAACAGCCACGTTCAATTGTTTGCGAAAATCGAAAACCAACAAGGTATCGAAAACTTGGATGAAATCATCGAAGTTACTGATGGTATCATGATCGCTCGTGGTGACATGGGTATTGAAGTACCATTCGAAATGGTTCCAGTTTACCAAAAAATGATTACTTCTAAAGTAAATGCTGCTGGTAAAGTTGTTATCACTGCAACAAACATGCTTGAAACAATGACTGAAAAACCACGTGCTACTCGTTCTGAAGTATCTGACGTCTTCAACGCTGTTATCGATGGTACTGATGCTACAATGCTTTCAGGTGAATCTGCAAACGGTAAATACCCACTTGAATCTGTAGCTACAATGGCGAAAATCGACATGAACGCTCAAACACTTTTGAAAGAATATGGTCGTTTGAACCCAGCTTCATTCGAACGTAACTCTAAGACAGAAGTTATGGCTTCAGCTGTTAAAGATGCTACAAACTCAATGGATATCAAATTGGTTGTAACATTGACTAAGACAGGTCACACTGCACGTTTGATCTCTAAATACCGTCCAGATGCTGATATCTTGGCATTGACATTTGACGAATTGACTGAACGTGGATTGATGTTGAACTGGGGTGTTATCCCAATGTTGACAGATGCTCCTTCATCAACTGACGATATGTTCGAAATTGCTGAACGTAAAGCAGTTGAAGCTGGTCTTGTTAAATCTGGTGATGATATCGTTATCGTTGCTGGTGTACCAGTTGGAGAAGCTGTTCGTACAAACACAATGCGTATCCGTACAGTACGTTAATAGAAAATTATATCTAAAAGCCTTGCTGGTTGGTCCGAAAGGATTGACCGCGAGGTTTTTCTTTTTCTTCTGGTGTGTGTTGATAAGAATTCTCACTAATGCTTACTTTCTCTTTTTTAAAGATCAAAAACATGGTATAATAAATAAAAAGGAAGGGAGACATACATGCCAAGGAGAGATTTAATTAGAAATGTCATCATTGTCGGTGTACTGGTTTTGGCACTGATTTTGCTTCGAATCTTTGTATTTCATCCATTTAGTATCAATGATAAAATGGCTAATGCTTCTGTGAAAACTGGAGATCTTGTGGTAGCGACTAGAAATGCTCAGGTAGATCGCAGTGATTTGGTCTTATACAAGGTCGGTGGAAAAGAATACCTTGGACGTGTCATTGCCAAAGAAAACGACGAAGTCAGCTACGTAGATGACGTCCTCTATTTGAATGGACAGGCAACACCAGAACCTTACCTGAATAAAATGCTGAACAAACACCTAGCTGCTCCAACGAGTAATGGGTATTATACGGATGATTTCTTCTTATCAGAGTTAAAAGGGACCAAGGCTGGTCGTGTACCATCCGATACTTATCTGGTCTTAAATGATAACCGTGGAGATACAGAAGATAGTCGTGAGTTTGGTTATATCCATAAAAATCAGATCGAAGGAGTCGTGAATCTACGTCTCTATCCTCTCAATAAATTTGGATTTATAAAAGTAGAAGAATAGCCGAAAGGCTATTTTTTTTATAAATATCAAAGAGAAACGATTAGATGCCCAGACCGGATCGTCTGGCTATATGGATTTTGAAGCTAATCCTAAAATCTTAAAAAATAAGGTTAAAAATCAAAAGGCTACCCAATACCAGAGTTTCAACGAGGCGCTGATCGATCTTCAGAATGATCGGATCGATGGGCTCCTAATCGACCGTGTCTATGCCAACTATTATTTGCAAACGGAAGGAATTTTAAAAGACTACAATGTCTTTCCTGTCGGTTTTGAAACTGAATCCTTTGCGGTAGGGGTGCGCAAGGCGGATAAAACCTTGAAGAAAAAAATTGATGAAGCCTTCGTAAAACTCTATCAAAAGGGCCAGTTCCAAAAGATCTCTAAGAAGTGGTTCGGAACGGATGTAGCAACAGACGATATCAAGTAAAAAAGAGAGTGGGACAGAAATCGGTAATTCGTTAGAATTCGATTTCGTCGTCCCACCTCCGCACAGTTGAGTAGGGCTGTAAAAGCTGATGAAATCAGCGTAGTAGAGCCCACTCAACCACTGCGTCTTGCTCGACAATCCAAAAAAAATTGAGAGGCTAGGACTTTTGTCCCAGCCTCTTTTAGTCGGTTTTATTAGTGATTTGATGGAAAATCTTTTGCCAAGTTTCGTGGCGACGCCAGAGACTGGTATGGATTTGACCGTCTAGTTCATAGCGTATGAGTTTGGTTTTTTGACTGATGGACTCCAGTTCAAAGTTTTGGAATTGAACTTGGTCGCTTGCGAGAGCCTCTATTAATTCTGCCTTGTTGTGTTCGTGACCGGTATTGTCAATCAAGGTATAATTATCCGCTAGCAATGTATCAAACTCTTGCTTAGCATAGAGGCGTTTTTCGTAGGTCAAGAGTTTCTTTTCAACGTTTTCGATCAGCTCATCTTCAGGAATTGAGCTAGGTTCTACATGGACGTCAATGTCAAAGACTCCAAATTCTTCTTTCAGGAGATCCTCGACTTCTTCTGTGATCGCATGGCTTTCATAGACGGAAAGGTCGGGATTCATCTCCAAGACAACGTCCAGATAGATATTGCTTCCGTAGGTCCGTCCGCGTTGGTATTTCACACGCGCAATCTTAGGGAGTTTTAAAATAGCTTTTTCGTAATCTTCGAGGAGACTATCGTCAAAGCCATCTGAAAGACTAAAGGAAGATTCCATAAAAATATCGTAGGCTGTTTTGAGGATAAAGAAGGTGATGATGATGGCTACGATTTTATCGACAATTGGATAGTTAAAAGCACTAGCAGCGATCGCGATCGACGTTCCAAGAGATGTGACGACGTCTGAAAGATTGTCTTTTGCGGCTGCTTTTAAGGCTTTTGATTTGGCCCGTTTGGCTAAGCGAAGATTGTAGAAATAAACGCCTAGCATGACAAGAGCTGAAACCACTCCGACACCAGCACCGAGTGGATCAATGCTAACTGTTTCATTGCTGAAGATCTTTTGGAGGGTATCGCGTAAGACATCAAAACCGACATAAAACATAATGATGGAGGTGACTAGACTAGCTAGATCCTCAATTTTCCAGTGACCAAACTTGTGATCACGGTCAGCTGGTTGGCGAGCGAGACGAATCCCGATGAGCAGGGCAGCATTGCTGATAATATCTGATAAGTTGTTAAATCCATCGGCTACCAAACTAGAGGAGTGAAGCAGATGGCCAGTAGCTAATTTTGCTGAAGAAAGTAGTAAATAGGCTAAAATACTGATGATGGCACCACGTTCGGCCAGTTTTAAGTTACTGTATGGTTTTTCCAAAATTTCCTCCTACAACCTCGGATATGAACCTGTTTTCTTTAAGCTACTATTATATCGTTTTTGGAAGGGAAATTCAAATGAGTCCTTTTTTAAAAGAAGCTAGGCAGGTTTTGTGGTATAATGGTCATTTAGAAAGCCAGCTTTCCACTGATGAAATTTACTTATCAGGTGATGTTAGTTTATTTGATGTTTCCAGCATGTATTTCACAAAAACGAATCTACAAAAGAACAGATAAAGTCTTTAAAGTTTTTTGGAATCAAAGGATACACGAAAGGAAGTTGTCAATTTGTTGAAATTAAATAAAGTAATTGGAATAGATGATTCTAAAAATAGCATATTAGTCACTTTAGAAGATGGCCGTTGCGCTCTAGTTGATAGAGAAAAAAGAGGCTACGTTGTAGAGATTCTTTTAGATTCGTTTTATAAATGGATGTCATTTTCTAAAGAAGTTACAAAGTCGGACGAAGACGATGCACGAGAGATTTTAAATCATCCTAATGGTGTAGCGTTTGGTCCTCTTTCTGAAAGATACTTGAGCGATCCAAAATTGAAACAAAAATTCGATGAAATCAAAGCAGAATTAGGTTATTCATATTAGTTTTAGTCGTATTTTACGGCTTTTTTTGTGGTATAATAGAACGATTGAATGAATGAGGAGTATGAGATGAATCCTTTATTGAATGGTATGAATGATCGCCAAGCAGAGGCGGTCCAAACGACAGAAGGTCCCCTCTTGATCATGGCGGGGGCTGGTTCTGGTAAGACACGTGTCTTGACCCACCGCATTGCTTACTTGATCGATGAAAAAATGGTCAATCCTTGGAATATTTTGGCCATTACCTTTACCAATAAAGCCGCTCGGGAGATGAAGGAGCGGGCTTATCAGTTGAATCCAGCGACCCAAGATTGCTTGATTGCCACCTTCCACTCCATGTGTGTGCGCATCCTTCGCCGAGATGCGGATCATATTGGCTACAATCGCAACTTTACCATTGTCGATCCAGGAGAACAACGGACCTTGATGAAGCGGATCTTGAAGTCTTTGAATTTGGATCCTAAGAAATGGAATGAACGGACCATATTGGGGACTATTTCCAATGCTAAAAATGACTTGATCGATGAAGTGGCCTATGCTGCCCAAGCGGGGGATATGTATACCCAGATCGTCGCCAAGTGTTATGAGGCTTACCAAAAGGAACTCCGTCAGTCAGAAGCGGTAGACTTTGATGATTTGATTATGCTGACCTTGCGTCTTTTTGACCAGCATCCAGATGTGCTGACCTATTACCAGCAGAAGTTCCAATACATCCACGTGGATGAGTACCAAGATACCAACCATGCCCAATACCAGCTGGTCAAACTCTTGGCTTCACGCTTTAAAAATATCTGTGTCGTTGGGGATGCGGACCAGTCTATTTATGGTTGGCGGGGAGCGGATATGCAGAATATCCTGGACTTTGAAAAGGATTATCCTGATGCCAAGGTCGTTTTGTTGGAGGAAAATTATCGTTCCACTAAAACTATCCTGCAAGCAGCCAATGATGTCATTAAAAACAATCGCCACCGCCGTCCGAAAAATCTCTGGACACAAAATGAAGACGGGGAAGAGATTGTTTATTATCGGGCTAATGATGAGCAGGATGAAGCAGTCTTTGTTGCTAAAACCATTGAAGAGCTCAGTCGCGAAGCTGGCTACAAACACCGTGATTTTGCCGTTCTCTACCGGACCAATGCCCAGTCCCGGACCATTGAAGAAGCGCTGCTCAAGTCTAACATTCCCTATACCATGGTAGGGGGCACCAAGTTCTACAGCCGGAAGGAAATTCGGGATGTCATTGCTTATCTGAACTTGATTGCCAACCTCAGTGACAATATCAGTTTTGAGCGCATTATCAATGAACCCAAGCGGGGAATCGGGCCAGGTACAGTGGATAAGATTCGCGACTTTGCTCAAATGCAAGAGTCCTCACTCCTGGATGCTTCAGCCAATATCATGCTCTCTGGCATCAAAGGAAAAGCAGCCCAAGCCATCTGGGACTTTGCCAATCTCATTCTTGATTTGAGAGAAAGATTGGACCAGCTGACCATTACAGAGTTGGTCGAAGAAGTCCTTGACAAGACAGGTTATATGACAGCCCTAACCAATCAGGGAAATTTGGAAAGTCAGGCCCGCATCGAGAATATCCAAGAGTTCCTATCTGTTACTAAGAATTTTGATGAAAACGGGGAAACCCTCGAAGACGAAACAGGTGTGGAGACCTTGAGTCGTTTCTTGAACGATTTGGCTTTGATTGCCGATACAGACGATGGGGCCCAAGAAACTTCAGAAGTTACCTTGATGACCCTTCACGCAGCCAAAGGATTGGAGTTCCCAGTTGTCTTCTTGATTGGGATGGAAGAAAATGTCTTTCCTCTTAGTCGAGCAGCTGAGGATCCGGATGAATTGGAAGAAGAGCGTCGCCTAGCATATGTGGGGATCACGCGGGCAGAGAAAGTTCTCTTCTTGACCAATGCCAACTCACGTTTGCTCTTTGGACGGACCAGCTACAACCGCCCGACGCGTTTCATCAATGAAATTAGCTCGGATTTATTGACCTACCAAGGATTAGCTCGTCCAGCCAACACTAGCTTTAAGGCTTCTTATAGCAATGGAGGCGGAACGACCTTTGGAAAAGGCATGAGCCTGTCACAAGCCCTTCAAGAGCGCAAGAGACAAGCAGCTCCAAGTGCCCTCACGTCATCAAGCCTCCCCTTTGGCAATAGCAACCGTTCTAGCGCCAAAGAGAGCGTCGCTTGGTCCATTGGCGACATTGCCCTTCACAAGAAGTGGGGTGAAGGAACCGTGCTTGAAGTATCTGGTAGTGGTAGTACCCAAGAACTCAAGATCAACTTCCCAGAAGTGGGGCTAAAGAAACTCTTAGCCAGTGTCGCGCCAATTGAGAAGAAATAAACTGAAACCAGTAAGCTTAGCTTGCTGGTTTTGTCCTTTTATCAACTTCCCTTAGGTGAGGGCGGACGGTAGCGACTCCCTTTGGGATTCCATACCTTAGATTTGAGACTAACGTCTCAAATCTACCGAGCAGAGGCTGGGAAAAAAGTCCTAGCCTCTCAATTATTTTTGGATTGTCGAGCAAGACGCAGTGGTTGAGTGGGCTCTACTACGCTGATTTCATCAGCTTTTACAGCCCTACTCAACTATGCGGAGGTGGGACGACGAAATCGAATTCTAACGAATTACCAATTTCTGTCCCACTCTCGCTTTTCTCACGGCGGGAAGTTTTAATGGTCATCGTTCTGTTTTTCAAATCCTCTCAGTTACTCTATTCACAGTCATAAACTAAATTGTGAAGAGAAATAGTAGGAGCAAGCCTCGTTTGCTGGTTTTGATTTTACTGGTGGCATGGTATAATATACTAAGAATAGAGAAAGAGGCATGCTATGAACGAAATCAAGTGCCCCAACTGTGGGGAAGTCTTTACAGTCAACGAAAGTCAATACAGCGAACTCTTGTCACAGGTACGGACAGCAGAGTTTGACAAAGAAATTCATGAGCGAATTCGGCAGGAGTTGGCTTTAGCTGAACAAAAGGCCCTTAATGAGCAGCAAGAGAAGTTAGCTAAGAAGGACAAAGAAATTGCCCAGTTACAAAACCAGATTCAACAGTTTGATACTGAAAAAGAATTGGCCAAAAAAGAGGTGGAGCAAACAGCTAGCCAAAGCCTGCTAGAGAAAGAAAAAGAAGTGCAAGCACTGGAGAATCAATTGGCCACCTTGCGCTTGGAGCATGAGAACCAGCTGCAAAAAACACTGTCTGATCTAGAGAAAGAAAGGGATCAGGTACAAAACCAATTGCTCCTTCAAGAGAAGGAAAATGAACTGTCCCTAGCTTCTGTCAAGCAAAACTACGAAGCCCAGCTTAAGGCGGCCAATGAACAGGTCGAGTTCTACAAGAATTTTAAGGCCCAACAGTCAACCAAGGCCATCGGTGAAAGTCTGGAACAGTATGCGGAAAGTGAATTCAACAAGGTTCGCAGTTTTGCCTTCCCAAATGCCTATTTTGAAAAGGACAACAAGGTCTCTGCACGTGGGTCTAAAGGCGACTTTATTTTCCGCGAGTGCTGTGAAAATGGGGTAGAAATTATCTCCATTATGTTTGAGATGAAGAATGAAGCTGACGGTACGGAGAAGAAGCATAAGAATGCGGATTTCTACAAGGAATTGGACAAGGACCGTCGAGAAAAGAACTGTGAATATGCTGTATTAGTATCGATGTTAGAAGCCGATAATGACTACTTTAACACTGGGATTGTTGATGTCAGTCATGAGTATGAGAAGATGTATGTGGTCCGTCCTCAGTTCTTTATCCAGATCATTGGGCTCCTGCGCAATGCGGCCCTCAATTCCCTTAAATACAAGCAGGAATTGGCGCTTGTTCGTGAACAAAATATCGACATCACCCACTTTGAAGAAGACCTGGATGCTTTCAAAGTTGCCTTTGCTAAGAACTACAATTCGGCTTCTGTCAACTTTGGCAAGGCCATCGATGAAATCGACAAAGCCATCAAGCGGATGGAAGAAGTCAAGAAATTCCTCACCACATCAGAAAACCAACTCCGCCTCGCTAACAACAAGTTGGATGATGTTTCCGTTAAAAAATTGACACGGAAAAATCCAACCATGAAAGCTAAGTTTGATGCTCTGAAAGGAGAATAATCTTTGTATTCAGCTAAGAACGCTACCTTGTCCATGAATGGGAAAACCATGGACTATGTAACATTTGGAAAAGGTAAACAGCCATTAGTAATCATACCAGGCTTGGGGGATGGGCTTCAGACCGTTAAAGGAAAGGCCCAGCTCTTTTCTCTCTCGTATCGTCTACTTGCTAAGCGTTATAAAATCTATGTTTTTTCTCGAATCAATGAGTTGAGGCAGGGCTATACGACGCGGGATATGGCAGCAGATGTAGCAGAAGCAATGGAGGCAATGACCTTAGATACCGCTTATGTTATGGGGATTTCACAAGGTGGAATGATTGCCCAATGGCTAGCTGCGGATTTCCCTGAAAAGGTTCAAAAGCTCATTTTAGCCGTGACCACTGCAAAACCTAGTCAACTTGCTAGAGAACGAATTGAGCATTGGCAAAAACTTAGTCAATCTGGAAATTTTAAGCATCTCATGCTGGATATTGCAAAGCATTCCTACACGCAAAAGAGCTATCAAAAGTGTCGGTTGCTTTATAATATCATGGGTCGCTTGGGGCGAATCAAAGATGAAAATAGAATAGCCATTCAGTCTCAGTCTTGCCTCACTCACGATAGCCTTGAGGTCTTAAAAGAAATTCATTGTCCGACTTTGGTTCTTGGTGCCCTTGAAGATGATGTGGTCGGTGTGGACGGATCCAAGGAACTGGCAAAAGCGATTTTGGGGTGTCAACTCCTCATTCTTAAGCACTCTGGGCATGCTCTTTATGAAGAAAATAAAGCATTTCAAGAGGTTGTCCGTGAATTCTTAAACTAAAAAAGAGAGTGGGACAGAAATCGGTAATTCGTTAGAATTCGATTTCGTCGTCCCACCTCCGCACAGTTGAGTAGGGCTGTAAAAGCTGATGAAATCAGCGTAGTAGAGCCCACTCAACTACTGCGTCTTGCTCGACAATCCAAAAATAATTGAGAGGCTAGGACTTTTGTCCCAGCCTCTTTTTTATGTTAGTTAAATCGCAAAGAGATCGTTTAGGTTTTCTGCCATGGTTGGGTGGGTAAAGATTTGTTTTGCGATGTAAGTATAAGGGATCTTGTTGTCCATCGCCATGGTAATCAGGTTGATGATTTCGCCTGCAGCTTCTCCAAAGAGCGTCACTCCAAGAATTTCTTTGGTTTCTGGGTTAACCACGGCTTTGAAGGCACCTCGAAGGTCTGCATTGACATGGCCACGTGGCATGGCAGCAACTGGTAATTCTTTGACAGCCACTGGAAGTCCTTTGTCGCGTGCTTCTTGCTCAGTCAAGCCGACTTGGGCCAATGGAGGAGCAATGAAGAGTGTTGTCGCATAGTTTCCGCGTGTTTCGAGATTGTAGCTACCATCTCCTGTAAGGTAGTTGAAGACGATGCGGAAGTCATCGAGGGACATATAGGTGAACTGAGGACCACCATTGACATCCCCAACTGCAAAGACACCAGGGACGCTGGTTTCCAAATGACGGTTGACTTGAATCGCTCCACGATCAGTAACTTGGATATCTGTGTTCTCAAGACCAAGACCAGCTGTATTTGGCTTACGTCCTGTTGCGTAGAGGAGGATATCGAATTCGAAGTCGCCTTTATCGGTTACAAGGGTTAAGCTAGCTTCACCATCTTTGATTTCTTGGGTGTGAACGCCTTGCAAGAATTGAATGCCATCTTCTTCAAGGTAGCCTTTTGCAAGAGCTGCAATGCTTGGCTCGATCCGTGGCAAGAATGCTTCAGAAGCGTCTAGTACCGTTACTTGGCTACCCAGGGTATTGTAGAGATGGGCAAATTCCAATCCGATTGGTCCACCACCAAGGACGCCGAGGCGTTTAGGTAGGTTTTCCAAACGTTGAATACCGGTTGAATCCACTGCAAATTTACTTTCAGCCAAACCTGGAATCGGAAGGACATTTGGCACAGCACCAGTATTAATAATAATGGTTTCAGCTGTCAATTCTTCCTTTTCATCTCCAGCTTGAATTTCGATGACCTTGTTAGAAACGAAACGAGCCGTCGCATCGATAATGTCTACGCCGGTTCCAGCAATGGTTGCGTAGTTCTTGCCGTTGAGACGAGTAGTGACCGCATTTTTCTCATTCATGGCTTGGTCAAAATCCAAGCCTTTTTCTGCGGCAACAATCAAGGTCTTGGTTGGAATACAAGCGATATTGATACAAGTACCACCGTACATAGACTTGCTCTTTTCAATCAGAGCAACTTTTTTTCCTTGGCTTGATAATTTCGCTGCGAGTGTTTTACCAGCTTTACCAAATCCAATCACAATAACATCATACATTAACATATGTTACACCTTCTTTCGCTTTCTATTGTATCAAACCCATTTTAAAAAGTCTGAAATCTGCTACGGGATTTTTTAGGAGTTCATGGGAAGGGGGAAAGAGGGACAAGAAGTCTTGTTTCATGGTATAATAAAGGGTCGGTGGACCGGATGGTCACACAATCAGTTAGAAAGAGCAAATCAGATGGACGGAATTATCAATGTAAAAAAAGAAGCAGGCATGACCTCACATGATGTGGTCTTTAAACTGCGAAAAATTTTAGGAACTAAGAAGATCGGCCATGGGGGAACGCTGGATCCGGATGTGGTGGGAGTGCTTCCGATAGCAGTTGGAAAGGCGACCCGGATGGTCGAATTCATGCAAGATGAAGGCAAGGTCTATGAAGGAGAAATCACTTTGGGATTTTCTACCACGACGGAGGATGCCAGCGGGGAAGTCGTAGAGCGGACCCCAGTGGAAGCACCTTTAGATGCAGGAGAGGTCGATCGCATGATTGCCCAAATGGTGGGAAAAATGGAGCAAGTACCACCTATGTATTCCGCTGTCAAGGTCAATGGACGTAAGCTCTATGAATATGCGCGGGCAGGAGAAGAAGTGGAACGCCCTGTCCGACAGGTAACCATTTATGAATTCACGCGCACTAGTGAGATTGGCTATGAAGAAGGCCTGGCCCGTTTTCGTTTCCGGGTCAAATGCAGCAAGGGCACCTATATCCGGACCTTGTCGGTGGATTTGGGTCAAAAACTGGGCTACGCAGCGCATATGTCCCATCTGACACGGACCAGTGCTGCCGGTTTGTCACTAGAAGATGCCCTGACCTTAGAAGAAGTGGCTGAAAAAGTAGCACAAGGAGATTTGAGCTTCCTTCACCCACTTGAAATTGGCACCGGGGATCTGGAAAAAGTAGAGCTGACAGTAGAAGAGGTTGGCGAAGTCCAAGTGGGACGCTTTATTCCAGTTGAGAGTGACTCCAAAGAGTTAGCTGCTTTTTACCAAGGAAAATTGGTAGCCATTTTAGAAAAAAGAGAAGAACTTTACAAACCTCGAAAAGTCTTTCTCACAGAAAGTGTGTTACAATAAATTCATGAATATTCGTACGATAACTACTGCTAACCAGATCCATTTGGAGAATGAGACAGTTTTGGTTCTGGGCTACTTTGATGGCCTGCATCTGGGGCATCAAGAACTCTTTAAAAAGGCGCGTCAGATAGCGGATGAAAAAGGCTTGAAGGTCGCTTTGTTAACCTTTCCTGAATCTCCTAAGTTAGCCTTTGTTCGCTACCAACCAGAATTACTACTCCATTTGCAGAGCCCTGAGGATCGGTTCCAAAAATTAAACGAACTAGGTGTGGATGAACTCTTCCTCATTGATTTTACGACCGATTTTTCTTCTAAAACAGCCAAAGAATTTGTCGATCAATTTGTCAAAGCCTTGAGAGCCCGAGTTTTAATTGCTGGATTTGATTATAGTTTTGGCTCTGATAAGAAAAAGGCCTCTGACTTAGCTGCTTATTTTGATGGTCAAGTGGAAGTCATTTCTCCTGTATTGGATCAGGGTGAAAAGATTAGTTCGACCCGCATTCGTCAAGCTATCCTAGAAGGATGCGTCCAAGAAGCTGCCCGTCTACTTGGTCACCCTTTATCCAGTCGAGGAATCGTCGTGCATGGGGATGCGCGTGGTCGCACTATTGGCTATCCTACCGCCAATCTAGCGCCGATTGACCGGACCTATCTACCATCAGATGGGGTTTATGTAGTTGATGTCGATTTTAAAGGGCAGATCTACCGTGGCATGGCTTCTGTTGGGAAAAATGTCACCTTTGATGGAAAAGAGCTTCGTTTCGAAGTCAATCTCTTTGATTTTACAGGAGATATCTACGGTCATACCCTGACCATTCATTGGTTAGATAAGATTCGAGAAATGGTCAAATTCGATGGGATCGATCAACTAGTGGCGCAACTAGAAGAAGATGAAGCAGTTTCACGAAACTGGACCAAGGGAGTGGGACAAAAGTCCTAGCCTCTCAATTGTTTTTGGATTGTCGAGCAAGACGCAGTGGTTGAGTGGGCTCTACTACGCTGATTTCATCAGCTTTTACAGCCCTACTCAACTGTGCGGAGGTGGGACGACGAAATCGAATTCTAACGAATTACCGATTTCTGTCCCACTCTCTTTTTTCGGGCCTCTTCTTGGGAAAAATGAAAGGGATTTCTTTTTTCCACTGAAATTCAGAAAAATCGTCTAGAAATCAAAAAAGCGCTTTTCAAGCACCTATTTTTTTTGTATAATAGAGTCAGATAGTTATATATAAAAAAAGAAGTGAACCACATGATTACATTATTTTTATCGCCGAGTTGTACATCATGTCGAAAAGCTCGGGCTTGGTTAAAAAAGCACGATGTTCCATTTAAAGAACACAATATTATGACAAGTCCTTTGAGCAAACAGGAGTTGACAAGTATATTGGCCTTGACCGAAAACGGAACAGACGACATTATTTCAACTCGTTCAAAAATTTTTCAAAAATTGGATGTTGATGTTGAAGATTTATCCATCTCAGCCTTGATCCATCTGATTGAGGAAAATCCAAGTCTCTTGCGGAGACCGATTATTTTAGATAACAAACGCATGCAGATTGGCTTTAACGAAGATGAAATTCGGGCCTTCTTGCCACGGAGTTATCGCAAACAAGAGTTACGCTCTGCCACTCTAAGAGCAGAAATAAACTAAGAAGTATGTCGAATGCAAAAAAATTATAGTTACCCACTGGACTTATCGTGGAGCACTGAAGAGCTTGCTTCAGTGCTTTCTTTTTTCAATAAAGTTGAAGAAGCCTATGAAAGTAAGGTAAAAGCCAAAGAATACATGGAAGCCTACCGCGCTTTTAAGAAGGTCGTGCCTAGTATCGGAGAAGAAAAGCGTCTTGGACGGGAGTTCGAAGAAGTGAGCGGTTATTCTCTCTATCGTGCGACCCAGGCTGCAAAGCAAAAAGAGGAAGGATGGTTTTCTCTTGAAGAATAAATTAGAGTTTGCCAAACAAATCGTTTTAGAGGCTGGAGACTACTTGCGTCTTCATCTCCATGATGACTTGATGATCTCAAAAAAGACTGGGCCGACAGATTTAGTCACCCAGATGGACCAACAGGTTCAAAAGGATTTGGTTGAAAAAATCACACATCGCTACCCAGATGATCGGATTTTTGCGGAGGAAGATGGCCTTCGCTCCCCAATTTCAGAAGGATCCGTTTGGGTGATTGATCCTATTGATGGGACCAATAATTTTGTGACCCAAAAGGAAGATTTTGCGGTGATGGTGGCCTATTTTGAAGACGGAATTGGTCAGTTTGGCCTGATCTACGATGTGATGCGGGATCACCTTTTTTACGGGGGTGGAGGATTCCCTGTTTATCGCAATGAGGTTGAACTGACGCCCTTTGTGGACCAACCTCTGGAAAACCTTTTGATTGCTTCAAATGTCGGCATGCTTGAGAAAAATGACTGGGGCATGGCCGATCTTGGCATGGATTCTCTTGGAATTCGTGTCTACGGAAGTGCCGGTATTAGTTTTTCAAAAATTCTCTCAGGTGGGATTCTAGCTTATTTTAGCTACATCTGGCCCTGGGATTATGCCGCAGCTGCGATCATGGGAGAACGGTTAGGTTATACCGTTTTAAATCTAAATGGAGATAAACCCAATTACCAGACAGTGGAACCCATTATGATGGTTCCAAAAGTGAAGTTAACAGAAATTCAAACCTATCTTAAGAAAGGGAGAAGTTAAATGAATTTTCCCAATGGTTTTAAAGAAAAATACCAGCATCTTCTAGGTGAGGATGCTGCTGCTTTTTTTGCGACCTTTGAGCAAGAAGCAGTATCGGCCTTTCGCACTAATCCCTTGAAAGAAGCTCAAAAAGCATTTGATGATCCGATTCCCAATACCCCTTGGGGCCATTATGGAAAGGTCTCAGGAAAATCCATTGAGCACGCAACGGGCTTGGTCTATTCGCAAGAGCCAGCAGCTCAGATAGTGGCCCAAGTCGCTCAGCCGAAGCCAGGGATGAAGGTCTTAGACTTGGCCGCAGCTCCTGGCGGAAAGACGACCCAACTCTTGTCTTATTTGGACAATCAGGGACTCTTGGTCTCCAATGAGATCCACAAGGGCCGCTCGAAAATTCTTGTAGAGAATGTCGAACGCTTTGGTGCGCGAAATGTGCTAGTAACCAATGAGTCTGCCGATCGTCTAGCAAAGGTTTTCTCAGGCTTTTTTGATCTGATTGTACTAGACGCCCCTTGTTCAGGTGAGGGGATGTTCCGCAAGCAACCAGATGCCATGGACTATTGGTCCATCGATTATCCTCGAGAGTGTAGTCTTCTTCAAAGAGAAATTCTAGAGGATGCTCTCAAGATGTTGGTTCCAGGTGGTTCCTTGGTTTATTCAACCTGTACCTGGGCTCCCGAGGAAAATGAAGAGATCGTATCCTGGCTTTTGGAAAATTATGATCTGGAGCTGGAAACGATCGAGAAGATCAATGGTATGGCAGAAGGCATTGACTATCCAGAAACCGCGCGTATGTATCCTCATCATTTTAAAGGGGAGGGCCAATTTGTTGCTAAGTTCCGTTATCTAGGAGAGAATCGACTTGCCAAAATCCCTTCCAAAAAGGACCAATTATCTGCAGAACAAAAGAAATGGTGGCAGGAATTTGCCAAGAAACACTTGAAGATCACTCTAGAAGGAATCCTTGAAACCTTTGGAGACGAACTGTACTTGGTTCCACTTGGTTTACCAGATTTGCGCAAAGTAAAAATCGCCCGAAATGGCTTGCATCTAGGCACCTTCAAGAAAAATCGATTTGAACCTAGTTTTGCCCTTGGCCTTGCTCTAAAACCGAGTGAGGTCAAAGAGACCGTTTCGATCACGCCTGAAGACTTTGTTCATTATGTGGCGGGAGAGACGGTTCAATTAAAGGAAACGCATCCAAATGGATGGTACCAGGTCCTGGTTGAAGGCAATGGTTTGGGCTTTGCCAAAGTGACCGGCCAGACCCTGAAAAATTTCTATCCAAAGGGGCTTCGTTTTAGGTAAAATGCTGGGCAAAGAACCCGTTCTATGATATAGTGGAAGTACAGGTTTTTTTGAAAAAAACTTGTCAAAATCATAAGTGAAATAGTGAAATATCAAGGAGACATGATTTGAAAAAGTCTAAAAAGCTGATCCTAGGACTAGCGACGATCGCATTAGCAGGAAGTTTATCTGCTTGTGCTTCTTGGATCAATCGCGGAGAATCCATCACTGCTGTTGGATCGACTGCCTTACAACCCTTGGTTGAAGGAGTAGTAGATCGCTACATTGAAGAACATCCTGGTAAGATTGTAAATGTTCAAGGAGGAGGTTCTGGTACAGGACTTTCACAAGTTCAATCAGGAGCTGTAGATATCGGAAATAGTGACCTCTTTGCAGAGGAAAAATCGGGGATTGATGCCTCTAGTCTGGTCGATCATCAGGTAGCCGTAGCAGGGACAGCCATCATTGCCAATAAAAATATCTCAATCGACAATTTGACAACAGAGCAATTGCGAAAGATCTTTACGGGTGAATATACCAACTGGAAGCAATTGGGAGGTCCAGATCTTGAAATCACGATTGTGAACCGGGCGGTTGGTTCTGGTAGTCGAGCTGTCTTTGATGCCATTATCATGGATGGCAAACAACCCAAGCAGGCTCAAGAGCAAGACTCTAATGGAATGGTGAAAAACATCGTTTCTCAAACGCCAGGAGCCATCTCTTATCTAGCCTTTACCTACTTGGATAGCAGTGTCAAAACCATGAAGCTTAATGGCTATCAACCAACTAAAGCCAATGTCGTCAACAATAACTGGCCAATCTGGTCCTACGAACACATGTATACTAAGGGAAAACCTAATGAGTTGTCTAAAAAATTCATTGACTACATGATGACCGATGAGGTTCAGCAAAAAGTTGTTGGTAAGATGGGTTATATCCCGATCAATGACATGAAAGTAACCCGTGACTTAAAAGGGAATGTGACAAAAAAATAAAAGAATTAGGTAAAAAATGAACGAAGTAGCAAAAAAAATGCTGACGAAATCAAAAAACTCCCGCCTAGAAAAATTTGGGAAAACCATTACTTTTCTATGCATGAGTTTGATTGTCGTGGTCGTTGTCATGATTTTGATTTTCGTGGCCCAAAAAGGTTTATCGACTTTCTTTGTCAATAAAGTCAATATCTTTAGTTTTCTATTTGGGAGCTCTTGGAATCCTGCTGCAAAGGAATTCGGAGCCTTACCAATGATTCTAGGTTCCTTTATTGTAACCTTGCTTTCTGCCCTCTTGGCAACGCCATTTGCCATTGGTGCAGCAGTTTTCATGACAGAAGTCTCTCCTAAAGGAGCTCGTTTCTTGCAACCAGCGATTGAGCTCTTAGTGGGGATTCCTTCAGTTGTTTACGGATTCATTGGCCTTCAAGTGGTCGTTCCATTTACGCGTAGTCTCTTTGGAGGGACTGGTTTTGGGATCCTCTCAGGGGTCTTTGTCCTCTTTGTTATGATCTTGCCAACTGTCACCTTTATGACGACCGATAGCCTCCGAGCTGTGCCTCGTCATTATCGGGAAGCTAGTATGGCCATGGGTGCGACACGCTGGCAAACCATTTGGCATGTCACACTTAAGGCAGCCCGCTCAGGAATTTTTACAGCGGTTGTCTTTGGTATGGCGCGTGCCTTCGGGGAAGCCTTGGCGATCCAGATGGTGGTCGGAAACTCGGCAGTGGTACCAACCTCGCTCACAACACCAGCTTCCACCCTCACCTCTATTTTGACCATGGGAATCGGAAATACCGTCATGGGTACGGTCAATAACAATGTTCTTTGGTCACTCGCCTTGGTATTGCTCCTCATGAGTCTTGCCTTTAACAGTGTGATTAAACTGATTACGAAAGAAAGAGGTAAGAAGAACTATGCACGCTAAACGAATGGATAAAATTGCCACAGGAGTGCTGTATGCTATTTCAGGAATCATCGTTGCGATTCTTGCCTCATTGATCCTTTATATCTTGGTCCGTGGCTTGCCCCATGTATCTTGGCACTTCTTGACTGGGAAATCTTCTTCTTACCAAGCAGGAGGAGGGATCGGAATTCAATTGTATAATTCCTTCTTCCTCTTGGTCATTACCTTGGTGATTTCCTTCCCACTTTCTCTTGGAGCTGGGATTTACCTCTCTGAGTACGCTAAAAAAGGTCGCTTGACCAATTTGGTTCGTACCTGTATTGAGATCTTGTCTTCTTTGCCATCTGTCGTTGTAGGTCTCTTTGGTTACTTGGTCTTCGTTGTCCAGTTCAAATACGGATTTTCGATCATTTCAGGGGCCTTGGCCTTGACCGTCTTTAACCTGCCACAGATGACTCGCAATATCGAAGATAGCTTGCAGCACGTCCACCATACACAGCGCGAAGCAGGTCTAGCTCTGGGCTTATCTCGCTGGGAAACTGTGATCCATGTCGTGGTTCCAGAAGCTCTTCCAAGTATTATCACTGGGGTTGTCTTAGCCTCTGGACGGATCTTTGGGGAAGCTGCAGCCTTGATCTATACAGCAGGTCAATCGGCTCCAGCCCTTGATTGGTCAAACTGGAATATCTTTAGTGTGACCAGTCCAATTTCGATCTTCCGTCAGGCTGAAACCTTGGCCGTCCATATCTGGAAGGTCAACAGTGAAGGAACTATTCCAGACTCGATCGAAGTCTCAGCCGGTTCTGCCGCCGTTCTTTTGATCTTTATCTTGATCTTTAACTTTGGAGCGCGCAAACTCGGAAGTTACCTCCATAAAAAACTAACATCTGCTTAAAGGAGAAGAAATGTCAAAATACAATTGGGATGAGAGACACATTATTACTTTTCCTGAAGAAAAGGTGGTCCTATCGACCAAAGATTTGCATGTCTATTATGGAACGAACGAGTCCATCAAAGGCGTTGACATGCAGTTTGAAAAGAATAAGATTACAGCCTTGATCGGTCCTTCAGGATCTGGAAAATCAACCTACCTTCGTAGTTTGAACCGGATGAACGATACCATTGATATTGCGCGTGTAACGGGTGAAATTTGGTATGAAGGAATCGATGTCAATCGTCCAGATATCAATGTTTATGAAATGCGCAAGCACATTGGGATGGTTTTCCAACGGCCCAATCCTTTTGCCAAATCGATTTATAAAAACATCACCTTCCCGCATGAACGCGCTGGGGTGAAAGACAAGAAGATTTTGGACGAATTGGTCGAAACTTCTTTGAAACAGGCAGCTCTATGGGATCAGGTCAAGGATGACCTTCATAAATCAGCTTTGACACTTTCAGGTGGCCAACAGCAACGACTTTGTATCGCGCGGGCCATCTCTGTGAAGCCAGATATCTTACTCATGGATGAGCCTGCTTCAGCGCTTGATCCGATCGCGACAGCTCAATTAGAAGAAACCATGCTGGAGTTGAAGAAGGATTACACGATTGTCATCGTGACCCACAGCATGCAACAAGCAGCCCGTGCTAGTGATTATACTGGTTTCTTCTACCTTGGAAACCTCATCGAGTACGATAAGACTTCGAATATTTTCCAAAATGCGAAATTGCAATCGACCAACGATTATGTATCGGGTCACTTTGGATAAAGTAAAATGACAACAAAAAGGAAAATAGAATGACAGAACCAATTTTGCAAGTCAAGGACTTGTCGGTTTATTACAATAAAAAGAAGGCTCTAAATAGCGTCTCCTTGGACTTTGCTCCAAAGGAAATTACAGCCTTGATTGGTCCTTCAGGATCAGGGAAATCTACCCTTTTAAAAGCCATTAACCGCATGGGCGACCTCAACCATGAGGTCACCACCACAGGAACCATCCTCTACAATGGACATAATATCTACGGACCACGGACCGATACGGTCGAATTGCGTAAGGAAATCGGAATGGTCTTCCAACAGCCCAATCCTTTCCCAATGTCCATTTATGATAATGTGACCTATGGATTGATGATTAATGGTGTCAAGGACAAGGCTGTCTTGGATGAAGCAGTTGAAACCTCTCTGAAACGCGCTTCCATCTGGGATGAAGTCAAGGATCGCCTGCATGATTCGGCTATCGGACTTTCCGGTGGTCAGCAACAGCGGGTCTGTGTGGCGCGGGTTCTTGCGACCAGTCCAAAGATTATTCTTTTGGATGAGCCAACTTCAGCGCTGGACCCGATTTCAGCTGGCAAAATTGAAGAAACCTTGTATGGACTAAAAGACCGCTACACCATGCTCTTGGTGACACGCTCCATGCAACAAGCAAGTCGGATTTCCGATAAAACTGCCTTTTTCTTGGATGGCGATTTGATTGAGTACAATGATACCAATGAAATGTTCTTGAACCCAGCTAAGAAAGAAACAGAAGACTATGTCTCTGGTAAATTTGGATAGGAAGAAAATAAAATGTTACGAGTTCAATTTGAAGAAGATTTAGAGAAGTTGCATAACCAGTTTTATGCAATGGGAAATGAAGTGTTGAGTCAGATCAACCGTACGGTCCGCGCTTTCGTGACCCATGACCGTGAATTGGCCCGTCAGGTCATCGAAGATGATGCGGAGATCAACGAATACGAAGTGAAGCTTGAGCGCAAATCTTTTGAGATTATTGCTCTTCAACAGCCGGTTTCACAAGACCTTCGTGTCGTGATGACCGTCTTAAAAGCAGTTTCTGACTTGGAGCGGATGGGGGACCACGCTGTATCGATTGCCAAGGCAACGATTCGCATGAAAGGGGAAGTCCGTATCCAATCTGTTGAGGAAGAAATCAGCAAGATGGGCCGTGAAGTCAAAGATTTTGTCGAAGCGACACTAGATGTTTACCTCAAAGGCGATGTGGATTTGGCCTATGAAGTTGCTTCACGAGATGAAGTCATCAACCATTATTTCGATAGCATCCAAGAATTAGCAACAGAAGAAATTCGGAAAAATCCAGAGTCCATCGTGACTGGTCGTGATTATTTCCAAGTGATCAACTTCTTGGAACGCATCGGAGATTATGCAAAAAATATCTGTGAATGGGTAGTTTACTTTGAAACAGGTAAAATTATCGAAATGTAAGATCATGGAGTCTTTTCGATCTCAGACAGGCATTGTCATGCTTGTCTTTTCTTTTATCCCAACTTTGTGATAAAATAGTTTTATTAGGGCTTTTGATTGGAAAAGCGTGAAACATTTAAAGGAGGAAATTATGCAAGCAGTTGCACATTTTGTAGAAACATTCGTTCCAGAACATTACGAAGTGTTTTTGGATTTAAGTCGTAAAACCAAGACTTTTAGCGGTCGTGTGGTGATCACAGGTCAAGCCAAGGCGGACAAAATCTCGCTTCACCAAAAGGATTTGACCATCGAAACAGTAGAAGTAGCAGGTCAAGCCCGTCCATTTACGGTTGATGATGCCAATGAAGCAGTTTATGTTGAATTGGAAGGCACAGGTCAAGTGACAGTTACCCTGACCTATTCTGGTAAGATCACAGATAATATGACAGGGATTTACCCATCTTACTACAGCATTGATGGTGTGAAGAAGGAAGTCCTTTCTACTCAGTTTGAGAGCCATTTTGCGCGTGAAGCTTTTCCAAGTGTGGACGAGCCTGAAGCCAAAGCAACGTTTGATCTTTCTTTGAAATTTGACCAAGAAGAAGGTGAAATTGCCCTCTCAAATATGCCTGAAATCGATGTGGAAAACCGCAAAGAAACAGGAATTTGGAAATTTGCTACGACTCCGCGGATGTCTTCTTACCTCCTTGCCTTTGCTGCCGGAGATCTTCAAGGGATCACGGCCAAAACAAAAAATGGCACTCTCGTAGGTATCTATTCAACCAAGGCCCATCCGTTGAAAAACTTAGAATTTTCTCTTGATGTCGCTGTACGAGTCATCGAATTTTATGAAGACTATTATGGCGTGAAGTATCCAATTCCTCAATCCCTTCATGTAGCGCTTCCTGACTTCTCAGCTGGAGCCATGGAAAACTGGGGCTTGGTGACTTACCGTGAAGTCTATCTCCTTGTAGATGAAAACTCAACTGCAGTTAGCCGTCAACAAGTTGCTCTTGTAGTCGCTCACGAATTGGCTCACCAATGGTTTGGTAACCTAGTAACTATGAAGTGGTGGGATGACCTCTGGTTGAACGAAAGTTTTGCCAACATGATGGAATATGTATCTGTCAATGCCATCGAACCAAGCTGGAATATCTTCGAAGACTTCCAAACAACAGGTGTTCCATTGGCCTTGAAACGCGATGCAACCGATGGAGTTCAATCTGTCCATGTGGAAGTTAAACACCCTGATGAAATCAATACTCTTTTTGACCCAGCTATCGTCTACGCTAAAGGTAGCCGTCTCATGCATATGCTCCGCCGCTGGTTAGGGGATGATGCTTTCCGTAAAGGTCTTAAAGCTTACTTTGAAAAACACCAATACGGCAATACCATCGGTCGTGACCTTTGGAATGCCCTAGGTGATGCATCTGGCCGTGATGTAGCAGCCTTCATGGATTCTTGGTTGGAACAACCTGGTTATCCAGTTCTTACAGCAGTGGTAGAAAATGATACCTTGAAGATCAGCCAAAAACAATTCTTCATTGGGGAACATGAAGACCAAGGCCGTCAATGGGTTGTGCCATTGAACAGCAACTGGTCTGGTATTCCAGATACACTTGAAACAGAAACGCTTGAAATCTCAGGTTATGCTGCCCTTGCTGCTGCAAATAGTGAACCGCTTCGTTTCAATACGGAAAATAC
Organism: Streptococcus sp. HCA-5024; assembly: GCF_037890265.1. Lineage (NCBI taxonomy): Bacteria > Bacillati > Bacillota > Bacilli > Lactobacillales > Streptococcaceae > Streptococcus > Streptococcus sp. HCA-5024. The sequence goes on from NZ_JBBKBR010000002.1 coordinate 283,195, forward strand.
AGCTCACTACATTACCGATTACCAAGGAGAACTCTTGGATGCGATTGTAGACAACATGGCTTCATTGGATAACTTGAGCAAGCAACAAATCCTTCAAGAACGCCGTCTCTTGGCAGAAAGTGGTGTCATCTCTTATGCAAGCCTCTTGCCAGTCATCGAGAAATTGACCCAAGAAAGCTCTTATTTGGTTGTATCTGCAGTTTCATCAATCCTTCAAGGTCTCAGCCTCTTTGTGGATGAAGGAACTGAAGTAGAAGCAGCTTATAAGAAGTTGCTCGTGACCTTCAACCAATTCAACTTTGAACGCCTTGGCTTTGAACCAAAAGCTGGAGAAGCAGATGAGGATGAAATGGTTCGTCAATTGGTTATTTCAAATATGATCAAGGGTGATGATGCCAAAGCAAGCGCCAAAGCAAGTGAAATCTATGCAGCCCATGCTGAGGATATCAGCAAGCTTCCAGCCGCTATTCGTTTGCAAATCTTGATTAACCAAATCAAACACCATGAAAGCAAAGAATTGACTGATTTGTACTTGAACACTTATGCTCAAGCGACAGATGGTAACTTCAAGCGTCAATTGTCTACAGCTCTGGCTTATACAACCGATGCAGACACAGTTGAAAAGATTTTGACAGAGTGGAAGAACAAGGATGTTGTGAAACCACAAGACTTAGCAATGAGTTGGTATTTCACCTTCTTACATCATGAGTTCACTCAAGAATCTGCCTGGACTTGGGCGCGTGAAAATTGGGAATGGGTCAAAGCAGCCCTTGGCGGAGACATGAGCTTTGACAAGTTTGTCATCTACCCAGCCAATACCTTCAAAACAGCAGAGCGCTTAGCAGAATTCAAAGCCTTCTTTGAACCACAATTGTCTGATATGGCTATCAGCCGAAACATCAGCATGGGAATCAAGGAAATCGCAGCGCGTGTGGATTTGATTCAACGGGAAAAAGCAGCAGTAGAAGCCGCTATCCTTGCGACAAAATAGATTTAAAAAAATCGATACAGAAATTTCTGTATCGATTTTTTAGCGTCCTTTGAATCTTATTTGAAATACCAGTGGTGTTTGAGGCTGGCAAAAATCGCCTTGCTGGTGATAGTGATGATGACCAGTTTGATGAGGTCGGCAAGGATAAAGGGAGCAACGACCAAAGTAAATGCTTTTTGGAGATCGGTATGCGTGACCAGCATAAAGCCGATAGCTCCTGACACAAAGAGGAGAGCACTACTGAGGAGATTGGCCAAAAAGATAGTGACAAGGCTGGATTTAGCACTCGTGAACAGAGACGTGATCCATGCTCGGAATGGGAAGAAGAGGAGGAAACCAGCAGTAGGACCAAGGAAATGCGAAGCGCCACCAGCACCGCCGGCAAATACTGGAAAACCTAAGAAGCCTAAAAGTAGGTAGAGACAGACTGTGACAAAGGCATGGCTGGGTTTATAGATGGTCCCGATGATCCCGATCATGAGTGTCTGCAGGGTCAAAGGAATTGGACCAAAGGGAATGGTGAATTGAGATAGGACGGAGATCATGGCCACTCCAATGGAGATGAGAACTAAGGGAAAGATTTTCTTCATAACAGTTAACCTCGTATTTATTTTATGGTAACTATTCTACAATAAGGGGTTCATCCTGTCAATAGCCTACGCTTGTTTTAGGATTTTTTAAGTAAAAATTTAGGCAGGCTTAAGACTCCTGAAGTATAATCGCCTTACTAAAGGATCGAGCTCCCTTTAAATTATAAAAGACAAGTACTTGTACAAAAAGATAAAAGGTAAAAAGATGAATCAAAAAGAAACAAAACAAGTAGTAGAAACGCAAGAATCCAAAGAAAAAATGGTTGTCCTAAAACGAAGTCCTAAGTGGTGGATTGGCATGGCAGCAGTTGGTGGATTGTTAGTTGGTGCTGGAAGCGGCTTTGGTGTCGGTGTCATCGCCTCTCAATCCTCCAATAACCAACAATTTTCTCAACCGGTCCAAACGGGTCAGAACCAAGGATCCAATCAGCAACAAAATAGTCAAAATGGCCATGCTACACAAGGAAACCAGCAAAATGGTGGCCCACAGGACGGCGGTCCTCAAGGTGGTCCGCAAGGTGGCGGACCTGGTCAGATGCCACAAGAAGGCAATGGTGGCCCACAAGGGAATGGTCCAGATAATGGCATGAACCAATCTAGCGGACAAGAAGGGAACCAGGGTTCCTCTAAAAAGTCCAATAAGAAGAATTCAAAAAATAAAAATAAGACGAGTGATAGTCAAAGTAACAAAGAAAACACGACAAATTCATAGAATTAGCCTTCCTCAGGCAGGCTGAGTTTGATCATAAAACCAGGTTCTAAACTATAGGAAATGAAGGCAAGTCGTGTTATAATGGTTAAGAATAGATTAGAAAGACTCACTCACGAAAGAGAAGAGGATACGACGATGATTAAAATTCTATTGGTCGAAGATGACCTTGGTTTGTCAAATTCAGTATTTGATTTTTTAGATGATTTTGCGGATGTCATGCAGGTCTTTGACGGAGAAGAAGGTCTTTACGAAGCAGAAAGCGGGATCTATGATTTGATTTTGCTGGACCTGATGCTTCCTGAAAAAGACGGTTTCCATGTCTTGAAAGAATTGCGTGAAAAAGGCGTGACAACCCCTGTTTTGATCATGACAGCTAAAGAAAGTCTGGATGACAAAGGGCACGGCTTTGAGCTAGGGGCAGACGATTACCTCACCAAGCCTTTCTACCTAGAAGAGCTTAAGATGCGGATTCAAGCTCTCTTGAAGCGCTCAGGAAAGGTCAATGAAAACACCCTTAATTATGGCAATTTGAAGGTCAATTTATCTACCAATTCGACTTATGTGGATGGGAAAGAAGTGGAACTTCTTGGGAAGGAATTTGATCTTTTGGTCTATTTCCTTCAAAACCAAAATGTCATCCTTCCAAAGACCCAGATCTTCGATCGTCTCTGGGGCTTTGATAGTGACACAACCATCTCAGTGGTTGAAGTCTATGTTTCAAAAATCCGTAAGAAATTAAAAGGTACTGATTTCGTTGAGAACTTGCAAACATTGCGCAGTGTGGGGTATATCTTAAAAGATGCTAACCAGAATTAAGAAAACCGTCGGGGAAGATGATTTTTCCTACTTCATCCGATATTTTGGGCTCTTTACTTTGATATTCTCAGCCATGACCCTGATTATCATTCAGGTCATGCGCTCGAGTCTCTATACAACGGTCGATGAGAACCTCAAGACTCTCAGTCAGGATCCCTACTCGCTTGTAGCGATTGCTTATCGAGACCAGCGACAGTCAAATACCAAAGGAGATGATAATGATCATGAGATGATGATCCCAGATCATGATAAATCAGAACCTAAAGGGGATGTCACATCCAATACCACTGTTGTTTTGCTCAATAAAAAATATGAAAACTTGACAACCGGTAATGGGTTTTTAAACTTCAAAACAGTGACGTTTGGTCGAAAGCTCCTCAACAAGGTTTCCCAGCTTCAAATTACAAACAGCTATGGGAAAAAAGAAAGTTACAGGGCCTATATGGCAGAGTTGAGTTTATCTGATGATGAAAGTGATAGTGATATCAAGTATGCGGTTGTCATGACCAATATCAGTCAGCTAGAGCAGACCAGTGAAGAGCACGAAAGCCAAATCGCCCTTGTCATGATCTGCTTCTGGGGAATCTCGTTATTTGCTAGTCTCTTCTTAGCACGTCTCAGCGTCAAGCCCCTTCTTGAGAGTATGCAAAAGCAAAAGGCTTTCGTGGAAAATGCTTCCCATGAGTTGCGGACGCCTTTAGCAGTCCTGCAAAATCGCCTCGAAACGCTTTTTAGAAAGCCTGAAGCGACCATTATGGAATCGAGCGAGAGCATTGCATCTAGCTTAGATGAAGTTCGAAATATGAAGCTCTTGACCACCAACCTTCTCAATATCGCCCGAAGAGATGATGGCTTGAAGCCGGAGATGGAAGATATCGAACCAAGCTTTTTCGATCAGACCTTCTCGAATTTTGAGATCATTGCGGAAGAAAATGATAAAATCTTCCGAGGAGACAATCAGGTGGACAAAGTCATTTGTTCTGATAGAACGCTCCTCAAGCAGTTGATGACCATTCTCTATGACAATGCCTTGAAGTATACCGATGAAGATGGCGAGATCCAGTTTGAAGTCCAGTTGAAGGATAAAAATCTTCTTTTGAGAGTGCTGGATAATGGTCCAGGGATTCGAGATGAGGATAAGAAACGGATCTTTGATCGTTTTTACCGGGTCGACAAGGCCAGAACCCGTCAAAAAGGTGGATTTGGTTTGGGGTTATCCCTCGCTAAGCAGATCGTAGAAGCTTTCAAAGGGACCATTCAAGTCAAAGATAATAAACCAAAAGGGACCATCTTTGAAGTGAAATTATCCATTAAGACGGAAAGTCGTAAAAAAAATCGTTCATAATCTTTAAAAAATAGAAAAGAGGAAAACCTATGAGTTCAAAAATGTTGCACACTTGCCTTCGTGTAGAAAACTTAGAAAAATCAATTGCTTTTTACCAAGATGCTTTTGGTTTTGAAGAAAAACGTCGGAAAGATTTCCCAGACTACAAGTTCACGATTGTTTATTTGGCCTTGCCTGGAGATGACTATGAGCTGGAATTGACTTACAATTATGATCATGGTCCATATGTCATCGGAGATGGCTATGCTCACGTTGCCTTGAGTACTCCTGATCTAGAAGGTTTGAATGCGGAACACAAGGCTAAAGGCTATGAAGTGACAGAACCAAAAGGTCTTCCAGGGACGCAACCGAATTACTATTTCGTTGTAGATCCGGATGGGTATAAAGTAGAAGTCATTCGCGAAAAATAAGAGGGATTAACAATAAGGGCCGCTGTCGGCTACGACAGTCGCCCTCTTTTTTATGAAACCATTTACAAAAAAGGAATGTTTTTTCGAGAGAAATTTGCTATAATAAAGTTATGAGATTCAAACACACGAAAACTATTTTATTAATCATTACAAATCTCCTTTTACTGAGTCTTTTGTATATCGGCTATCAAAAGATTCAAAGGGTTCGTGAACAAAAAGCCTATCAGGATCAGTTTGCTAAGGTTACCCAACTTGAGAAAAGCTCTGAAAAAGGGAAAGATGTTCAAGTTCAGGAAGGGATTTTAGGGACTTCTTATGTGACGGCTTATTATCCTACTAAAGATGGACAGCCTGTTGAGATTGTGAAAGAGAAGATCCAAGAAGACCTTCAGCGTCTAGGAACCGATGAGAAAACCAAAGAGCCTAAGCATCTGACCTTCTACCATAGTGAAGAAGCAGAAGCACCTTTTGTTGGTTATCATCCTATCCAAATCAAACGGGCTGAATACCAGTACAAAAAAGGGAAATTCATCAAAGATGAGACGGTGAAGTTGCCCCTCTTTTACTTGGATGATGAGAACAATCCTCTGACCCTGAGCCAGGTTTTTGCGGATCCAGATGGAGCCAAGCAGATCTTTTTGGAGGAACTACGAGGAAATCTAGCCTTTCGTCAGCTGGATGAGGAAAGCATTGATCAAATGGTTGCCCACTTCTCAGAGTTGGATTTGAGCCAATGGGAATTCCAATATGAAAAAGGAAATTTCACCATTCCATTTCCAACCAAGGTTAAGGGAGATGATACCTTCACTGTTCCCTTGTCTAAATTCTATGACGTGATTGATACAGAGCGCTTGCTTCCTGATGATCTAGCTTCTTACGAATCCTATATTGAAGAACGCCACCGTAAGATGATTGCTCTGACCTTTGATGATGGACCAGATCCAACCACGACTCCTCAGGCACTAGCCATCTTAAAGAAATACAATGCCAAAGCTACCTTCTTTATGGTCGGAAAAAATGTCAGTGCGAATCCAGATATTGCTAAGCAAGTCCGCAAAGAAGGTCATCAAATCGGGAACCATACCTGGGATCATCCTCAGTTGCCAAAATTGAGCTTGGATAATGCTAAAAAAGAGATCTTGGATACCCAAGAAGCTATTCAAAAAGCGACAGGTGTGCAGACCAAGATTACCCGTCCTCCGTATGGAGCCATCAATAGTGCCATCCAATACGGTGTCGACCAATCCTTCATCATGTGGGATGTGGATAGCCTAGATTGGAAGACGCATAATACGACGGCTATTCTCAATGAAGTGAAAAAAGAAGTCAAACCGGGTTCGATTATCCTCATGCATGATATCCATCAAACCACGATTGATGCTCTACCGACCGTCCTTGACTACCTCAAATCACAAGGCTATACCTTTGTAACGGTGGATGAGTTGTTGGATTATCAACTTGAAAGCCATCGCATCTATTACAATGGAAATTAACATAAAAATCCTCTGCAGTTCATTCACTAGCAGAGGATTTTCTTATTCATTTAAAAAGAGTTCGGAATTTTTTAAAACCAGTTCACGGACAGAAGCGTATTTTTTCAAGGCTTTGAGTTCTTCTGGGTGGGTGATAAAGGTGATCACATAGCCATCACGCCCCATTCGTCCTGTTCGACCGGCACGGTGGGTATAGGTCTCCACATCACGAGGAATATCGTAGTTAATCACACACTCAAGATGTTCAATATCGATTCCACGAGCGACCAAATCGGTGGCCAGCAAGAGGGTCAGCTGATGGTCTTTGAAGCGTTCCAGAATGACCTTGCGGTATTTGACATTGACATCACTGGCGAGCGATACAGCCTCAACACCACGGTATTGTAGTTTTTCTTCAGCACTACCCAGATCAGACAGGCTATTGAAAAAAGCCAGACCACGAAAATCTTCGACGTAGGCGAGTTTGCGGAGCAATTCAACCTTGTCCCGCTTATCCACTTGCATATAAAAATGTTGGATATTATCCAAAGAAACTCCATCAACCGTAACGCGAAGAGTATTTTCCTCTAGTTGGTCAGGATCGACCTTGGCTGTGGCGCTCATATAGATATATTGGTGGTCACGGGGAGCATAGTGGCTGATTTTGTCGACGAAGTGGTACTGAGAATCGCTCAGTAATTGGTCGAATTCATCTAAAATGATGGTTTCTACATTCATCATTTTGATCTTTTTCAGCTTGATCAGTTCAAAGATCCGACCAGGCGTCCCAACCAGGATTTCGGGTCCTTTTTTGAGGCGTTCGATTTGCCGTTTTTGACTAGATCCTGAAAGGAAGAGTTGTGTCTGGAGACCGAGAGGCTCTGCCCATTGTTTGGTGACATCAAAAATTTGTCCTGCTAATTCTGTATTAGGAGCCAAAATCAAGAGTTGTTGGGCCTTCTTCGGTTTGAGTTTGAGCAAGCTCGGAAAGAGGTAGGCGAGTGTCTTACCAGTACCGGTAGGACTGATCCCGAGGACATTTTCTCCTTCATAGATAGGGGAGAAGATCTGTTCCTGAATTTCAGTGAATGTATCAAATCCGAGTGTTTCTAACTGGTCTTTCCAGCTTTGTGGAAATTGTTCTTTCATTCTTTTTCATCCTTAAATTGTATTCCAGCGCTTTGACGCATCTGGTAGAGGGTTTCATGGACCTGCTCAGCTGTTTGTAACCATTCAAGATAAGCAGCTGGCTTTTGATGAGCGATGGCAAGGGCAAAGGCTTCCGCCTCTTCTTGCATTTGGTGTGGGCAGGACTGGATCGGAAGGTCGATGACTTCCCCAGAATGGCTGACGAAGCGAGCCTGGTTGATGGCTGCTACAGCATTGAGAGTTAGTGTTCCAGTCTTGGTGTAGATTTCAGCAGGTAGATGGCTGGTGATATTTTTCCCTGCCTGAATGGCAACCTGAAACTCTGGATAAATCAAGACACCTTGACCATAGAGATCAACCGAATTGGGTAATTGCTGAGCGGTGTAGTGGCTGGAGATCGGTTCTCCAAAGAAGCCGATCGCCAAGTAGAGGCAGTAGACTCCCAGATCCATCAAGGCTCCACCTGCATAGACATCTGAGAAAATATTGGGCATCTCACCTGCAAGAAGGGCAGGCAATTTAGAAGAATATTTGGCAAAGGTGAAGTTGGCGCCCAGTATTTCCTGGTTAGAGAGGAAGTTTTTAACTACTTGAAAGGCTTCTTCTTGGTAATTTCTGGCAGCTTCAAAGAGATAGACCTGATGCTCATTAGCGAGCTTGACCAGCTCCTTCCATTCAGAAGGGGTGGTCACAGCGGGTTTTTCAATGATGACATGCTTCTTGGCCAGAATAGCAAGCTTGGCCTGAGCGAAATGAAGAGAATTAGGGCTAGCAATGTAGATCACATCCAGTTCACTGTCTAAGAAGTCGATGAAATCCGTGTAGCAAGAGATCGCTCCATAAGGCTCACAAAACTCTTGAGCAGTCTTCATCTTTCTCGAATACACAGCCTGCAAGTGATAGTGACCTGTCTGATGAGCAGCTGTAATAAATTCGTGTGAAATCCAACTCGTACCAATAATTCCCAGCTTTAACATAAGGTGTCCTTCCGTCATCGATTCACTCTATTATACCATGAAAAGGGGGAGGGGTGAAAAATACTAGGGTTTATGAGAGTTTTTTGTTACAATAGAAAGTGAATAAGCCAAGGAGTAAGAGATGACCATATCAGTTGTAGTCCCATGTTTTAACGAAGAAGAATCGATTCCATTATTTTATCAAGCGATGGAACGTGTTAGGATGGAGATGGGAGAAAAGTTTGAATATATTTTTATAAATGATGGCTCCTCAGATGGTACGCTATCCGTTCTTCGAAAGCTACATGTTACGGATTCAAATGCGCATTACCTTTCTTTTTCTCGAAATTTCGGAAAAGAAGCAGCACTCTATGCTGGACTTGAGCGTGCTAATGGTGAATTCGTCACAGTTATGGATGTAGATCTACAGGATCCTCCAGAGTTATTGCTTCAAATGAAGAAAAAATTGGATGAAAATTCAGAATTAGACTGTGTCGGTACCCGACGCGTAACTCGGGATGGCGAACCACCAATTCGATCCTTCTTTGCACGCATGTTTTATAAATTGATCAATCATATCAGTCAAGTAGAAATGGTCGACGGTGCGCGTGATTTCCGTTTGATGCGCCGTCCCATGGTCGATGCGATTCTAGAGTTATCAGAATACAATCGCTTTTCAAAAGGAATTTTTGCCTGGGTAGGATTTGAGACAGAGTACCTCGAATATAAAAATGTTGAGCGCGTGGCAGGAGAGACGTCTTGGAATTTTTGGTCCCTCTTCAAATACTCGATCGAAGGAATTGTCAATTTTTCTGATGCTCCACTAAATATTGCCTTTATTGGTGGACTGTTGTCTTGGATTTTGGCCTTTATCATGGTGATTTTGATTGTGATCCGTACCCTAGTGTTTGGAGATCCCACTTCTGGATGGCCATCCCTCATGACAGTGATTCTTTTCCTAGGAGGCTTCCAATTACTAACCATCGGGATTTTAGGTAAATATGTTGGTAAAATATTTATGGAAACTAAGAAACGGCCAGTTTATGTTGTGAAAGATGAGGAATAAAGAATGGTTGATGATTGTAAATCAATATTTCAGAATCTTTTTGAGTATATAAAAAGAAATAGAGCTGCGTGTTACCTCATTTTTGTTATCTATTTACTTGTAAATATAAATATTAGTTTAGCAGAATTTCCTTATATTGACGATATTGGTCGACAACTTCAAGGCTACACAGGATTTTCTGAACATTATTCCCGATATTTTAGTGAAATAACATCTCGTTTTATTCAGGGTGGAACCCACTTAACTGACCCTGGTTTGACAACAAATATTATTTCGTCTATTGTTTTAAGTATTACAAGTATTTTATTATTATTTATCTTATTTCCCTATAAGAAGATAGATTGGTTCACTGCACTATCATCAACTATTGTCGGTTTAAATCCTTGGTTCTTGGAGCCATTGAGTTTTAGATTCGATAATCCTTTCATGTCCTTGAGTGTATTTGTGTCTATCTTGCCATTCATTTTTTTGAAGTCCAACAAATTGTTTAGTTTGAGCTCGATATTATGTATTTTTCTAATGTGTAATTCTTATCAAGCATCTTCAGGGATTTATATTTTGGTTGTCCTAACCTTAGTATTTTTAGAATTTCTAAATGATAATAAATTGAATATTCAAAGGATTATTATATCATCCGTATCGTATATTCTAGGTATGATTTTATATAAAGTTCAAATTACAATTAAGCCACCAATTTTCGCAGACCAAGGTAGGATTCCTGGATTGTTAGATATTCCAGCTACGTTATTTAATAACGCAAAGGGGTATTTAAAAAATATTTACAATCAAAGTTCGAATATTTGGATAGTTCTTGCTGCTATTTTAATTATTTTTTTAATTATATCTGTTTATTTGATAAGTAAAGAAAAGAAATTGACAAAAACAGTTTTAGCAATTTCCTGGTTATGTTTAGGCTGTATCTTTAGTTATGGTTCTTACCTAATTCTTTTAGAAAAGTTCTATCTTTTAAGACCTAGATATGAATATGGATTGGGAATCTTCTCATCAATCATTTTGATTGTAACCTTAGGGATTTCGACTAAATTTCATTTCTTTGAAATATCAAAAAAATTCTTAATATTATTGAGTGTATACTATGTGTTGTCATTCTCGTTCATTTATGTTGATAGTTTAAAGCAACAAAATAAAACATTCGAAACACAGAGTGTCATGTTAGGCAGTACACTTAATAAGTATGTTTCAGCGGAAAATAGGGTGGTTAATATTAATAGGTTTATATCAAATTCACCTATATACGAAAATTCAGCTCTTGTTTACCCCATGATTAGTAGCCTAATTATGCCAAATACAAATATCTCCTGGGATATGACGATGCGATTTAATAGCTTAACGAAACTAGATGTTGATTTTAAAATGTTTGATATAAATCAGATAGATTCTAGTTATAGAAAAGTTGAAACTACAAAATTATACGATATTTTATCTAAAGATGATCAATTATTTGTTATAATGAAATAGAATTTAGTTTGCTAATGAACAATAAATACACTAAATTTTAACGAATGTTAAAATAAATTTTTAAGGAGATTTTACCATGATTTTAATTACAGGTGCAAATGGTCAACTTGGGACAGAGCTTCGCCATTTGTTGGATGAACGAAATGAAGAATATGTAGCTGTTGATGTGGCTGAAATGGATATCACAGATGCAGAAAAAGTAGATGAGGTTTTCGCAGAAGTGAAACCAACCTTGGTTTATCACTGTGCTGCCTATACAGCTGTTGATGCTGCTGAAGATGAAGGAAAAGAGTTGGACTATGCCATCAACGTGACTGGTACGGAAAATGTAGCAAAGGCATCTGAAAAGTACGGTGCAACCTTGGTCTATATCTCAACGGACTACGTTTTTGATGGTAAAAAACCAGTGGGACAAGAATGGGAAGTAGACGATCAACCAGATCCTCAAACAGAGTACGGTCGTACCAAACGTATGGGGGAAGAATTGGTTGAGAAGTATGTGTCTAACTTCTATATCATTCGTACAGCTTGGGTCTTTGGAAATTACGGTAAGAACTTTGTCTTCACCATGCAAAACCTTGCCAAGACTCACAAAATACTTACAGTTGTTAATGACCAACACGGTCGTCCAACCTGGACCCGTACCCTTGCAGAGTTTATGACTTATTTGGCTGAAAACCGTAAGGAATATGGTTATTACCACCTATCAAATGATGCTGAAGAAGATACAACTTGGTATGACTTTGCTGTTGAAATCCTCAAAGATACGGATGTTGAAGTGAAACCAGTGGATTCTAGCCAATTCCCAGCTAAAGCGAAACGTCCACTTAACTCAACGATGAGCTTGGCTAAGGCTAAGGCTACAGGGTTCGTCATTCCAACTTGGCAAGATGCCTTGAAAGAGTTTTACAAACAAAAAGTGAAATAAGAATACTTTATGAGCTAAGAGGGAGGACGTGTGTCATGCTGTTCTCTCTTTTTTTATTTAGAATATGATATAATTAATGGAATATAGTTTTCGAAAGAGAGTGAAATATTTGAAAAAAGTAACTGCTCAAAAGGTTTTTTTCTGGAATATTTTAGGAAGTATGTCTTCAGCTGCTGTTTCAGTTATACTTCTTTTTATTGTTACACGGGCTTTAAATAGTGCTTCAGCGGATATCTATAGTTTTGCTTATGCAATTGCGAATCTCTTTGTTATTGTAGCAAGTTTTCAAGTCAGAGATTTTCAAGCAACAGATATAAGAGAAAAGTATTCTTTTGATACCTATTTTGTCACAAGAATCATTTCTAATGTTGTTATGGTTCTTCTTTTAGTGACGTATTTAATTTTTAATACTAATACTCACTCAAATCTAGGAATAATTTTTTGGGTCTCTTTTTTCCGAGTTAGTGAAGCCTTATCAGATGTTTTTCAAGGATTGTTTCAGCAGAAAGAACGTCTGGATATTGCAGGGAAGTCCCTTTTCCTGAGAAATAACATTTCAACAATCGTATTTGCTTTAACTTTAGTTATCTCTAAAAATCTATTGTGGTCTGTTATCGCACAAACCATCAGTTCATTTGTTTTTATTGCTCTATTTGATTATCCTCATTCAAAAGTCTTCCATCGCTTAAATCTTAAGAGTGTTAGGTTGAGTAATATTATCAATGTATTGAAAGATTGTTTACCTTTATTTATTAATGCTTTTTTGTTGGTCTCAATTTATAATCAGCCTAAATATGCTTTGAATGATATTTTTAATCAAGGTTTGATTGGAAATGGTGTTCAGCGAGATTTTAGTATTTTGTTTACACCAATTTTTGCCATGAATCTTATGATTGTGTTTCTTAGACCAATGATTACACAACTTGCAGTCTTTTTAGAAGAAAAGAAGATTTCTCATTTTGTCACTTACAAGAATAATCTCTTCAAGATTTTATTTGTTACTTGTACATTAATATTTTTAATTGGTGCTTTTATAGCCATCCCAGCTTTGGATATTGTATATGGGACTAACCTTAAACAGTATCAGACGAGTTTTATCGTCTTGTTGCTTGGAGGAATTGCAAGTACTTTTTCAACTGTATGTGATAATATTTTGACAATATTTAGGAAGCAACATTTTTTGGTTATTTCCTTTATTGTTGGTTATATTGTCTCAATCTTAACTGCCAAGCCTCTAGTGTCAAAATTTGAAATTTTTGGGGCCTCATTATCATTTCTTTGTGCAATGATCGCATGGCTTCTTGCTTCCCTAGTAATTTATTTTGTAACAAACCCATATACAATCTTTAGAAGGAAAAAATAATTGACATGAAATTTTCAATCATTATTCCAGCATATAATGTAGCAAATTATCTAGAAAACTGTGTAGAAAGTATTCTTAAACAAACATATGATAATTATGAAATTATAATTGTAGATGATGGTTCAACTGATGAGACAGGTAAAATAGCAGATGAACTATTGACACGATCTATGCAAATTAATGTAGTTCACCAATCTAACGGTGGTGCTTCGAAGGCGCGTAATACTGGAATGAAGAAAGCTACGGGGGATTATATTTTGTTTTTAGATGGCGATGATTTTTGGAGCGATAGTCATTTTTTAAAACAGATTGCTAGTGAGCTTACTATAGAACATGTAGATGTTATTATTTTCGGTTATAGTTATTATTACGATAACGAAATTAAAGAATCTACGATATCTCGGTTAAAAGACTTAGGTGAAGCTACTAATTTTGGTTTATTTAATGGCCCTAATTGGAATAAATGTATTTCTAAGGAATTAATTAATAAGGGTTTAAGTTTTCCTGAGGATTTAGTCTCTGAAGATAGTCTGTACTGTTCATCAATAATGAAAATGATGGAAAGTTTTTCTGTAATTACTAGCACTCAGTATATGTATCGTCAGAACAGAGCTGGAAGTTTAACAAATGTAGTGAAAGAAAGAAATGTTTTAGATACTCTTGTGGGAATTAGTAGAGGTTTATCTGATGAAAAGTCACTTTCTGAAGTTAAACGTAAAGCCTTAAATACTTATTTTACAATTTCTTATATTTCGATTTTACCTTATGTTAAGCCATATCTATTTAATCAAGAAATACGCGACTTACTAACTCAATATAAGTATTTGTTGAAAAATTCAAGTCATATAAATAACAAATCATTTAAAATAACAGGTATCTTTACTTCGATTTTTGGAATTAATATCTCAACAAGGTTATTTTCTTACCTTCTGAAATTTTATAAAAAATAGTAGATAGAAAGTAAAAGTATAATATGTCTAATCCAACCGTTTCAGTCATAATTCCTGTATATAACGCACAAGAGGGAATTAGACAATGTATAGATTCTCTTCTGAATCAGTCATTTACAGATTTTGAAATTATTCTTATAAATGATGGCTCTACTGATAATAGTTTAGAAGTTATTAAAGAGTATGCGGATGCTAATGATTTTATCCGAGTAATAGATAAAGAAAATGAGGGAGTTGCTAAAACTAGAAATAAGGGTATACAACTTGCTAAAGGGAAATATGTTGTCTTTATCGATAATGATGACTTTGTTGATTCGGATTATTTAGAGCGTTTTTATAATGAAATAGACCAAGAACAACTAGATATTGTTCTTGGTGGTTATAAGCGCGTTAATCAGGAAATGAAGACACTTTTTAAGCAAGATTTAACACAATCTGAATGGTCTAAGTATATAGTCGTTGCACCTTGGGCACGTATTTATCGAACTTCGTTTTTAACAGATAATAATATCCAGTTCTTTGATTATCCAATAGGTGAAGATGTTATCTTTACTTTGACTGCTTACAATTTAACAGAAAAAATTAAAATAATTGATTATAATGGCTATAATTGGTTTTTTAACGAGAAGAGTATCTCAAACACATCTCAAAGAGGCTTTAATCCGAATATAGATATTGTGTATTTCCTGAGTCACTTGCTTCAAGTTGCTGGCGATTCAAAATATATTCGCTATTTTATTAAACGATATTACATTTGGTATTTACTCTTTTCTGGAAGAGCCGCTTCAAGCTCGTCATTTATGGATCAATATAGAAAAATTAAACAATGGGTTTCTAAAGAAAATATTGATTCAAATTTAACCCCATTATCATCTGAGATAACTGGGGAACGAGTTCAAACAGTTATTTCTGTAATTGCTTTTAGAACTTTTGAACATTTGAGATTAGTTTCACTGTTTTCGAGGTTTTACTGTAAAGGGAAGGAGAAGTAGTTGAGAGTTTTAATGATAATTCCTGCCTACAATGAGGAGGAAAGTATTTTCGATACAGTAACAAGTATTGTGAATTACCGCAAGAAAGTTGATTTTGATTTGGACTATGTTGTGATCAATGACGGATCAACGGATAAGACAAAACAAATTTTGGAAGAGAATCATTTTAACGCTGTTCATCTTGTGATGAATCTTGGGATTGGCGGTGCGGTTCAAACAGGATATAAATATGCACTAGAGAATGATTATGATGTAGCGGTTCAATTTGATGGCGATGGTCAGCATGATATTGAATCCTTATCAGATTTGCTAGAACCAATTCAAAAAAATGAAGCAGACCTAGTAATTGGTTCTCGTTTTGTTGGTGATGTTAAGTCTGAATTTCAGACGACTTTTATGCGACGTTTTGGTATTAGCGTCATTTCTAATCTGATTAAATGGACAACTGGACAAAGAGTTTTAGATACGACATCGGGCTATCGTTTAGCTGATAAAGCTGTTATTAAACAGTTCGCTATGCGTTATCCAATCAAGTATCCTGAACCAGAAACTATTGTTCACATTTTGAAACGTAAATATAAGGTTGTGGAAAAACCTGCTAATATGTTTGAACGTACAGGTGGAGTATCCTCCATCACCCCTATCAAGTCTATTCGTTACATGATAGAAGTATGTTCATCAATTCTTATCGCAGCCTTTATGAAGGAGAGTGAATAATGTCAGTTTTATCTATTGTGATGTTGATAGCTTCGATCTTTTTCCTTTATTTAGTCATTAGAAATATCAACAAAAATAATATCTTATTTGAACAGGCATTCATGTGGATTGTTATCAGTCTTGTCATGATTGTAATTTCAGTGTTTGATTCTATTCCTGGATACTTTGCTAAATTACTTGGATTTGAATTGACCTCCAATTTTCTATTGTCTCTTACTATTTTTTTCCTGTTGGTCATTGGATTTTTGCAAACCATGACTTTGTCAAAACAAAAAGAACAGATAAAGCATTTAGTTCAAGAATTATCTATTTTAAAAAGTCAAGTAGAAACGAAAGAGGAGAATGATGAACAGTAATCATACCTGGGTGATCTGTGCTTATGGAGAGAGCGAATACTTGGAAGCTTGTATTCAGTCTTTGAAGAATCAAACTCTCCAATCACAGATTATCTGTTATAGTTCAACACCACTGGACTCGATCAAAGAACTTTGTAAGCGTTATGCTATTCCATTTTACACCAAGCAGGGTGGTGGGATTGGTAAGGATTGGAACAATGCCATGTCTTTTGTAGAGACGAAGTATGCTACCATCGCCCATCAGGATGATTATTATGAGCCGGACTATGCTGAGAAAGTTTTGGCTAAGATGGAAAAAAATCAAGATGTGTTGATTGGGTATTCTGATTATTTTGAAGAAAAAGATGGCCATAAAATTCCTGCGAATACAAATCTGAAGATCAAAACCTTGATGTTAAAAACCATGAATCTTTTTCCTGCTAGTCACTTTTGGCGAAACCGTGTGATGGCTTTTGGGAATCCGATTTGTTGTCCAGCTGTCACCTATAATCGTGAAAATTTGAAGAATTTCTATTTTGATGAAGGGATGAGAGTGAGTTTGGATTGGTACGCATGGTATAAGATCAGCGAGTATAAAGGTCGTTTCGCTTATGTATCTGACAAGCTCATGTGCCACCGTATCCATGGAGAGTCTGAAACATCAAAAACCATTGCAGACAATACGCGTAGTAAAGAAGATCTATACATGTATGAACTCTTCTGGCCCAAATGGATGGCCAAGTTGCTGATGAGACAATATGTGAAGAGTCAGAAGACGAATAATTAATTTTTGTATTTTGAAAAATAGAAGTAGCTGTAGAGCTGCTTTTCTTTTTTGGTTAAAATATAGTATAATTAATTTGATTATACTTTTAAAGATTGCTAAAAGGCAATCCTCGAAGTACAGTAGTATTAGTAATTATCATATACTAATTGATGTTTTATTAAACAAATTGGACGGAAATAATGAAAAATTTAATCTCTGTGATTGTAACTTGTTATAATCACGAAAAGTATATTGAGCAATGCTTACGAAGTGTTTTTAAACAGACTTATCAAAATATCGAACTAATTGTTCTGGACGATGGGTCTACAGATGGATCTAAGCAGATTATTCTTAAGACTTTAAAGGATTCGCCTTTCGAGGTAAAGTTTGAATCTCATAAGAATATGGGGGTTGTAAAAACAAGGAATAAGGGTATAGAACTGATTAATGGAAAATATTTTCTCTTTGTTGATAGTGATGATTATTTGCCAGATGACTATGTTGAAGAACTTTATTCATGTGCAATAAATCAACAGGCGGATATTGTTTATTGTGATTTGTTTGATTTTGAAAAAGATGAAATTTATTTAAAAGCTAGAAATTTTGAAATATATAGCTTTTTGACGGCAAATTATATTTCCAATTGTTCGTTAGTTAGAAAAGATATTCTTGGTGAAATCAGATACGATGAACATTTATCAGGAAAAAAATTGGAAGATTATGATTTTTTCTTGAATCTTGTAATTAATAGAAATGCTAAAGCTTGTTACCAACCAAATACAAAGTTATTTTATCGAGTATTTGAAACAGGATCTATTTCTTTACGTAATTCAGTCAAATATCATTATGAAATATATCTTGAGATCCTTGAGAAGTATTTGGATAAACTTCCTCATGAGGTTTATAAAGCAGTTTGTGATAATCTCATGACTTTAGAAGATCGTTTAGAAAGTTTAATAAGTCACCATAATGATGTTTCTGAATATGTAAAAGAATTACAAAGAAAGCAGAAACAACTTTATCGTAAGAGTCAAACGCAAGTAGTAGAATTGAAAGAGGCTCGTAAAGAGATACAACTGATTCGAAGTTCTCTTTCGTATCGTATTGGGAATTCTCTGATTAAACCTATTAAAATCACGAAGGTTTTATTAAAAAATCCACGAAAAATCAAGTCTTATTTAAATGCTACAAAGGAGAAAATTGTTAGATTACGTCGTCATGTGACCCCACTTAAGGTTCATCGGTTACGTCGTCTTAGAAATAGTCAACGGTCTGCTCTGTCATTTTCTGGTAAAAGAGCACTAGTCTATGTCATTTTCGAATCTGAAAATCGGTTGCAAGAATACAAATTACGTTTTTTACAGGCCTTGTCCCCGTTGATGGATGATGTCATTGTTGTTGTAAACGGTCAGCTTCATGTTGAAGATATCAATACACTTGAACCCTATGGACAGGTTTTGACTCGTGATAATAAGGGATATGACACAGCAGCCTTTAGAGAGGGGATCTTTGCTCTTGGTAAAGATAAGCTTAAAGATTACGATCAACTGTTCTTGGTCAATGATACCAATATTGGACCGATGAGGGATCTGTCTCAGGTTTGTCAAGAGATGACTGATAAGCATCTTGATTTCTGGGGTATTTCATTTGGAGAAGAGCAAGAAGATGTTACGAAGGAGAACCCATACGGCTATATTCCTAAGCACCTTCAGTCGTATTTTCTAGTTATTGAAAAGCTCATGTTAAATGATGATGCTTTTTATGAATATTGGACACATTTGACAGACACAGATTCTCGCGATAAGGCTATTGGTCGACATGAGACACGTTTTACCAAGTATTTTTCTGATTTAGGTTATCGTTTCGATGCTGTGGTGCAAGAATACGAAGATTCTGCTATGTATATTCACCCGTTGAGGATGCTTAAAGCAGGTAGCCCTTTGGTCAAATACACAGCTTTGAAAAATTATGATGAGGATCAATTCTTGTGGCAAGGTCTTGAGCGTGAGTCAGAAGTTCCGGATTTGCTAGAGTATGTTGCTGAGAAGACAGATTACCCAGTGTCAATTTTGCAAGATATTGTCAATAAATTCAAAGCTGTTCCTCGTGAACAATATATTTTATTGATTGATGGTGTTGAAAATATTATTCCACAATGTACGCGCTATCGTGTTTTAAATAAAGCAGAGCAATTACGGAAACATGGATTTAAAGTTAAGGTAGTAAATTTATCAGAATTCGAATTGACTCAAGCTCAAAATGCAAGTCATATTATCATATATCGGTCACCAATTTCTCCTGAACTACTCCGTCTTTGCCATTTGGCAAAGGACTATGGAAAACCAATTTTCTTTGATATTGATGATTTGGTGTTTGATACGCTATATACTGATCAATTGAGTTATACTAAAGGATTACCACACCATGAGAAGGAAAATTATGATGCTAATGTTCGAAACTATGGTTACATGCTAGAGAACTGTGACGGTGCTATTACTTCAACGAATCAGTTGCAAAAAGAGTTGAAGAAGTATCAAAGCAAGGTTTTGCTGAATCGTAATCTAGCCTCTGATGAGTTAATCTCTATCAGTAGTCAATTTCTTAAGGACTATTCTCAAGTCTCAGACGTGGTTAAGATTGGTTATTTTTCTGGTTCAATAAGTCATAATGAGAATTTTGAATTGATTAAACCAGCAATTAAGCAACTGCTTAAAAAAAACAGTAATGTTCAATTACATATTGTCGGAATTCTTGATATTCCAAAAGATATGAAGCCCTTTGAAAATCAAATTGTCACTCACGATTATGTGGGCTGGGACAAATTACCTGTATTGATTAGCGAGGTTGATATTAACCTGGCACCGCTTGTGGATTCTATCTTTAATCGTGCCAAATCTGAGATTAAGTGGATTGAAGCTGCTTTGGTGAAAGTACCAACAGTAGCAAGCAAGATAGGAGCTTTCTCGGATATGGTTATTGATGGTGAAACAGGTCTGTTAGTTACTGATGATCAGTGGTTTGACAAGCTAGAAGCTTTAGTTTTATCTCCAGAATTAAGGCAAAACTTAGCAGAATCAGCATACCGAGCAGTCCTTGAAAATTGTACCTTAAGCAAGAAAGATGAAATGGTGACTTATTTTGAACAGAATTAAACAGATAAAAGTTGAAAATTTATTTTTCATATTAGCAACGATTTTTATTTTCTCATTTATGTTTCTGTTTCCGATTAATCGTGTGCCAGATGAAATGAACCACGCGCGTATGACTTGGGAGACTTTCCACAAACCAACGGAGAATTCCTTTAAGTGGATGGATGAGATACCAAGTAATGATAAGGTTAAACCAAAGGAATATAAACAACTTCTAGCACGCAAAATTGAAATGAAGAATGAGCCATTTAAATTTGGTATTAGTCTAAAAACGATTTCTTTTTTACCTCAATTAATTGGGATGACGATAGGAAGTTGGATTAGTCCCTCGGTTGGGATGATCATTTATATGGGGCGTATCTTTAATGCATTAGCTTATATACTTGGGTTATACTTTTTAATACGTTATTTTAAGTATGGAAAGACAGCCTTGATGTTTATATCACTATTACCAATTATGGTCCAACAAGCTTCATCTCTTTCTTATGATGTGATGAATTACTTGGAAGTGATGTTGGCTTTTGGTTTTATAACGAATCTCGCCTATTCGAAACGATTTACCAATCGTAATTTTGTTCAAGTGATCGGCCTTGCGATTTTGCTTCTAGCAACAAAACCAAATAATATTTTGTTATTAGGTTTGATACCTTTTGTATCATTTGAATTTAAGGGTGTATTAAAAGTTTTAAATAGACCGTTTAAGTCATTAAAGATTATAGTTTCTAGATATAAGTTTGTCTTTTATCTTTTACTACTTATAACAATAGGTTTCATTTTACAATTTTTAATGAGAAATGAAGGTGGTCTCGTCCATTATATTCATGTCCTTTTAAATACACTTGTAAATGCAAGGCAAAATGGAGATTTAAATTCTATTCTCACAATAGGAGTTTTTGGTTATTTAGGAAACTTTACATTGCAGTTACCTCTATGGCTGATTTTTATAGATATAGCAGTATTGGTTTTAATTTTCTTAGCTAATGAAAAAGATTTCTTTTCAAAAGATTTTTCAATTTTTGCAGCCTGGTTGTTTCCAATTCAAGTTCTAGCTACTGTAACAGTTATGTACCTTCAATGGACACCGATTGTTCTTGGACACGGGGCTTCTGTTTCAGTTGGTTCTCAAGGGAGATATTTTACACCATTTTTAATCCTCTTTTTACCTTTAGTGGCAAATTTAGGAAATTTTGAAATCTCGCAAAATAAAGTTTTAAAAATTTCAACCATAACACTACTACTAAATTTTCTAATTTCCATTTTTTTGATAATTCCATTCTATTGGATGTAGGAGAAAATTATGGCCAAAACAATTCTATTCATTTCACCAACAGGAACGTTGGATAATGGTGCTGAAATTTCAATTGTGAATCTGATGGAATTTCTTGTGAAAAAAGGTTATCGTGTATTAAACGTTTTTCCTGATTATAAAGTTCCATCTCAAGAAGAGTATCAAGTAGGACTTCAGAAAAAAGGGATTGAGACCTATGGTCTTTCAGCTGTCAAATGGTGGTGGGAAGAAGCACCGGGTGGTTTGCCGGCTAATCATTTTATACGAGTGAATTCTTATAATAAAAATGTCAAAGATATTCAAAATATTATTGTAGATAACAAGGTGGAACTTGTCATCAGTAATACAGTCAACGTCTTTCAAGGAGCACTTGCTGCCGCTTTTGAGAATGTCAAACATTTTTGGTTGATTCATGAATTTCCTGAGGGGGAGTTCGGTTACTACAAAGAAAAACTAGACTTTATAGATAAGTTTTCTGATGAAATATTTGCTGTAACAGGAGCTTTAACTGAGGATTTAGAAAAGTATTTTCCAAATAGGAAGATTTATTCCTTTGCACCTTATACTCAAATTGAACCAAAAGAAGATGTAAAAACTGAATCTAATGACCAACATCGTATTGTTTCGGTTGGTCGCTTGACTCAGAGAAAGAATCAGCTTGAGTTAATTAAAGCTTTTCAGATGCTTAATCGAGCAGGAACCGAACTTGTATTTTTAGGCGCATGGGATGAGGATTACAAACAACTCTGCGATGATTATATAGCAGAGCAAGATTTGAAAAATATCTCATTTTTTGGGTATTTAGATGATCCTTGGTCGGAGATTACTGATAAGGATTTAGCTGTTTTTCCATCTAGTATGGAGACGTTTGGTCTTGTTTATGTTGAGTCTGTTTTAAATGGTATTCCAACAATTTTATCAGATAATGCGGGGCATAAATCTGCTTTTGAATATATGAATGAGCAAGGTCGTATCTACCCTTTGGGTGATTTAAATGCTTTAACTAGAATGATCTCAGAGGTCCTTGATGGATTTGATCAAGAGAAATTTGAAGCAGTACAATCTGTTCCAAGTTTAAAAGAGAGATATTCTCTTGAGAGAGTTTATGCTAATATTACTGAAAAGATTGAGGTTGATGAATTGTGTCATAAAAAAGTAAATCAGAAAGATACGGATTTTTTAAACAGCCGAAAAGCTCTAATAAAGAGTGTAAAATCTGCTTTTAAAAAAATATTTCGACTGAAGAAACTGGGTTAGAATTCTTTATCACAGTGGGAGTATAACGGAAGGAATTTTATTTAAAGCTCCTTCTGTGACACTCCCTTTTCTGTTTGGATTAGGCAAAAAGGCTAGAAAATGGTATAATTGAATAGACTGTGAATGATTTGAAAGGGAACTCTATGCAACATGTTTTTATTATCGGAAGTCGTGGACTTCCGGCTCAATATGGCGGTTTTGAGACTTTTGTGGACCAATTGGTTTCGCATCAAGTGTCTCCAGATATCCAGTACCATGTTGCTTGCCTTTCTAATGATCAAGCTTATCAACATTTTGACTACAAGGGTGTCGATTGTTTTACCATTAAAGCCCCTAAGCTTGGGCCTGCGCGTGTCATTGCTTATGATATGATGGCCATCAACTATGCCTTGAAGCTTATTAAGAAACAAGGAATTGAACAGCCGATTTTTTACGTCTTGGGCAATACAATTGGAGCCTTTGTGGCGCCTTTTGCGCGCAAGATCCATAAGATAGGCGGACGATTTTATATCAATCCAGATGGACTAGAGTGGAAGCGGGCCAAGTGGGCCAAGCCGATCCAAGCCTATCTCAAGTATTCTGAAAAGATCATGACGCGCCATGCTGACTTGGTTATTTCTGACAACCCAGGTATTGAGTCTTATATCAAGGAAGCCTATCCTTGGTCCAAGACGACCTATATTGCCTATGGGACGGACTTGTCTCCAACCAGCCTAAGCAGTCAGGATAATAAGGTCCGAGAATTCTATCAGAAATGGCAGACTCAGGAGAAAAACTATTACCTAATTTTGGGCCGCTTTGTTCCAGAAAATAATTATGAGACCGCCATTCGTGAATTTATGGCCTCTTCCACCAAACGGGATTTGGTGATCATTTGTAACCAGGAAGGCAATCCTTATTTTGAGGAGCTCCGAGCTCGAACTGGATTTGATCAGGATCCTCGTGTTAAGTTTGTAGGAACGGTCTATGATCAAGACCTGTTGAAGTATATCCGTAAAGAAGCCTTTGCCTATATCCATGGTCATGAAGTGGGCGGAACTAATCCTGGGCTCCTAGAGGCTCTCGCTCATACGGATCTGAATTTAGTTTTAGGAGTCTCCTTTAACCAAACGGTTGCAAAGGATACGGCTCACTATTGGACTAAAGAAACTGGGAATTTGGCACATTTAATTAACCAGGTCGATCCTTTAGAAGATGTATCTGAATGGGGGCAACGTGCCAAGGCTAATATGAAGCAAAACTTTACCTGGGAAAAAATTGTAGGTGAGTACGAGGAATTATTCTTATTATGAAAGTAAATATCTTGTTGTCCACCTATAATGGTGAACAGTATCTAAAAGAGCAGGTCAAAAGTATCCAAGACCAGACCTATCAAGACTGGCAACTCTTGATCCGAGATGATGGATCGACAGATGGTACGGTGGAGATCATTCAAGAGTTGGTGGCCCAGGATGAGCGCATTCGCTTTATCAACCAAGGAGCTATCGAAAATCTCGGTGTTATCAAGAGCTTCCATGCCCTCTTGAAGTATGAGAAAGCAGATCTTTATTGCTTCAGTGACCAAGATGATGTCTGGCTTCCTGAAAAAATTGCTCTTCAAGTAGCAGAAGCCGAGAAGCATCCTCAAGAAGTGCCTTTGCTGGTCTACACAGATTTAAAAGTGGTCGATGAAAACTTGAATGTGCAGCATGAGAGTATGATTCGCACCCAGTCTGATCATGCCAATACCGAACTGATTCAAGAGTTGACGGAAAATACGGTAACTGGCGGAGTTGCCATGATTAACCACGCTCTGGCTGACTTATGGACGGGTCAAGAAAAACATGCCCTCCTTATGCATGACTGGTACTTGGCCTTGTTGGCAACTGCCTTTGGGAAGCTCATCTATATCGATCAGCCGACAGAATTGTACCGTCAGCACAGTAGCAATGTTCTGGGAGCTCGTACCCTTAGAAAACGGGTCAAAAACTGGGTTCGCCCTCATGTTCTGTTTGCTAAATATTGGAATCTCATCGAGTCCAGTCAAGAACAAGCAAAAAATTTATTGGATCTGCCTGTCAGTTCACAAACTAAAGAAATCATTGAAAACTTTGTCACCATTATGGATGTTCCACTAAAAGAACGTTTGAGACGGATTCGTCAGTATGGTTACCGGAAGAACCGGGCTTTTCATACGGTTGTGTTTACCAGCTTGATTCTGACAAAGTTTGCATATCGAGGTAAAAAATAATGTTTGACGTTTTTAGTCAGAAAAATCGAATTTTATTACGAGAGTTAATCAAAACAGACTTTAAATTACGCTACCAAGGATCAGCGATCGGTTATCTTTGGTCTATTTTAAAGCCCCTGATGATGTTTAGTATCATGTATGTGGTATTTGTTCGCTTTTTAAGATTTGATGATGGAACACCGCATTATGCTGTTGGATTGCTTTTATCAATGATCTTTTGGACGTTCTTTACGGAAGCAACAAATATGGGAATGTTGTCTATTGTTTCAAGAGGAGATTTGCTACGCAAATTGAATTTTCCTAAGCAAACAATTGTTGTCTCTTCAGTTTTTGGAGCTGCAATTAATTTTTCTATTAATCTTTTAGTAGTATTTGTATTTGCTCTCATAAATAATGTTTCATTTGGTATTCATTCTCTAATAATTATTCCTTTATTTATTGAGATGTTAATCTTAGCTATTGGGTGTGCATTTATCCTATCGGCCTTATTTGTTAAATATCGAGATATTGGTCCGGTTTGGGAAGTTGTTCTTCAAGCAGGTATGTACGCCAGTCCTATTATTTATTCGATTACCTATTTATTGCAACGAAATCATTTGGCAGTTGCTAAAATGTTGATGATGAATCCAATAGCTCAAATGCTACAAGATATGCGTCATTTTATTATTGATCCAGTTAATCCACGTGGTTGGGATATCTTTGATAATAAAATGATAGCTTGTATTCCATATTGTATTCCAGTATTCATTTTTGTGATTGGTTTGATTGTATTCAATAAAAATTCGAAACGATTTGCGGAGATTTTATAATGTCAAGTAATGTAGCAGTTAAGGTAGACCATGTCAGTAAATACTTTAAGTTACCAACTGAATCAACCCAAAGTTTACGAACAACTTTAGTAAACCGTTTTAGGGGGATTAAGGGTTACAAGAAACAAGAAGTTTTACGTGATATATCTTTTGAGGTTGAAAAAGGTGATTTTTATGGTATCGTAGGTCGAAATGGTTCTGGAAAATCGACTCTCTTAAAAATTATCTCAGAAATCTATGTGCCGGAAAAAGGTTCCGTCACGATTGATGGGAAACTGGTATCCTTTATCGAACTTGGTGTCGGTTTTAACCCCGAGCTGACAGGCCGTGAAAATGTCTACATGAATGGGGCAATGCTTGGTTTTTCAACAGCTGAGATTGATGCCATGTATGAAGATATCGTAGAGTTTGCTGAGTTGCATGAATTCATGAACCAAAAACTCAAGAACTACTCATCAGGCATGCAGGTTCGTCTAGCTTTTTCGGTCGCGATTAAGGCCCAAGGCGATATCTTGATTTTGGACGAGGTCCTCGCAGTAGGAGATGAGGCCTTCCAACGCAAGTGTAATGATTACTTTATGGAACGTAAAAAATCAGGTAAGACGACGATTCTTGTTACCCATGATATGAATGCCGTAAAAAAATATTGTAATAAAGCTGTTTTAATTGAAAATGGCTTGGTTAAAGTAGTTGGAAACCCTGACGATGTTGCAAATCAATATAGTTATGATAATGCATCAAATCAAAGGGTTTCGAATGATGATGTTACAGTTGAGGATTCAGCTGTAAGCAATTTAAATATAAAATTGCTTTCGAATAAAATGTCAAGTCCTGAAGTTCCCATTGAGTTCGAGGTGTCATATGATGTTAATCAGGAAATTAAAACTTACATAGCTTTCTCACTAACTGAAATTGACCGCGGACTTTGGGTATATAACGATAATTCTTTAGATTTTTTGACAGCTGGAAAAGGGAGAAAGAATTTCCGTTACTCATGTAGTTTATCAAGCTTGAATGATATCAAATTAAAACTTCAAGTTTCTGTACGAGATAGTTCGAATACAATGCTTGCATTTGCAAAGGGAGATAATTCACCTATAATTTTGTTAAATCGAACAGATATTTCTGATGATGATATTTCTGCAAAAGACTCTGCTACTGGATTGATTCAGAGGAATGGTCATTGGGAGACTTTAGTTGATGAATAGAATTCTTTTGTACATTCATTATAATAAATTTGATGAGGTCAGTGAGCATGTTCTTTATCAGTTAGAGAAAATAAAACCACTTTTTTCTCGTGTAATTTTAATATCCAACAGTCATTTAGAAAAGAATTACATGAGAAAATTAGAAATGATTGGAATAACTGAAATTATTCAAAGAGCAAATATTGGATTTGATTTTGCAGCTTGGCGAGATGGAATGGAATACGTTGGTTTTGATCATTTGGAAAAGTATGATTCTGTGACATTGATGAATGACACTTGTATAGGTCCTCTTTGGCCATTAGAACCTTATTTTAGATCATTTGAATCCGCTATAGATTGTGATTTTTGGGGAATGACAAACTTTAAAAAAACAAAATATTTTCGAGAACATGTGCAAAGTTATTTTGTATCTTATTCTCAAGCGGTAGTATCATCTAAGGTTTTTCAAAAATTTTGGATGAGTATCAAAAATTTTGAAAATGTTAGACAAGTAATTGATCGCTATGAAACTAAATTGACATCTAAATTAAAAAAATCAGGTTTTAACTATCAAGTGGTTTTTAATACTTTGCACGAAAATTCTGATGAAATGGTTCATCCTGATTTTTCTTACTATAAACCTTTTAAAATATTAGAACATCGTGTTCCAGTTTTAAAAGTTAAAGCAATTCAGGCGCATCCTCTTCAAGCTGATCAGTTAAAAAATAAAATAAGGGAAGTTTCAGAATTTCCAATTGAAATTTTAAATAGTGTCTATTCTTCAATAGAATTTTTTTCTGTTGAAAATGAACAAACAGAAAGATACACTTTATTAAAAAAAGTGCGAAACAAAATTAAAAGAACAATAGGAAGAAAAGGATAATGGATTTAAATAAGATTTATAGCTTTTATAATAACTATCTTAAAAAACGTATTCTAAAAATTATTCTATTCTCTCTTGCGTTTGCATTATTAATTTTAAATGTTATTAATATGCAGTTTACAGTAAAGTCACATTATCGTATACAAGAGGTTTCTTATTTTAATATTTCAATATTATTAATCGGTATTTCTAGTCTCTATTTGGGAATGATATTGTCAAAAATTTGGAATAAGAAATTTTTTATTAAATTAGGAGTGATCTATGGATTGTATTTATTATTTTCATATATACTTGATGCTAGTCTAAGAGTAAATGAAAAACAGTTTAATTTTTTTAAGAGCTTGCAATCCTCTTTTCTTCAAACAGATTTCATATTTTATATTGCTTTAATTTTTATATTCGCTTTTGTCTATCATTATTTGATTTCTGTATTTTTCCCATTGTTTGAAAAATATCTAATTCCAATTTCGAATGATCGAGAAATATATACATTTATTTTCTATGCATTTTCTTTAACAGCTTTTTGTTTTACTGATAGTAAATTTTTTAACGCCGTAATGGGGAGTAATTTCATTACTCAATTTCTTGAAAATAATATTATAAAACTTACGATTCCTACTTTAATAGAACTAGATAAACTGATTTTAACCTTGGTTATCATTGTTTTCTTTATTTCTTGTTATATTGTAAAAGGGATAAATGAATTAGAAAATAATAAACCGGGATTTGGCTTGGTGGTTCTTACGAGTGTTGTTTTTTCTATACTATTAAATTATTTTCTTCAATATAGTATACGAACAGATGTAATCGTAATGGAAAAACACATTTTTCCTGGGGCTACACTGTTTCAAATTAGCATTTTTTTTGCTGTGTTTTTGTTTCTGTACTCTATTATCAACGAGTATCTGTTGACCACCATCATAAATATATTGCTTATTATTGGAATTTCAATTTCAAGTTATTTAAAATATCAGTTCCGCCAAGAACCATTGTTACCAAGTGATTTAAGTTGGTTGAAAAATCCAGGATCACTTTTAGGATTTGTTGGATCAAGTTCTTATTTATATGTTTTTGTATTAATAGTTTTCTTTTCATTAATTTATTGGTTTTTTAAAGATATTTTTCTTTATGGTAAAATATTTAAAGCACAATTGGTTAGATTTGTAACAATTCTTTTTATTCTATTTTTCTTTACTACTGTCTACTATTCCTTTAAAAATAGGCAAGATGGTAAAATGAGTGAACATATTCCAGTATTAGCAAACTTAAATAATCGGTATGATATTGCATGGTTTGGAAATACAGTTAATGCGCAAATGAAATCAAATAGCTATGTATGGTTTTCTCAGATGACATCCGATATTATGCATAAACCTGAAAAGTACAGTAAAACTTCTATTAAAAAGATTGAAGAAAAGTACCATTTAAAATCAGTAGAAATAAATAAATATCGAAATCAATTCATCAATGAACAAACTGTAATTTATGTATTAAGTGAAAGTTTTTCAGATCCATCAAGAATAGAAAAAGTTCAAGTTTCATCAAATCCAATTCCTAAAATTCAAGGAATCAAGAGCAGAACAACTAGTGGATTGATGAAATCTGATGGGTATGGAGGTGGGACTGCTAATATGGAATTTCAAACGTTAACAGGATTGCCAATGTACAACCTTTCTCCAAGCATTTCTATTCTATATACTCAAGTAGCACCTAATATGAAATATTTTCCGTCTATAAGTAATTATTTTGAACCTAAGAATCGAGATGTTATTCATATTGCAAGCCCTAGTAATTATTCAAGAAATGTAATATATGGGAATTTAAAATTTAATAAATTTATACATTATGGAAACAAAGGAAATAAAGGATATAATGTTGGTGGGAATTATAGTGATGATTCAACTTATCACTTAATTGAAGAAAATCTGAATAAGAATAGTCAATTTTTCTCTGTGATTACAATGCAGAACCATACTCCGTGGACTGAACCGAATCCCATAGATATGAATGCAAGTTATCCAGGTTTTTCGGATGGACAAAACAAATCTTTATCATCGTATGTGAGAATGCTTTCACAAACTGACACCGCCACCCAATCCTTCTTGGAAAGTCTTTCTAAAATAGATAAGAAGATTACAGTGGTATTTTATGGGGATCACTTGCCAGGTCTCTATCCTGAGTCCGCCTTTAAGAATAATCCGGAGAGTCAGTATCAGACAGATTACTTCATTTGGAGTAATTTTGATGCTCCAAAATTGAATTATCCTTTGGTCAATTCAAGTGATTTCTCTGCTATGGTTTTTGAACAGACCAATTCAAAAGTTTCGCCTTACTATGCTTTGTTGACAGAAGTATTGAAAAAAGCAAGTGTCGATAAAAAGGCCTTAGAAGGAGAAGCGCAAGAAATTGCAGAGGATTTGAAAATGGTTGAATACGACTTGATTAGTGGAAAAGGTTACCTTTCTAAAGACTTCTTTAAAGTTCCAACTGATAAATCCAATTAAAAGGAGAGCTAGCAGGTAAAAATCTTTGTGATTTTGGCTGTCTGGCTCCCTTTTTTTTGTTTTTTATGCTAAACTATTAGATGGGGGTACGCTCATGATTAAGATATTTGGAAAGGTCCATTATCATTGGCAACCGGACTTATCTATTCTTGTGACTTATTGGTCCATTGCAGTGATTCCGGTCTTTATTGGACTGGCCTTGATGTATGAGAGCTCTAGTGTGCCAACGCTAGTTTTGTTTTCGTTCTTTTTATTTATGGTCTTGCTTGCGATTGGGGTCCATCGTTACTTCACGATCTATGAGGATGGGATCTTGCGGATTATTACAGCTAATCCTTTTACTCCAATCAAGGTGAAGATTGACTCGATTGAAAAGGTCGAAGTAAATAAGAAATCGATCAAGCTCATATTTAATGATGGTTCGCGCAGTCGGACATTCTGTATGCGTAAATGGCCGAAAAAATACTTTATCAATGCGCTTGCCTTAAATCCTTATTTTAAGGGAGAAGTAATCCTGACGGACAATTTCATCCATGTGGATTACTACGAGATGTATTATGCAGACAAATAAAAAGCCCTCTTAATCTTTTAAGAGAGCATGAGTGGGGCATTCTTTGATAGCCTCGAGAACATCGTTTGTGACAGGAACTTCCTTTTCAAGGAGGTTGTCCTCTTCAGCAGCAAATTTAACGATGCCATTGTCATGGTAATCAAATAATTCAGAATAGGTCTGACAGAGACCGCAAGCGATGCAACGATCTGGAATTAACGTAACTTTCATACTTCTATTGTAATGATTTTTACGAGAAAAAACAAGGAGGAAGTCATGGCAAAAGAACCATGGGAAGAAGATATTTACGATGATGGAGAAGAAACATTGAAAAGAACGAGTAAGTTAAACGGAATCAAGGCAGATCGTCTATTGACGATTTTAGCGATTATTTTCTTTGTAGTAGTAGTAGCGATGGTCTGCTTGTTGATTTTCCTTTCAACAGGTGGCAGCAATAAATCAAAACAAATGTCTGGTTTCTACAATGGAGAGACTAAGGTTGAACAGAAATCATCAGCCCCTGCAGCACAAACTGACCAAGCGGCTAAAGACGATAGTTCAAAAGATGAGAACTCTGAAGAAGGTACAATCACTGTTCAAGCAGGTGAAGGGGAAGCAGCGATTGCTGCGCGTGCTGGTATTTCCATTGCCCAATTGGAACAGTTAAATCCATCTCACATGTCTACAGGATCATGGTATGCCAATCCTGGTGATGTCGTTAAAATTCAGTAGGAGTTGAGGACAGCATGAAACAAATTCAAATTGCCATTGATGGACCGGCTTCTAGTGGAAAATCTACAGTTGCAAAGATCATTGCCAAGGATCTAGGCTATACGTATCTAGACACAGGAGCTATGTACCGTGCAGCGACTTACCTAGCTTTGCAAAATAATCTGACAGCTGAACAGGTTGATGACCTCTTAGCCCTTTTGGATCAGTATCCAATTAGTTTCGGTCGTTCAGAAGAAGGAGAGCAGCTTGTCTTTGTAGCAGATGTGGATATTACCCACCCAATTCGCGATAACCAAGTGACCAACAATGTTTCATGGGTTGCAGCACTTGCGCCAGTCCGTGAAAAACTTGTCGCTCTACAGCAAGAAATTGCAGCAGAGGGGGGCATCGTTATGGATGGTCGCGATATTGGGACGGTCGTCCTTCCACATGCAGAGTTGAAGATCTTTTTGGTCGCTTCGGTAGAGGAGCGGGCAGAACGTCGTTATAAGGAAAATGTTGAAAAGGGCATCACAGCGGATCTTGAATTGTTGAAAAAAGAAATCGCTGAGCGTGACTATAAGGACAGCCACCGTACCGTTTCTCCTTTGAAACCTGCAGCTGATGCCATTCATTTTGACACAACGGGTGTTGGAATTGCAGATGTTGTTGCCTTTATTGAAGAAAAAGCAAAAAAACTTCTTGACAAAGAATAAAAAACTTGATATCATATAAAAGTTGAGAAAAGCAGAAGTGAGAACTTCTCGCCTTGTGACGCAAGTTGCCTGGCCCCTACGGATCAAGTTTCAGTAATGAAATACATCATGTAGTTCGGGCCTGTTTTGCAGGTCCGTTCTTTGTTTTTCTCGAATAATAAAAAAGAGGTGAAAACCATAGCAAAGCAAGACTTATTCATCAATGATGAAATTCGTGTACGTGAAGTTCGCTTAATCGGTCTTGAAGGTGAGCAATTGGGTATCAAACCACTTAGCGAAGCGCAAGCACTTGCGGACGACGCTAATGTTGACTTGGTTCTCATTCAACCTCAAGCTAAACCTCCTGTTGCGAAAATTATGGACTACGGTAAGTTCAAATTTGAGTATCAGAAGAAGCAAAAAGAACAACGCAAAAAACAAAGCGTTGTGACCGTAAAAGAAGTTCGTTTGAGCCCAGTGATTGACAAGGGTGATTTCGATACAAAACTTCGCAATGCTCGCAAATTCCTTGAAAAAGGAAATAAAGTGAAGGTATCCATTCGCTTTAAGGGTCGTATGATTACCCACAAAGAGATTGGTGCTAAAGTTTTAGCCGACTTCGCTGAAGCGACACAAGATGTGGCAATCATCGAACAACGAGCTAAGATGGATGGACGTCAAATGTTCATGCAATTGGCGCCAGCAACTGACAAGAAATAATCTGTCAGAAAGTTAAAAAAAGGAGAAAATATCATGCCAAAACAAAAAACACACCGCGCATCAGCTAAACGTTTCAAACGTACAGGTTCTGGTGGACTTAAACGTTTCCGTGCTTACACTTCTCACCGTTTCCACGGAAAAACTAAGAAACAACGTCGTCATCTTCGTAAAGCATCTATGGTGCATTCAGGAGATTTCAAACGTATCAAAGCAATGCTTACTCGCTTGAAATAATCGCGTATTCGTAAGTAAAGAATTCTAGGAAATATTGGAGGAAATATAAATGGCACGTGTTAAAGGTGGCGTTGTATCACGCAAACGTCGTAAACGTATTCTTAAATTAGCTAAAGGTTACTATGGAGCTAAACATATCTTGTTCCGTACTGCAAAAGAACAAGTAATGAACTCTTACTACTATGCATACCGTGACCGTCGTCAAAAGAAACGTGACTTCCGTAAATTGTGGATCACACGTATCAATGCGGCAGCTCGTTTGAACGGACTTTCATACTCACAATTGATGCATGGTTTGAAATTGGCTGAGATCGAAGTTAACCGTAAAATGCTTGCTGACTTGGCTGTTAACGATGCAGCAGCTTTCACAGCTCTTGCAGATGCAGCTAAAGCAAAACTTGGTAAATAATGTTTACAAGGCTGAGGAGTTTTCCTCAGCCTTTTTTTCTTGCTGATTTCATGCTATAATGAAAATAATCGTAACCGATATGAGGAGAGATGGAGGATATAAAGGTGACACACAATCGACTAGCATGGGATGAATATTTTGCAGCACAGGCCTTACTGATTTCGAATCGTGCGACATGTAATCGAGCTAAGGTTGGGGCTGTACTGGTAAAGGATAATAAGGTCATTGCAACAGGTTATAATGGGTCCGTTTCTGGGACAGATCATTGTCTAGAGGATGGCTGCCTCATGGTCGAGGGACATTGTGTCCGGACGATTCATGCGGAAGTCAATGCTATTTTGCAAGGAGCTGAACGTGGGATTCCCAAAGGCTTTACAGCTTATGTGACGCATTTTCCTTGCCTCAATTGCACCAAGCAGTTGCTTCAAGTCGGTTGCAAGCGAGTCGTTTATATCCATCAATACCGCATCGATGAATATGCCGAATACCTATACCGTGAAAAAGAAGTAGAACTGGTCAATTTACCAATTGAAGAAGTGAAAAGAGCTATTGCAGAGGCTGATTTTATTTAGGGAAGATTTCCAGCCTATTTCATGATATGTTAGCAATCTAATTGGAAACCTGTCCAAATTAATGTTTAAGAGATAGCATTGAATAGATGGCTATCATGAAAAGAATAATGGAATCAAGTATAATGGTGTTAAAGGAAAAACATAAAAATATAAGAAAGGTAGGAGAAAATGATGACAAACCAAGAGAAACATCTTGAGGAAAATAAAGAACATAGTAAGATCAGTGAAGATTATCCCAATTCTGTATCTGTTCAGAATCCTCCAAAAGAAAATAGCTTACATTCTATTCTTCTTTCAGTGACATTTTACTTATCCATTATCTATCTTGTATTGTTTGTCTTTTTCTTTAATATTTTGGGATTTTTCATGTTGTTGATTTTTCTAACACCAAACTTCTTAGGTGTTGCTATTGGAACCATTTTACTTGGACTAGGGATGAAGAAGGGGAATAAAAGCCTCCTCTATACGAGTGTTGGACTCTATCTGCTGTCTATCATCTTGGGTTTTGAACTAGATTGGGAAATTTTTCGAATCGCTCCGTTACTGCTAGGTATTCTGGTTTTAATTGGAACACTCTTAGTTGAAGAAGAGAAAAGCTCTTAATTAAAAAATGGGTATGGTCAACTCTACTCAATAAAAAGTATTCGGGTCGATCAAAGAGATAGTTAAATCAGTTCTTCCGCTCTATTTTTAAGCGCTATTATTTGAAAGAATAACTAAAAATGTTAGGAGAAAGTTGACAGATCAACAAAAAAATCCTGAAGTAGATAAAAAAATGAGGCATATGCTTCAGATGAAAGTCTTTTTCCGAACAATGAAATGAAGCCAGAGAAGAGAATTGGAAATTCTGTAATCCTTTCTATTGCTTTGTTCTTGGCCATTGTTTATACAATTTTACTTTTATTAGGTCTCTTTTCAATGGGAGCGTGGGCTGGTGGCTTTTTGTACTTTTTGGGAATCCATATGATTAGTTTTGTGATTGCAACCATCCTGCTTTGGAATGGAATAGTGAATGCCAATAAAGCAACTCTTTTTATAGCAGTAGCTATTTATGTTTTTTCATTTATTGCTGCGGGTGATCCGGATTGGGTGATTAATCATATACCACCGCTTGTGGTAGAAGTGCTGGTATTGATTGGAACTGTATTGTTAAAAAATGAAGAGTGATGATAGGAGGTAGGGTGTTCAATCCTATCTTTTTTATTTATTTAGTACTGATAACGCACGAAGAAAACGGTTACAAATTGTGTTATAATTTAAATAAATGAATCGTTAAATACTGTTCTTAGAAAGTGGAGGAGAATCTATGTCTAGAAAAAAATGGTATGGTATACTGTTAATTTTTGAAGCAATTCTTTATCTTGTTTCTTATGGTAGTAGTATAGTAGTGAACTATAGTCCCCAAAATTTAAATGGAAATACACCACTGTTCACTGTCTCTAGTATTTTTTCTATATGGAATGGAATGATTATTTGCTGGGTAATTTGGAGAATCATGAATCAGCGTTTAAATGTTGAAGGATTGATAGCTGCTCTTCTCCTCTCAATTACCCAACTACTGATGTTTTTTTTACCACCTTTCTCCCCAACAAATCTGATGAACATTTCCTTTGTGCTAAATATCATTTGTTTAATATGGATTTGCTTGCTTATAAAGAATGTAGAAATGAGGGAGCTTTTAAACAATTGGAAAAGTAAAGATGGTTGGAAATCATCGATAGCTTATTTAGTACTATTTGTTTCCTCTACAAATATTTCTCCACTATTTATATTGATTGGTATGGATAGAACGAGTGATATTTACGCTTTTACACTTCGATACAGTGTAATGGAGTTAATGTTTTTACTTCTGATTAATGTTATGATCACAAGTACAAGTGAGAAACTTCAGAAAGTCTCTTCTCTTTTACTCATTTTATCTTCCCTTGTTGAAATAGGTATAGTATACTCTTTCATCTCTCGTATAAGCTTTTACGGTCTCTTTTATCTTCTCCTATCGATTTATATTGTTTGTCGTGTTTTTGGTTTGCTTGAGAAAGTTGCAGATGGCTGGGAGTCCAAGGTGAAAGTACAAGATCTATCATCTATTGAAACTAAACCAGAGATGGAATACCCTCAAGTAGAAGGAGACATAGATGTACACGATCAGTTGAATGCTGAGATACGATCAAACAATGATGAAGAAAATTCGCCAAAAAGAATTATTCTTCAGTCGCCTTGGTTATGGAGCGCCCTTATAATAGCAGTCTGCCACCTTGGTATTATGATTTTTCCTTTATTTTTAGGAAACCCCATGTATCTACTGATCTTATATATTGGTGCCATCCATTATATTTGTTTTATGATTGCGACTTTCATCCTTTTCATAGCTATGAGGAATGGAAATGTGGGTCTCTTAAATACATCAGCCGTCTTATTTATTGTTTCCATCATAGGTACGCTAGATCCTTATTGGACAGGTCCAAATATTTTATCCTTGGTTTTAGGAGTCCTGGTATTTATTGGAGGTATATTATTTAAAAATGGAGACTGATTAAAGTAGATAGGGTTGAAAATTTTTAAAGAACTGTTATCATTTAAGTAGGTGGTAGGTTTTCGAGTACCCATTGGTACGCGGACGCCTACCATTTTTGAAGATAA
This sequence comes from Streptococcus sp. HCA-5024, assembly GCF_037890265.1. Taxonomy (NCBI): domain Bacteria; kingdom Bacillati; phylum Bacillota; class Bacilli; order Lactobacillales; family Streptococcaceae; genus Streptococcus; species Streptococcus sp. HCA-5024. The sequence continues at coordinate 320,070 of NZ_JBBKBR010000002.1, forward strand.
AAAAAGCACCGTGTGAGAGTGCTAGATCTTGCCTGCTGAACTCGTCAATTGATAGATATCCTACGGGGTATTTTTTGTGAACTTTTTAGGAACTTTGAGGAATGTTTAAGTCAGTTTAACTAGGTAGTGCATAGACCGAAAAAGCTGATTTAATGGGCTTTTTGAAAAATCATTTTCCATATCATATGTAATGTGTTATAATGAAGTGTTATATGGTCCCGATAAGGTGGTAGAAATCTTCTATCAGTACTTTGTAACTCTATAACAATATTTTTTAAGGGGGGACATTTTTATGTCAGAACGTAAACTTTTCACGTCTGAATCTGTATCTGAGGGGCATCCAGATAAGATTGCAGACCAAATTTCAGATGCTATTTTAGATGCTATTTTAGAGCAAGATCCAGAAGCTCACGTGGCTGCGGAAACAGCTGTTTATACTGGTTCCGTGCATGTCTTTGGTGAGATTTCAACGACTGCTTATGTGGATATTAACCGTGTGGTTCGTGATACCATTGCAGAGATTGGTTATACCAATACGGAATATGGATTCTCAGCTGAAACTGTAGGAGTACACCCATCTTTGGTGGAACAATCTCCTGATATTGCCCAAGGGGTTAATGAAGCCTTGGAAGTACGTGGAAATGCAGATCAAGATCCACTTGATTTGATCGGAGCAGGAGACCAAGGTCTCATGTTTGGTTTTGCGGTGGATGAAACAGAAGAACTCATGCCATTACCAATTTCACTCAGTCACAAGTTGGTTCGTCGTTTGGCAGAGCTTCGTAAGTCTGGTGAAATCAGCTATCTTCGTCCGGATGCCAAGTCACAAGTTACGGTTGAGTACGATGAAAACGACCGCCCAGTACGCGTGGATACGGTTGTTATTTCAACTCAACACGATCCAGAAGTGAGCAATGAGCAAATCCATGAAGATGTGATTAACAAGGTTATCAAAGAAGTCATTCCAGCTTCTTACCTGGATGATGAGACTAAATTCTTCATCAATCCAACAGGTCGTTTCGTTATCGGAGGACCTCAAGGAGACTCAGGTTTGACTGGTCGTAAAATCATCGTGGATACCTATGGTGGTTATTCACGTCACGGTGGTGGTGCCTTCTCTGGTAAGGATGCGACTAAGATGGACCGTTCAGCTTCTTATGCAGCTCGCTACATTGCCAAAAACATCGTAGCGGCAGGTCTTGCTAAGAAAGCAGAAGTGCAATTGGCTTATGCCATTGGGGTGGCTCAACCTGTCTCTGTTCGGATCGATACCTTCGGTACGGGAACAGTTGCTGAAAGCAAATTAGAAGCAGCAGCGCGTCAAATCTTTGACCTTCGTCCTGCAGGGATTATCCAAATGCTGGATTTGAAACGTCCAATCTATCGTCAAACAGCGGCTTATGGCCATATGGGACGGACAGATATCGACCTTCCATGGGAACGTTTGGACAAGGTGGAAGCCTTGAAAGATGCTGTAAAATAATTCGTTGAAATGGAAAAGTTAGGGTCAAGATGATCCTAGCTTTTTTTCGTGTTGAAAATTCCTACAGATGGAAAAATAGGGCGATCTGTGGTATAATAGATGCAGTATTTTAAATACGTTGTCCCTTTTATTTCCGTTGAAAATAACGATAGTAAAAGGAAAAAGACTTGAAAGAGCTAATGAATTATTAAGATGAAAAAAATTGTAATAAATGGTGGTCGCCCTCTAAAAGGAGAGGTGACCATTAGTGGTGCAAAAAACAGCGTAGTGGCCCTGATTCCTGCAACCATTCTGGCGGATGATATTGTGACCCTTGATGGGGTGCCAGATATCTCAGATGTGGCAAGTTTGATTGACATCATGACCATCATGGGCGCTAAGATCGAGCGCAAAGAAGACAGTTTGATCATTGATCCTCGTGGGGTGAAGGATATGCCCATGCCATTTGGAAAGATCAATAGTCTCCGTGCCTCCTATTATTTCTATGGCAGTTTATTAGGGCGCTACGGTCAAGCAACGGTTGGACTACCTGGCGGGTGTGATCTTGGCCCGCGTCCGATCGATTTGCATTTGAAGGCCTTTGAAGCGATGGGAGCTGCTATGACCATGGATGGCTCTAGTATGAAGCTTGCGACAGACGGCAAGCCTCTCCAAGGAGCGAATATCTACATGGACACTGTTAGTGTTGGTGCAACGATCAATACGATTTTGGCGGCGGTCAAGGCTGAAGGTCGGACAGTGATCGAAAATGCTGCTCGTGAACCTGAAATTATCGATGTGGTAACCTTGCTTAACAATATGGGAGCCCATATTCGGGGAGCAGGGACGGATATCATTATCGTTGATGGTGTTCCGCATTTGCATGGGACGAGACATCAGGTTATTCCTGATCGCATCGAAGCAGGAACCTATATTTCGCTTGCGGCTGCTATCGGAGAAGGCATCCAGATCAATAATGTCTTGTACGAGCATTTAGAGAGCTATATTGCCAAGTTAGAGGAAATGGGTGTGCGCATGACCATTTCTGAAGATAGCATCTTTGTGGAAAAACAAACAGGCTTGAAGGCGATCCAGATCAAAACTTCTCCTTATCCTGGTTTTGCGACTGATTTACAGCAACCGATCACACCTTTGCTCTTAACTGCTACAGGACGTGGTCGAATTGTTGATACTATTTATGAAAAGCGGGTCAACCATGTGCCAGAATTGGCTAAAATGGGGGCTGCTATTTCGACCTTGAACGACCACATTATCTATGAAGGGCCAAATCAATTGACAGGATCCAGTGTGAAAGCGACGGATCTTCGAGCTGGTGCGGCTTTAGTGATCGCAGGTCTCATGGCTTCTGGAACAACAGAAATTACAAATGTGGAATACATCCTTCGCGGGTATTCAGATATTATTCATAAATTGACCCAACTTGGAGCAAATATCCAGTTGGTAGAGGAATAGTGACAGAGCTAGGGATCTGATAGTGGCAGCTGGATACACGAACAATGGAGTTTGAGATGAATATTTGGACGCACTTAGCTGCCTATTCACTAATTGAAACACAAAGGTTGTATTTACGACCTTTTCTCTTTGAGGATGCGGAAGATTTTTATAAGATTGCTTCGAATCCTGATAACCTACAATTTATCTTTCCTGCACAAGCCGATCTTGCTGAAACCCAGTATGTACTAGCCAACTATTTCATGAAAAATCCTTTGGGGGTTTGGGCCATCTGTGATAAGGAAACCAATCAGATGATCGGCTCCATCAAATTTGAAAAGTTGGATGAAATCAAGGGTGAGGCTGAGTTAGGCTACTTTTTACGCAAAGATTTTTGGGGAAAGGGCCTCATGACTGAAGCGGTCAAAGAGTTGGTTTATCTCTCATTTGAGAAATTTCAACTGAAGGAGCTTAAGATTGTCACCCATGTTGAAAATGCAGGGAGTCAAAAGGTCGCTTTAAAGGCTGGCTTTCGTCTCTTTCGTCAATTTAAGGGGAGTGACCGTTATACGCGTAAAATGCGCGATTATTATGATTTCCGCCTAGGTAGAGGGGACTTCTATGAGTAAACACCAAGAGATTTTAGACTATCTCGAAAAATTACCGATTGGAAAACGGGTCAGTGTCCGCAGTATCTCCAATTTTTTGAATGTCAGTGATGGGACGGCCTATCGTGCCATTAAAGAAGCTGAAAATCAAGGAATTGTCGAAACGCGTCCTAGAAGCGGGACCATCCGTGTCAAATCGCAAAAAGCTGTCCTAGAGCATTTGACCTATCGGGAAATTTTAGAAATCACCGGCTCTGAAATATTAGCAGGTGAAGAGGGACTCGAAAAAGAATTTAATAAATTTTACATCGGTGCCATGACAGAAAAGCACGTCCTAGACTATGTGTCTGAAGGTGGGCTTTTGATCGTGGGTGACCGTACTAGCATCCAACGATTGGCTCTTAAACATGACAATGCGGTCTTAGTGACAGGTGGCTTTGAAGTGAGTGAGGATGTGATTGATCTGGCCAATCAGGTACAAATCCCAGTCATCCGAACTTCACACGATACCTATACCGTCGCGACTATGATCAATAAGGCCTTGTCTAATATGCAGATCAAGACGGATATCTTGACAGTCGAGCAGGTCTATCGGCCCTTCCATGAGTACGGCTATCTTTCTGAGACGGATACGGTCCGGGATTATTTAGATTTGGTTCGAAAGAATCGCTTTAGTCGTTTTCCGGTTGTCAATCAGCACCAGATGGTAGTGGGCGTCGTAACCATGAGAGATGCTGGAGATAAGGCGCCTCAGACGACCCTTGATAAGGTGATGTCACGGACCATTTTTACCACTAATTTGTCCACCAGCATTGCGACGATTAGCCAACGGATGATCGCTGAAGATTATGAAATGATTCCTGTTGTTCGTAATAACCAGACCTTGCTGGGGGTTATTACGCGTCGGGATGTCATGGATCGGATTAGCAAGGTGCAGTTTTCGAGCTTACCAACCTTTAGTGAGCAGATCGGTCAAAAGATTCAGACAGAGAACGACCATTACCAATTCACAGTGGAGCCAAGTATGCTGGAGAAAAGCGGTGTTTTGGCCAATGGGGTCATGATCGAAGTGCTGATGAAGATTATTCGCAAGATGATGCAACACAGTGGGCGTAGCTTGATTGTCGAACAGTTGATCATCAATTTTTTACAGGCTGTGCAGGTGGATGATGTGATCCGCATTGAACCACAACTTGTTCGGAGAACCAGACGTTCGGCCTTGGTTGATTTTAGCTTGTATTTAGATATGCAGCTAGTTGCGAAAGCAACCATTACAATTAAGATTAATTAAACAAAAAGAAATGAGGAGACAATGATTACATTAAAATCACAACGTGAAATTGAAGCCATGGATCGTGCAGGTGATTTCCTTGCCAGTATCCATATTGGATTACGTGACTTGATCAAGCCAGGGCTTGACCTATGGGAAGTAGAAGAATATGTCCGTCGTCGCTGTAAAGAAGCCAATGTCTTGCCGCTTCAAATCGGTGTAGAAGGTAGTCTCATGGACTATCCTTATGCGACTTGCTGTGGTTTGAATGACGAAGTAGCCCATGCTTTTCCACGTCACGTCATTCTCAAAGATGGTGATCTCCTCAAGGTAGACATGGTCTTGTCTGAACCGCTGGATAAGTCTGTTTTAGATGTTTCAAAATTGGATTTTGATAATGTGGCGCAAGTGAAAAAATATACAGAGTCCTATACCGGTGGTTTAGCTGATTCATGCTGGGCTTATGCGGTTGGAAATGTTTCGCAAGAAGTCAAAGATTTGATGGACGTGACCAAAGAATGTCTCTATAAGGGAATTGAGAAAGCGGTCGTAGGTAATCGCTTGGGAGATATTGGCGCAGCGATTCAAGAGTATGCGGAAAGCAAAGGCTATGGCGTGGTGCGTGATTTGGTCGGACACGGTGTCGGGCCTACCATGCATGAAGAACCAATGGTCCCACATTATGGTCGTGCTGGACGCGGTCTTCGCTTACGTGAAGGGATGGTCTTGACGATTGAGCCAATGATTAATACCGGTACTTGGGAGATTGATACAGATATGGAAACTGGTTGGGCCCATAAGACCCTTGACGGTGGCCTTTCTTGTCAATACGAGCATCAATTTGTGATTACAAAAGATGGTCCAGTGATCTTGACTAGTCAAGGTGAAGAAGGAACATACTAAAAAATAGAGAGGAAAGAATGGAGCTGAAGGCAAGTGTCTGGTTTCGCTCTTTGCTCTTTTTTAGTAAAATGGGGAGGTGACGAATGAAAAAGGTCCTACAAAAAATACTGGGACAGCCATTTATAAAAGGCTTCGTGCGATTTTATCAGAGTGCAGAGTCTGATATCACTAGCATTGCGGTTGCCTATTATTTGCTGATCTCCATTTTCCCTTTGATGCTGATTGCAGCCAATATTCTGCCTTACTTTCATATTCGTCCAACTCAGATTCTTTTAAGCTTACAGAAAGTTTTGCCATCCTCCTTATATCGAATAGTGGCACAGATGATTTCGAGTGTCTTGACCAAACCTTCGACAGGCTTACTGAGTTTCTCGATTATTTCTGCTTTGTGGATCTTCTCTCAGAGCATTGCCTACCTCCAAAAAGCCTATAACAAGAGTTATGGGGTGGAAAAGGAGCGTGGTATTATCTGGGGGCGACTCTTTAGCTTTCTGATCAGTTTTGCCTTGCAGGGCTTGTTTGGACTCTCGCTGATCCTTTCCATGTTTGGGAAAATGATCGTTCGTTATCTCTATAAGACCTTTTCATTTGATCGGACGATTTATGTGCGCTTACTGAATTTGACAGAGCCGACCATCTATCTCTTGCTTTTTGTTAGTCTGGTCTTGCTCTATTACACCCTTCCAAATGTCAAAATTCCGAAATTTAGATATGTATTGCCAGGGGCGACCTTTGTTGTTGCTGTCCTGTATGCGATCTTGAATATCTTTTGGAAATATGTGGATCGTTATGTGAGTCATTTCTTAGATGCTCGTTTCTTCGGTTCGGTCGTCCTAGCGGTCATCATGTTCTGGTTTATCTTGGTGGCAAAAATCATGATTATTGGTTGTATTTTAAATGCCAGTATCCAATTTGCTAGAGAAGCAAAGTTCCAAACGCGCAGTGGAGAAATTGTCTCTAAGTTAAAATCAGAAGAAGTGGACTTTCGGCATAGAGAAGTTTCACAAAAATTAAAGCTTCGGTTACGCTTGATAAAAAAAGAAAAAACGGAATAAGGGAGAGTGGGACAGAAATCGGTAATTCGTTAGAATTCGATTTCGTCGTCCCACCTCCGCACAGTTGAGTAGGGCTGTAAAAGCTGATGGAATCAGCGTAGTAGAGCCCACTCAACGACTGCGTCTTGCTCGACAATTCAAAAATAATTGAGAGGCTAGGACTTTTGTCCCAGCCTCTTTTTTTCTTATCTATCTTTATTGCATTTGCAACAAAAATGTGTTATGCTATTGTCAATAGGAAAGGAGGAGTAAGATGAGTATTTTGCGTGAGATTGGCATCATTGCGAGAGCACTGGATTCTATAGCAAATATTGAATTTCGAGATTTGGATCTGGCGCGTGGTCAATACCTCTACCTGGTGCGAATTGCCGAGCAACCTGGAATGATTCAGGAAGAACTCTCTGAAGTCTTGAAAGTAGATCGATCCACCGTTGCAAGGTCTGTAAAAAAACTAGAAGAACGAGGACTGATTCAGCAGCGTCCAAGGGGTGAAAACCTTAAAATCAAGGAATGGGAATTAACTGAAAAAGGTAAGCAGATTTACCCCTTCATTTTAGGGGAGCATCTTTACTCTGAAAAAACTGCCTTAAAAGGATTTTCCAAAGAAGAAGTCGCACAGTTAGAGGAGTATCTCATCCGAGTTCGTGAGAATATCACCTTGGATTGGGAGCTAGTCAAAAAAGGTCAAAAAAGAAATTATAGTGAGGTAAAGCAATGAAAGTGACAGTCGATCAAGCATTTTGGGATTTATTTCCAACAGCTAGAATTACAGTGATGTCCTTGTATGGTATTGATAATACAGTAGATGAAGCCAAGGATCCTTATTTCAAAGAATTGTTGGACAAGGGTACCAAGAGAGCATGGGAATTTATTGATGAAGAAAACTATACCCAGAGTGAGTTCGTTCAAGAGTGGCGCCAAGCTTTTAGCAAGTTTAAAACAAAAAAAGGAGCCCGATCTTCCATCGAAGCACTCTTAAAACGGGTTCACCAGGGACGTGAATTCTATCCGATTAATCCTTTGGTGGATCTTTACAATAGCGTGTCGATGGCTTATGCCCTTCCTTGTGGGGGAGAAGATATGGATAAATTGGTGGGTGGACTCTCTCTAGGACAAGCGAAAGGAGGCGAACCTTTCTTTCCATTAGGTGCTGAAGAAGATGCGCCAGCTTTGGAAGGGGAGATCATCTACTACGATCAAGAAGGAGCTGTTTGCCGTTGTTTGAATTGGCGTGAGGCTCAAAGAACCATGTTAACAGAAGATACCAAGGACGCTATTTTGGTGATTGAAGCCATCAATGAGGAGCAGGCCAAACGAGCCCAAACAGCTATGCAGGAATTGAAAGATCTAGCCAAGGATTATTTTGGGGTTGAAGGCACCATCTATCAATTAAGTGCAGAGCATGCAAGTATAGAAGTTTAAAAGAATAAGGCTGAAACAATCGTTTCAAGCCTTGTTTTTATTTTTAAAGACAAAGAGTTTACTAAAGACGTAATTGAGGACCACAATGGCCACTTGTGCAAAGAGGGTTTCAATCAGATTGATCTGGCTTTTGTTATTGTGGACAAATTGCCCGATAATTCCTGGGAATTGCTTGACAAAAATCTCGGTCAAGGCCATATCCAGTATAAAGGTCCCAGAGCGCGCAATTGCAAATCGGATCAAGCGCTGAAACCAGCCCTTTCTTTCTTGTTTAAAGACAATGGTATCGTTGGTCGCAAAGGCAAAGAGGATCCCAGCAATGTTTCCAATAGCTGTCGCTAATCGTTCATCACGAGACACATGATAGATGAAGAGACGGGTTCCGACAGAAACAATGGTTGTGGCAACTCCAAAAAATAGATAGGATAAAATCTCATTATCAAAAAATTTTTTAATTAGCGTTTTCATAAATTCAGTCTACCATAAAACCTCAAAATATGCTATACTTGAAAGGTTGAAGAAATCAAACCTTCAACCCTTGGTGCTTAAGATCCTTTCGCCAAGCATATTACACGCGGGAAAACCGCTAAAGGAGAATAAATGAAACAGTTAACTGCTCGTGATATGGCACAAATTGCCATTGTTGCTGCGATTTATATCGTATTGACCATTACCCCACCTCTCAACGCTATGGCCTACTATGGCTATCAATTCCGTGTTTCGGAAATGATGAATTTCTTAGCTTTTTACAATAAGAAGTACTTGATTGCGGTGACGCTTGGTTGTATGATTGCTAACTTATTTAGTTTTGGATGGATCGATGTCTTTGTCGGTGGAGGTTCAACCTTTGTCTTCTTAGGACTTGGACTCATTCTATTTGGTCGATTCAAAAACAAGTTCTTGTTTGACGGTCTTATTCGCTTGGACCATTTCTTGTTTGCGATTTTCTTTTCCATCTCCATGTTTACGATTGCCTTGGAACTATACTACCTTCAAGGCCAACCATTCTTCTATAACTGGTTGACTATGGGATTGGGTGAATTCGCATCCTTGATTTTTGGAGCGATTGTGATCAATCAACTTTCTAAACGGATCGATTTTACAAAATAAGAAGAGAGTGGGACAGAAATCGGTAATTCCTTAGAATTCGATTTCGTCGTCTCACCTCCGCACAGTTGAGTAGGGCTGTAAAAGCTGATGAAATCAGCGTAGTAGAGCCCACTCAACCACTGCGTCTTGCTCGACAATCTAAAAATAATTGAGAGGCTAGGACTTTTGTCCCAGCCCCTTTTTTTAATGCTAAGAATGCAGTAAATTCAAGGCTAAATTAAGATTTTATGATAAAATAAGAACATGAAAACCAGAATGAAAGAATTAGTGGAATTACTCAATCGATATGCTTACGAGTATTACACAAAAGACGCTCCATCTGTTTCAGATAGTGAATATGATCAATTATATCGGGAGTTGGTGGAACTAGAAACCGCTCATCCTGATGAGATCTTACCAGAGAGTCCAACTCACCGTGTAGGTGGGGTGGTTTTAAAAGGCTTTACCAAATACCAGCACCAGTATCCCCTTTATAGTTTGCAGGATGCTTTTTCGCGTGAAGAATTAGAAGCCTTTGATCAGCGTGTCCGTAAGGAATTTCCTTCTATCAGCTATGTATGTGAGCTGAAAATCGATGGCTTGTCCATTTCCCTCACCTATGAAAATGGTGTCCTTGTAACAGGAGCGACACGTGGGGATGGTTCTGTCGGTGAGGATATTACAGAGAACCTCAAGCGGGTCAAGGATATTCCTTTGGTGTTACCAGAGCCAGTGAACATCACGGTTCGAGGCGAGTGCTATATGCCACAGGCTTCCTTTGATCGGGTCAATCAGATCCGTCAAGAAAACGGCGAGCCGGAGTTTGCTAATCCGCGGAATGCTGCTGCAGGAACGCTTCGCCAATTGGATACGAAAATCGTGGCCAAGCGAAATCTCGCAACCTTCTTGTATCAAGAAGTGAGTCCAACTGATCAAAGCAGTCAGGAAGGCGTGCTTGAGAAATTAGCCCGCTTAGGCTTTGTCGTGAACCAAGAGCGAGTGCTGGCTGAGGATATGGAGCAAATTTGGGACTTCATCCAAAAAGTAGCTCAGCTTCGAGAGGATCTTCCCTACGATATCGATGGGATCGTCATCAAGGTCAATGACCTAGCTGTTCAAGAAGAACTAGGCTTTACCGTAAAAGCTCCTAAATGGGCTGTCGCCTATAAGTTTCCAGCTGAAGAAAAAGAAGCAAAAATTTTATCAGTCGATTGGACGGTTGGACGGACCGGAGTCGTGACGCCAACTGCCAATCTAACTCCAGTCCAGCTAGCCGGAACCACTGTTAGTCGGGCAACCTTACACAATGTGGACTATATTGCCGAAAAAGATATTCATCAGGATGATACCGTCATTGTCTACAAGGCTGGTGATATCATTCCTGCGGTCTTGCGTGTTGTTAAAGATAAGCGAGTCTCTGATCAAGCATTAGCCATTCCAACTCATTGTCCGAGCTGCCAGAGTGAGTTGCTTCATTTTGAGGATGAGGTGGCCCTTCGCTGTATCAATCCACTCTGTCCAGCGCAGATCAAGGAAGGATTGAACCACTTTGCAAGTCGGGATGCTATGAATATCACAGGCTTGGGTCCAGCTGTCGTAGAGAAACTCTTCGCAGCACAGTTGGTAGAGGATGTAGCTGGGATCTATCGTCTGACAGTCGAGGACCTATTGACCTTGGAAGGCTTTAAAGAAAAATCTGCTGAAAAACTCTATGAAGCCATTCAAGCTTCAAAAGAGAACTCAGCTGAGAAATTACTCTTTGGTTTGGGGATCCGCCATGTCGGAAGCAAGGTCAGTCAAATCTTACTCCAAGAATTCCATGACCTCGATCAACTGGCTACAGCTGATCCAGAACGGATTGCAGGTATTGATAGTCTCGGTATGGTCGTGGCTGAAAGCCTCAAGTCTTATTTTGCACAAGAAGGATCCAAGCGCCTATTGCAAGAGCTTAAAGAAGCTGGTGTCAATATGGCTTATCTTGGTGAGAAAGTCGCTGCTGATGCAGCCCTATCAGGAATGACAGTCGTTTTGACTGGGAAGCTAGAGCGACTCACACGTTCAGAAGCAAAGGCAAAATTAGAAAGTCTGGGCGCTAAGGTAACTGGATCGGTTTCCAAAAAAACAGATTTGGTCGTTGCAGGTAGTGACGCTGGTAGCAAGTTAACCAAAGCACAAGAATTAGGAATCCAGGTAGAAGATGAGGCCTGGCTTGAAAGTTTATAGAGGATCTTTATGGTAGAACGAATCAAAAAAGCCCGTTTAATTTATAATCCGACCTCTGGGCAAGAAATTATCAAGAAAAATATTGCGGAAGTCTTGGACGTACTCGAAGACGTGGGCTATGAAACCAGCGCTTATCAAACGACTCCAGAACCATTTTCTGCCCAAAATGAGGCAGAAAGAGCCGCTAAAGCAGGCTTTGATTTAATCATTGCTGCTGGTGGAGATGGTACGATTAACGAAGTGGTCAATGGGGTTGCAGGTCTGGAAAATCGTCCGCAGATGGCCTTTATCCCGACCGGTACAACCAATGACTATGCGCGTGCCTTGAAGATCCCGATGGGAGATCCTGTGGCGGCTGCTCGCATTATCGAAAAGAATCAAACCATTCAGATGGATATTGGTCGTGCCTATGGCAGCAAGTATTTCATCAATATTGCTGCAGCAGGAACCATGACAGAATTGACCTTCAGTGTTCCAAGTAGTGTTAAATCTCGCTTGGGTTACTTTGCCTATGTGGCTGAAGCAGCTAAAATGTTGCCGCGAAACAAGGCTCGTAAGGTGCGGATTGAGCACGACAATGGTGTCTTTGAAGGGCCAGCGTCTATGATTTTTGTGGCTTTGACCAACTCGATTGCTGGCTTTGAAAGTGTCGCACCAGATGCTAAGCTTGATGATGGGAACTTTACCTTGATTATCGTAAAAACTGCTAAGCTCTTTAACATGTTGTCCTTGATGATTCAGGCCATTAATGGAGGCAAGCATGTGCACGATGAAAATGTAGAATATCTCAAGACCAAGAAGTTGACGATCGAAATGCTAGGGAAAAATGCTCAACCATTCCGCATCAATCTAGATGGGGAATACGGGGGAGATACGCCGGTTGAATTGGAAGTCTTCCATAATCACTTGGAATTCTTTGCAAATATTGATGAAATCAACAACGATGCTTTGGTTCACCCATCTGAAGAATAAAAACAAATAGTTGGAGTCCATTACGTGTTTTACAAGCGGATGGTTCCTTCGGTATTAAATTGGAAATAGGAAAATGTTATGCGACAATACCATGTAAAGCTTCATTTTCATAAGCAAAAAGGAAATTATTTTGCCTATGATATGTGGCAGTGGCAGGATCAAGTAGAAGGAAAATCAGTCTCTTTCTCCAAGTTGGATTATTTTGGAGTGGAGGGAAATCTGGTATACGAGAGTGAGCATGCCTTGAACCGGGGCCATGTCCTGGTTAAAGAAGGGGATTGGCTCACCAAGACCCGTGATTTTGAAATCGAACTCTTACCAGAAGGGCATGTTCGAGAAGTGTGGATTCTTGATGGAGACGATACAGTCTATTATTCTTTGCAAGCTGCTTTGACGAGTCATGCATACAGCCATCGTCAGCCTCATGCCTACGATATGGCGATGCACCCTAGAGAGTTTGATGCTAAATGGGCGTATCAAGGCTGGCTCGGTCATCGGGAGGAAGAAGGGGAGCATTGTTTTAAACTATGGGCACCAACGGCTAAGAAAGTTGAATTGTTGCTTTATCAATCAACTGAGCTGGATGCACCTGTTTGGAAGAGTATTCCGATGACGCGTGGCAAACAAGAGTCTAGCTACCACCCAGAAAATACCCATGGTGTTTGGATTTTAGATTTTCTAGGAAATTTAAGTGGCATGGCCTATCAATATCGTGTGCATTTTGAACACCATACTCAAGTAACGCGCGATCCTTATAGCATTGCAACGACAGCCGACGGGATGCGCTCAGCCATTCTTTCAAGGGCAGATCGTCAGTTTGATTGGGGCACTAAAAAAGGTGCAGATGCGACTCCTTGGCGCTTGGACAATCCATGTCAAGCAGTGATCTATGAGATGCACCTTCGGGATTTGACCAAGTCACCGACATCAGGTGTGGACGAGTCTTTGCGTGGGACCTATCTGGGGGCTTGCCAAGAAGGAACCGTCAATAGCCATGGTGATGCAACTGCCTTTGATTATATCCGTCAGTTAGGGGTCAATGTCGTGCAACTGCAGCCCATCTCTGATCGTTTTAAACAGTACGACGAAGAAGGCCGTGTGACCTACAATTGGGGTTACGACGTTCAGAATTATTCTGCACCAGAAACCAGTTTTTCAACGGATCCATCCAATCCGAAACAAACCATGAAAGAGCTCAAAACTATGATCCGAGCTTATCATGAGGCAGGAATTTCTGTGGTCATGGATGTGGTCTACAATCATATCTACTCGACCGAACATGGTCCTTTCCAAAATACAGTACCCGATTATTATTACCGGATGGAGCCAGATGGTCGCTTCCAAAATGGGACAGGTGTTGGGAATGAAACGGCTAGTGAGCATGAAATGTACCGCAAGTACATGATTGATTCCCTCACGCATTGGGTCAAAGAGTACCAGATCGATGGCTTCCGATTTGATTTGATGGGCATTCACGATGTAAGGACGATGAATGCTATTCGGGAGGCAATGGACGCTCTGGATCCTCGGATTCTTCTTTACGGAGAAGGCTGGGACATGGGAACCGGTCTCGCACCAGAAGACAAGGCTAAGAAAGACAATGCAGCGCAATTGCCACGAATTGGATTCTTTAATGATACGGAGCGCGATGCCATTAAAGGGGCTGAGGTTTATGGTTCCATCAAACGTGGCTTCGTCAGCAGAAAATCAACAGAGTATATCGTTGCGCGTGCTGTTTTAGGTAGTGCAGAGCTTGGCAATTATTTAAGTCCCAATCAGGTCTTGAATTATGTGGAGGCTCATGACAATTATAATCTCTATGACTTGCTTCAGACTCTTCATCCGAATGAAAAAGTAGCAGGATTGGTCAAGCGCTCAGAGTTGGCTACGGCCATGAATCTGCTCTTTCAGGGCATGACCTTTATGCAATTGGGTCAAGAGTTCATGAGGACCAAATTGGTAGCGACAGGTCCTGATGGAGAAATCACTCCTTTGGATCGTGAACGGGCCATGAATTCCTACAATGCTCCAGATTTTGTGAATCAGGTCAACTGGGATCTGGTCAGTCAAAACAAGGAATCAATTGCCTATATCCGAAGCTTGATCAATTTGAAGACAAGTCTTCCTGTCTTAGGGCTTGAAAGCTATGATAAAATCTACCAACAAGTCTTTATCCAATCTGCAACTGATTGTAGTGGACTTCTGATATTTGAACTAACAGGAGACAAGAAGTACTTGGTCATCTTCAACGCCAGCGGGCTTCCATATTACCTCCAAAATTCAGATAAATTGAAATTAATGGTTGGTAATAGTCGCCATAAACGTCCCTTCTATGTGGAGAATTTAACAGCTTCTATTTTTGAAGTCTTAGATAAAAGTAAGGTATGATACTTCTTTAAGAAATCGCAAAACCCCTGAGTTTTTACTCAGGGATTCTTTTTATTTAGAAGAACTGCTACTGGTCTCTGTTGAGGAAGAACTATCGTCTTCTGGGTGCAATTCTTTATAAGTTGGTGCCTTGAAGAGATCAACTGTGGACTGGTTGCCACGTTGGTTATAAAGGCTGGTTGATTTGTCACCTTTTTCCTTTTCAATCTTCTTCAATGCCTTGAAGGAATTGGTGTAGGAATAATCTTCTGGATTGACTTTTCCAAGATCATTGCCCTTGAAGAAGCGAAGGAGATCACCGGTCTGGATGCTATCACTAATCTTCAATTGAAGGTTAGCAGCTTCCCTAATCTTGTCCAGTTCTTCCTTGGTTTTTTCGTCTGGGTTCGTGATTTCCTCACCTGTTTTTGTATAGTAGGTCCGGCCACTATAGCTTGTATACTCAGGAGTTACAAAGTAGTTAGCAGAGCGGAAGGCGACGATTTGATCATGATCTGGTGAGAGCATATCTTGACCAACTTGGAGGAATTTGTTGGATTCAATACCTAGCAAATGTTCCAAGGTTGGGAGCATATCAATTTCACCACCATAGGTATCAATGATGCCACCCTTATCCATACCTGGAATGACTACCATATAAGGTACGCGTTGCAACATGGCATTGTCATAGCTTGACCACGTTTCAGAGTTCTTACCAAGTAGAGGAGCAAGAGCTGGGTTGCGGGAGTTTGAAATTCCGTAGTGGTCCCCATAGAGAACGATGATGGAATTTTTGTAAAGACCAGATTCTTTCAGGTAATCAAAGAAGGCTTTGATCGAAGAATCTAGATAGTTAGCGGTCGCAAAATAGCCATTAATGGTTTCGTCCTGAGTCTTAGCTAGAGGGAAGCCGAGATCATCTCCTGACAAGCTGGTCGTATAAGGATAATGGTTTGAAACCGTAATGAACTTCGTATAGAAAGGCTGTTGCAATCTTTCAAGGTATTTAATGGAATCCTTGAGCATGTATTTGTCATTAAGACCATACTGGAAGGAATTGCTGCTGTTTTGTTTGGTGAAGTAGCTGGCATCAAAGAAGTAATTGTAGCCCCATTGTTTATAGGCGGTATTTCGATTCCAGAAACTTCCAGCATTCCCGTGGAAAACAGCGCTCGAGTTGTACCCATTTTTTGAAAGAATAAATGGTGCAGCCTGTTGGGTATTGGTTCCACCATAGTTCACCATAAAGGAACCTTGGTTGAGTCCGAAGAGGCCTGTTTCAATCATGGTCTCAGCATCAGACGTTTTCCCTGCCTTGACTTGGTTAAAGACGTTTGAAAAGGCAAAGGTTTCTTTCGAGTGGTAAAGTGAGTTTAAGAAAGGTGTCACTTCATATTCTTTATCGTCTACTTTCAACTTGTAATCGATCAAGAATTGTTGGAAACTTTCCAAGTGAATGTAGATGACATTACGGCCTTTGGCCATTCCAAAGTACTCAGGATTAGGCTTGGCATAATGCTGTTGGATATATTCTTCCACCGGTTTTAAATCTGCTTCGGAGGCTTTGGAACGTTCTTTGTTGGCAGCATAGGTCTGGTTAGCACTGTAACCTAGAAAGGCTGGTAAGCCTAGGGCACGAACGACATAGTAGTTTGAGAACCCACGAGTCAATAGCTCAGGTCGGTCAATTTCTGCAAGGAAAAGGTTGGCCGAAAAGAGCATAGCTGATAAGGATGTAACCGCAAAACTAGCGCGTTTATTGAAGGGACGATTGTCCATTCGAATCCATTTCTTAAAGAAGAAGAAAGCTAGAATGGGGAAATCTAGAATGTAGATCACATCCCAAGGGCGGAACAATTCTAAAGCAGCAGCTCCGAGACCGGCAGAAACCTTGCTGGAAGCCAACATGGTATTGACCGTTACGAAGTCTGTAAACTCTCGATAATAGATGGAGTTGGAAATCAACCAAATAAATAAGAGAAGGTAGATCCCAAAGGCCAAACTATAAAAGAGCTTGGTTCGTTTGATATAAAGTGCTAGACCGATGAAGAGCAGACTGATCGGCAATGGGTTGATCACTGCTAGAAAAATCTGATAGGGTCCCTGAATGTCTAAATTAAAATCAACTGAATAGGCCCACATGGTTTTGAACCAGTAGAGCAACAGAAGGGTCAAGACAAATCCTAGTCTGGTACTCATGAAATTGAGTATCGAATTCGTAATTTTTTTCACAAAATGTTACTTCCTTGTCTTATTTCCTAAAAATTTTCATATACAAGTATACCACAATTTTATGGAGAAAGAAAAAAATGACTGTAAAGGAGAGGAAAGAAATAAGAAAGATCCGGCATTTTATATCATTTGAAGCTAAATGATGAGAGCTAGGATAAAATGGTAAAAAAAGTTCCAGTAAATAAAGCCTCTCTTTGTGAAAACTGCAGACTTTTGCTATAATAGAGGGTATGAAAAAACTCACAGTCAGTCGCCAAGTCGCAACAAAAATCAAACAAGGGCAATCTCTTCTTGAAAAGCAAGATTTTGACTCACTTCCTGCTTTGGATCAAGCGGTTCAATTACTTTCAGGAGATGGACAATCCCTCGGAGTCGGATACTTATCTGAACAAAATAAAGGGATTGGATGGTTTGTTTCGCAAGAGTTGGTCGCTTTTGATCAAGACTTTTTTAAAAAGCTTTTCGTCAAAGCTAAGCAATACCGTCGTTCTTATTATGCGGATGCAACGACGACAGCCTTTCGTCTCTTTAACCAAGAGGGAGATGGTTTTG
The DNA here is from genome assembly GCF_037890265.1 of Streptococcus sp. HCA-5024. Lineage (NCBI taxonomy): Bacteria > Bacillati > Bacillota > Bacilli > Lactobacillales > Streptococcaceae > Streptococcus > Streptococcus sp. HCA-5024. The sequence continues at coordinate 337,677 of NZ_JBBKBR010000002.1, forward strand.
GTGGTTTCACGGTTGACTTATATGGTGAGTTTGTTGTCTTTTCTTGGTACAATCCCTTCGTATTTCAGATCAAGGAAACCATTCTAGAGGCTTTTCAAGAAGCTTTTCCAGAAGTCCGAGGCGGCTATGAAAAGATTCGCTTTAAAGGCTTGGACTATGAATCGGCTCATGTCTATGGAGAAGAAGCTCCGCAAGAATTTTTGATTCTTGAGAATGGGGTCTCTTACCAAGTCTTTCTCAATGATGGCTTGATGACGGGGATCTTTTTGGACCAGCATGAAGTCCGAGGAAGTTTAGTTGAGGGGCTTGCTGCTGGTAAGTTCTTGCTCAATATGTTCTCTTATACAGCTGCTTTTTCTGTTGCAGCTGCCATGGGTGGAGCAGTTGAGACAACATCGGTCGATCTGGCTAAGAGAAGTAGAGAATTATCAGAAGCGCATTTTGTGGCAAATGGCTTGGCGCTGGATGCTCATCGTTTTGTCGTGATGGATGTCTTTGACTATTACAAATATGCCAAACGCCATGACCTAAGCTATGATGTGATCGTGCTTGATCCGCCTAGCTTTGCGCGGAATAAAAAACGGACATTTTCAGTCGCTAAAGATTACCATCGATTGGTCAGCGAGGCACTCGAGATTTTAAATCCAGGTGGGATCTTGATTCTCAGTACCAATGCGGCAAATGTGACCAAAGAAAAATTTAAAAAACAAATCGAAAAGGGATTTCAAGGCCGTAAGCATCGCTATCTAGCGGAATACGGACTTCCGGGAGATTTTCGATGGAACAAGAAAGAAGAAAGTAGTAATTACTTAAAAGTATTTACGATTAGGGTGGATGTATGAAATTAGTTGTTTCGATTATGCCTCGCTCCTTAGAAGAGGCGCAACAACTAGATAGTTCGCGTTACGAGGATGCAGATGTTATTGAGTGGCGTGCGGACTTTTTAGAAAAAAGCGAGATCTTAACCGTCGCTCCTGCAGTTTTTGAAAAATTTGCTGGACGCGAAATTTTATTCACCTTGCGGACTCGAGCTGAAGGTGGAGAGATGGAGCTGACCAACGAGGAATATGTTGGAATCCTGAAAGATATTCAATCCATCTATCATCCGGATTATATCGATTTCGAGTATTATAGTCACCGTGAAGTCTTTGAAGAAATGTTGGAATTTTCAAATCTTGTTCTCAGCTATCACAATTTCCAAGAGACACCGGAAAATATGATGGAGATCTTATCGGAATTGACCAGCTTTTCTCCAAAATTGGTCAAGGTATCCGTTATGGCCCACAATGAACAAGATGTTCTTGACTTGATGAATTATACGCGTGGTTTCAAGACGCTGAATCCTGAGCAAGAATATGTAACCATTTCCATGGGCAAGGTCGGGAAGATTTCGCGCTTGACAGCTGATTTGACAGGTTCTTCCTGGTCTTATGCTAGAGTCGGAGATGAAAGTGCCCCAGGTCAAATTCCCCTTGAAAATATGAGAAGAATTCGGGAGTTATTGAATGAAGATTGACGGATATACTCGGATGGCAGCAGTCATTGCCCATCCCATTCGTCATAGTATCTCTCCTTTCATCCATAATCTAGCCTATGAATTAACAGCGACCAATGCTGCTTATCTAGCTTGGGATATTGCTGAAGAAGACTTAGAAAGCACCATCAGCCAAATTCGCAAGTTAGATATGATTGGCGCCAATATTTCCATGCCTTTTAAGCAGAAGGTCTTTCCTTACTTAGATGAAGTAGATGGGATGGCCCTAAAGATCGGTTCTGTCAATACCATTGTTCACCGCGATGGCAAGCTTAAAGGCTACAATACGGATGGAATTGGTTTCTTTCGTAGTTTGCCTCCTGCTTTCTCCATTAAGGGAAAAACAATGGTTCTCTTAGGCGCAGGTGGTGCAGCTTTAGCGATTATTGCACAGGCGATTCATCTAGGTGTAAAACGTATCCTTGTCTTTGTGAGAGAGGAGAGATTGGTTCATTATCGTTCAATAGTTCAGTTGATTGAAGATGGCTTTGATTTCTTGATAGAATTGTATGCGATTGAGAAAGATGAAGATGTTCAAAACTCTTTTAATCAAGCCGATCTCATCTTAAATGCCACTGGTGTAGGCATGGATGGTCATTCTCTTCCGATAGCGAGTTACTTGACCTTTCCCCTACATGCCTTAATCGTAGAGATGGCCTACTATCCGGCAGTGACCCCCTTTCTGCAATTAGCAGTGAATCAAGGAAACCAGAGGGTAAATGGGCTGGGAATGCTCTTTTATCAAGCTGAAGCAGCCTTTGAATTAATGACTGGGAAAGTATTTCCTACAGAGTCTGTATGGGAAGCATTGACAACAGAATATCGTCAATTTGTATGTGACTAAGAGAGAGTTTTACCTTTCCCTATTGAAAAAGCTTTATGAGATTAGAACAGGAACTGATTTTTAAAAAACAGTCTTGCTCTAGTCTCTTTTTCATTTTGATTGAGACATGTGCCCTATTTCATGATAAGATAGAATCAAAGAAAAACGCGAAGGAGATTGCTATGAACGTATCGGTACCTATTCCAGGACATTCCTATGATATTGTGATTGAAAGAGGTGGTCTCAACCAGGTTGGAGATTGGTTGCGCACTCTTTGGGGCGATAAAAAAGTCGCCATTATTTCCGATAACCGCGTGGCTAAGCTATATGCCTCTATCGTAGAGAAGAGCCTTGAGAAAGCTGGTTTTCAAGTGGTGCGCTTTGAGTTTCTTCAAGGGGAAGCTAGTAAGAATCTAACCACTGTTTCAAAAGTTTATGACTTTCTAGCTACCCAGGGTATGACACGTAGTGATGGAATCGTCGCTCTTGGTGGTGGCGTAGTTGGTGATTTAGCTGGCTTTGCGGCCTCTACCTATATGCGGGGAATTTCCTTTGTTCAGATTCCGACTAGCTTAACCGCACAGGTGGACTCTTCTATCGGTGGAAAGACTGGAGTCAACACAACACTTGCTAAAAACATGGTAGGGACCTTTGCTCAACCAGATGGTGTGTTTATTGATCCTGAAGTGTTGAGCACTTTGGGGCAACGTGAATTGATCGAGGGGATGGGCGAAGTCATCAAGTACGGCCTCATCCAAGATACTGAACTCTGGGAAGAATTGGAAGCCATGGATGGTTCTGTCCAGAGTATTTTAGAGCATGCAGAGAGCATCATTTCTCATTCTTGTCTGGTCAAGCGAGACCATGTTGTGGCAGATGAGCTGGACAATGGTATTCGACTGTATCTCAATTTTGGGCATACCATTGGGCATGCCATTGAAGCGACAGCTGGTTATGGGCAGGTTATGCATGGAGAAGCTGTCAGTATGGGTATGGTGCAGCTGTCCCGAGTTGCAGAAGAAAAGGGCCTGATGCCAAAAGGAATCACTCAAAAAATTGAAGAAATGTGCCGGAAATTTGGCCTTCCGGTGACCTATGAGAACTGGGATAAAGAAGCCCTTTATCAAGCCTTGACCCATGACAAAAAAGCGCGTGGGACTAGCTTGAAATTAGTCATTGTTCCAGAGTTGGGGCAAGCAGCGATTCATCAAATCCCTCTTCAAGAAATGAAGGACTTTTTAGAAAGAAAGGAATAAGGTCGTATGAGATATTTAACAGCAGGAGAGTCCCATGGACCTCGACTAACAGCCATCATCGAGGGGGTTCCGGCAGGCCTTCCTTTATCTGAAGAGGATATTAATAAAGAGCTCAAACGTCGACAAGGTGGCTATGGTCGTGGTGCTCGGATGAAAATCGAGAGTGACCGTGTTGAGATCACATCAGGGGTCCGTCATGGCTTGACTATAGGAGGTCCGATTACTCTGAATGTGACCAATCTGGATCACCAAAAATGGCTGGAAATCATGAATGTAGCACCGGTCGAAGAGAAAAAGAAAGATTTGCGCAAGATTACTAAACCGCGTCCTGGCCATGCTGACCTAGTCGGAGGAATCAAATACCGTTTTGACGATCTCCGTAATTCGCTCGAACGTTCTTCTGCCCGTGAGACGACCATGCGCGTAGCCGTTGGTGCGGTTGCTAAACGGATTTTAGAAGAGATTGACGTGGAAGTGGCCAGCCACATTGTCAATTTTGGGGGAATCGAGATTGCAATTCCCGAGAATCTAACCGTTTCAGAAATCAAGGAAAAGGCATCTAAGTCGGAAGTTTCGATTGTTGTCCCAGAACAAGAAGAAGCCGTTAAGTCTTACATTGACCAGGTGAAAAAAGATGGTGATACCATCGGGGGAATTGTGGAGACCCTAGTTGGCGGTGTTCCTGTTGGGCTAGGATCCTACGTGCAATGGGACAAGAAATTGGATGCCAAAATTGCTCAAGGAGTGGTCTCTATCAATGCCTTTAAGGGAGTTGAGTTCGGTCTTGGTTTTGAAGCAGGCCGCCTAAAAGGTAGTCAAGTCATGGATGAAATCGTCTGGTCTGAAGAAGCTGGCTATACCCGTCGTACTAATAATCTTGGTGGTTTTGAAGGGGGCATGACTAACGGAGAGCCGATTCTGGTTCGTGGCGTGATGAAGCCTATTCCAACGCTTTACAAACCCTTGATGAGTGTGGATATCGAAACCCATGAGCCTTATAAGGCAACAGTTGAGCGTAGCGATCCAACAGCTCTACCAGCTGCAGGTGTCGTGATGGAAGCAGTGGTCGCAACGGTCCTTGCTACAGAAGTGCTTGAAAAATTCTCATCCGATAACATGGAAGAATTGAAAGAGGCCGTTGCTAAGCACCGGGACTTTACTAAGAATTTTTAAGAGAAAGAGTTTTCCTTTGGAGAAGAAAGTTGTCTATATTGCAGGGTTGGGCTTGATTGGTGCTTCCCTCGCGCTAGGGATTAAAAGGGCCCACCCAAATGTGACCATTCTTGGTTACAATCGTAGTGAAGCCTCTCGAACCATCGCCCTTGAAAGAGGAATGGTGGATCAGGTGACGGATGATTTCGCAGCCTTTGCCCCTTTAGCAGATATCATTATTTTAGCGCTTCCGATTAAGCAAACCAAGTCTTACTTAGAAACCTTAGCTGGCCTGAATTTGAAGAACCAGGTACTAGTGACAGATGCAGGCTCTACCAAGGCAGCAATTGTCGCACAAGCTGAAAAGGTGTTTAAAGATAAGGCCGTGCGCTTTGTGGGAGGGCATCCCATGGCTGGTAGTCATAAGACAGGTGCAGCTTCAGCGGATGCCACCTTATTTGAAAACGCTTATTATATTTTTACCCCTTCCAGCTTGACCACAGGAAGTGCCATGGAAGAGTTGAAAGAGCTTCTGAGTGGATTGGGATCCCGCTTTATCGAAATCGATGCCGAGGAACACGATCGGGTAACCTCCCAGATCAGTCATTTTCCTCATATTTTAGCATCGACCTTGGTCGAGCAGGCCGTAGCTTATGGAGAAGAGCATGAAATGACCCGACGTTTTGCAGCTGGTGGCTTTCGGGATATGACACGGATTGCGGAAAGTGAGCCAGGCATGTGGACTTCTATTCTCTTGTCCAACCCTCAAGCGATATTAGAACGGATTGCAGATTTCAAAGAGCGTTTGGATCAAGTGGCTGAAACCATCCAAGCAGATAACGAGGAGGCCATTTGGTCTTTTTTCCAAGAAGGGCGGAAGCACCGAAAAGAAATGCAGATCCATCAGCGTGCTGGACGCGATAGTGCCTATGATCTCTTTATCGATGTTCCTGATAAGGAAGGTGTGATCCTCGAAATCTTACAACTTCTACAAGGGATTTCCTTGGTTAATATTCACATCAATGAAGAGAATCGTGAAGATATCCACGGGATTTTGCAGCTGACCTTTAAAAATGCAGAGGATCAAGAGCGGGCTCAAACATTGATCAGCCAGGCGACGTCTTATACTGTCCTTGCTCGCTAGGTCTAAAGAAGGATTTGCGTCAAAATCCCTGCTTCATTTTAGGAATATTGAAGGAAAAGCAGTATAATAGAAGTATCTTATCAGTAAAGGAGCCTAGAAAATGGCAAATATTTATGATGTAGCAAATGAACTCTCTCGGACCCTGCGAGACCTTCCTGAATACAAGGCTGTTGTAGAAAGCAAGCAAGCGATCGAGGCAAATCCAGAAGCGAAAACCTTGTTTGACGAATACGTCGCTTTTCAAAATCAACTGCAAGGCTTGATGCAATCCGGTCAACTTCCAACAGAAGCTGTGCAACAAGAAATGAAGGATTATATGGAAAAAATCCAAGCAAGTCCGATTGTGAATGAATTTTTCACCAAACAACAACAATTATCTATTTATCTTGCGGATCTCGAAAAGATCATCTTTGAGCCAATTCAAGATTTATACAAATAGGAATGCTACCAGAGTTATAATTTCAACTCTGGTATTTTCGTTCGCCAGTAGAAGAAAAGAAGCTCAAAAAAAGCTAGGAAACATTCGTTTTTTGTTCCAAATTTTTGATCAAAAATTGAATTCATACCTTAATTATGATAGAATATGAGGAAAAGCATCTGGAGAAGGCAATGAAATTAAGAACCAATAGCAAGGGTCTCAGGGGCACCATTCGTGTGCCTGGTGATAAATCCATTAGTCACCGATCCATTATTTTTGGGAGTCTCGCAACAGGTGAAACCAAGGTCTATGATATCTTGCGAGGCGAAGATGTGCTCTCTACAATCCAGGTGTTTCGAGATTTAGGAGTCTCCATCCAGGATGACGGGGATGTGATTCGGATTCAAGGGGTAGGCTTTCAGGGTCTTCAAGCTCCGACCGCTCCCCTTGATATGGGTAATTCAGGGACTTCTATTCGTTTGATATCAGGTGTCCTAGCGGGCCAGGATTTTTCAGTGACCATGGTCGGAGACGATAGTCTTTCAAAACGGCCTATGGATCGTGTCGCTCTTCCACTGTGTCAGATGGGAGTAGAAATTGCTGGTCAGGGAGAGCGTGATTGCCCGCCTTTGCATGAAAAAGGAACCCATCAGCTACAACCGATTCATTACCGTTTGCCAGTCGCATCGGCTCAAGTCAAGTCGGCTCTTATCTTTGCTGCTCTACAGGCTGAGGGTGAATCGACGATTATCGAGAAGGAAAAGACCCGTGACCATACAGAGGATATGATTCGCCAATTTGGTGGGGAGATCCAGGTAGACGGAAAAACTATCCACATCCAGGGTGGACAAGAGTTCAAAGGTCAAACAGTCATTGTTCCTGGAGATATTTCCAGTGGGGCCTTTTGGTTAGTGGCTGGCCTCATTCTTCCAGAGAGTGTGATCAAGATTGAAAATGTTGGCATCAACCAAACGCGGACAGGGATTCTCGATGTGATCCAGGAAATGGGGGGAGATCTCACCATTGACGATCGCGATGAAAAAGCGGTTTCTGCGAGTCTCACTGTCAAGACTTCGTCTTTAAAAGGAATTCGGATTGATGGGGAGTTGATTCCACGCTTGATTGATGAATTGCCGATTATTGCTTTACTAGCGACACAAGCAAATGGTCAGACCGTGATTGCGGATGCTGAAGAGCTTCGTGTGAAAGAAACGGACCGCATCCAGGTCGTAGCAGATAGCCTCAATGCCATGGGAGCTAATGTCGTGCCAACGGAAGACGGCATGATCATCACTGGACCGACACCCCTACATGGAGCAGACTTAGAGACCTTTGGTGATCACCGGATTGGGATGATGGCTGCCATTGCTGCCTTATTGGTGAGAGATGGAAATGTGGTGTTGGATCGGGCAGAGGCCATCAACACCAGTTACCCTAGTTTTTTTGAAGATTTGGAGACCTTACTGCATGGCTAAAATTTTACTTGGTTTTATGGGAACAGGTAAAACGACCGTTGGTCGCATTCTTGATCCAAAGTTCCATGATATGGATGAATTAATTGTTGAAGAGATCGGTATGTCAATCAATGACTATTTCGAAGTGGAAGGAGAAGCTGCCTTTCGTCGTCGCGAGGCTGAAATGCTGGAGCGTTTATTGGAAAATGAATCGGCCATCATCTCCCCTGGAGGTGGGATTGTGGTCAACCCTCATAACCGTGCACTCTTGGAAAAAAATCCTCACAACATTTATCTGCGGGTAGATTTTGAAACCTTGTACAGCCGCATTCAAAATGACAAAGCCATGCAACGCCCCGTCTTTTTGAACCACACCAAAGAAGAATTCAAAAAGATTTTTGATGGACGTTTGCCTTTGTATGAGGATATTGCTACCCATATTGTGGATGTCGAGGACAAAACACCTGAAGAAATTGCGGAGATCATTCGATGCTTGTAGGCTATCTTGGTCCCAAGGGATCTTTTACCCATGATGTGGCGACTCATAGCTTTCCAACTTCTGAACGCATTGCCTATCGGACGATCACAGATGTCATCAAGGCTTATGAGAATCACGAGATCGATTTTGCGGTTGTCCCAGTTGAAAACTCGATTGAAGGTAGTGTCCATGAGACCATTGATTACCTCTTTCATCAAGGGACCATTCAGGCCGTTGCAGAAGTGGTCTATCCCATCAAGCAACAGCTCTTGGTGGCTAAAAAAGACCGCCCCATTCGAACGGTCTATTCGCATCCACAGGCCTTGGCCCAAGGGAAGGCTTTTCTAAGGGCCCATTATCCGGATGTGGCCATGGAAATGACGGCTTCAACAGCTTATGCGGCTCGCTATGTAGCAGAGCATCCAGACTTGGAAATTGCAGCGATTGCCCCTCTGGCAGCAGCCAGTGAGTATGGCTTGGAAGTCCAGGCCAAAGACATCCAAGAAATCGAGGACAATTATACACGTTTTTGGATTTTAGGGGCAACAGAGCCAGCGATCTCAAAAACTTTAAGTCCGGCCCTTCAAAAAGTTAGCTTGGCCTTGACTTTGCCAAGTAACTTGGCAGGAGCCCTCTATAAAGGCTTGTCAACCTTTGCTTGGCGGGGGATCAATTTAACCAAGATTGAAAGTCGACCCCTAAAAACAGCTTTAGGAGAATACTTTTTCATTATTGACCTCCTAAACGAAGCGCCTGATCTTTTGCAATTTGCCTATCAAGAATTAGACAGTTTGGGCATTCAGACAAAAGTCTTGGGTCAGTATCAGGTCTATACCTTAAAAGATAACGGAATGGAGAAAAGATGAGTAACGAATCCAACTTTCTATCTCACCACGAGCGAAAGCGATTAGAGTACTTATACTCAAATTTTCATTATTTGAATGAACGAGAACAACTAGAATACAATTACCTGCTCAAGAAGAGCCAAGGAGCTTATGAGGAAGCAGAAGCCCTTCAACCTGAGGTAGACGCTACAGAAGAAGTGCAAGGTGAGATTGCTGAACCGATTGGGGATCTCCCTGTTTACCAATCACGTAGCAAAAAGTCTAAGAAAAAAGCAGTTGCTGCGACGAGCGATATACCTAAGAAACCACGGAAAAAGATCCGCGTCAAGCGGATCCTCAAGTGGCTTGCTCTCTTTTTCTTGCTCATTATTGGCGGCATGGTCTTCATGTTTGTGAAAGGTCTCAACAGCAAGCCGACAGGTCCAGATGCCAAACCGGCTGTCGTTGAGAAATTTAACGGCAAGAAGTCGCGAGATGGGGTCAATATCCTGATTTTGGGGACAGATGGTCGGATCGGTGAGAAGTCAGATGAGACACGGACAGACTCCATCATGGTGGTCAATGTCAATAACAAAGAAGGCAAGATCAAGATGGTCAGCTTCATGCGGGATACACTGGTCCATATCGATGGAGTGAGCCAGCAAAATATTCCTGAATATGATGGCTACTACGACCAGAAGCTCAATACGGCCTTCACCATCGGGGAGCAAAATAACAACCAAGGGGCTGAATTGGTGCGTCAGATGCTCAAAGACAACTTTGACATTGACATCCAATATTACGCTATGGTCGATTTTAAGACCTTTGCGACAGCGATCGATACCCTCTTCCCAAATGGGGTCGAGATGAATGCGCAATTTTCAACGGTTGATGGCGAAAAAGTCAGTGAAGTAGAAGTACCAGACGATTTGAACATGAAAGACGGTGTCGTTCCGCAGCAAACCATCAAGGTTGGAAAACAACGGATGGATGGCCGGACCCTTCTCAATTACTCGCGTTTCCGTAAGGATGATGAAGGAGACTTTGGTCGGACCCGTCGCCAGCAAGAGGTCATGTCCGCTATCATGCATCAGATCAAGGATCCAACCAAACTCTTTACGGGATCAGAAGCCCTAGGGAAAGTCTTTGCCATGACGTCTACCAATGTTCCTTTCTCCTTCCTATTGACCAATGGACTTGGACTAGTCGGAAGTGCTGGAAAAGGAATTGAACGAGTGACCATCCCAGAAAATGGGGATTGGGTCGATGCCTACGATATGTACGGTGGCCAAGGCTTGCTCGTTGATTTTGATGCTTATAAAAAGAAATTGTACCAAATGGGACTGAGATGATATAATAAGGGGATAGGAGTTTTGGACTCCACCCCTTTTAATTTGTAGAAAGATAGAAAACGATGTTAAAGAAAAATGAAATTGTAACCGTTGAGATTGTCGATTTGACCCACGAAGGAGCAGGAGTGGCTAAGGTCGATGGCCTAGTCTTTTTTGTGGAGAATGCCCTGCCAGGAGAAGTTGTCCGCATGCGCGTGCTTAAAGTCAACAAAAAGATCGGCTACGGAAAAGTAGAGGAGTACATAGAAAAATCGCCTCACCGCAATGAAGAGCTGGATCTTGCCTATTTACGAAGCGGAATCGCCGACTTGGGGCACCTGGCTTATCCCGAGCAACTGAAATTCAAGGCCAAGCAGGTCAAGGATAGTCTATATAAAATGGCAGGAATCTCTGATATCGAAGTACCCCTGACCTTGGGAATGGACCATCCTGTCCAATATCGCAACAAGGCCCAAGTCCCTGTTCGTCGGGTCAATGGCCAGGTCGAAACAGGCTTCTTTCGCAAGAACTCTCATGATTTGATGCCGATTGAAGACTTTTATATCCAAGATCCCGTCATTGATCAAGTGGTCTTGGCGCTTCGAGATTTGATTCGTCGTTTTGACCTCAAGCCTTATGATGAGAAGGAACAGTCTGGCTTGATTCGTAACCTTGTGGTTCGTCGAGGACATCATTCTGGAGAAATCATGGTCATTTTGGTCACCACTCGTCCTAAGGTGTTTCGTGTGGACCAGTTGATCGAGCAGCTGATCAAGCAATTCCCAGCTATCAAATCTGTTATGCAAAATATTAATGACCAGAATACCAATGCCATTTTTGGAAAAGAATGGCGTACACTTTATGGTCAAGATTACATTACCGACCAAATGTTGGGCAATGATTTCCAAATCTCTGGACCAGCCTTTTACCAGGTCAATACAGAAATGGCAGAGAAGCTTTATCAGACAGCTATTGACTTTGCGGAGTTAAGTGAAGATGATGTGGTCATCGATGCCTACTCAGGAATTGGGACCATTGGACTATCCGTCGCTAAACATGTCAAGGAAGTCTATGGTGTAGAGGTCATTTCAGAAGCCGTGGAGAATAGCATTAAGAATGCAGAATTGAACGGTATCACCAATGCCCACTATGTCTGCGATACAGCTGAAAATGCCATGAAAAATTGGCTCAAGGAAGGCATCCAACCAACCGTGATCTTGGTTGACCCGCCACGCAAGGGCTTGACCGAAAGCTTCATCAAAGCAAGCGCCCAAACAGGAGCAGACCGCATCGCTTATATTTCATGTAATGTCGCCACCATGGCGCGTGATATCAAATTCTACCAAGAGCTAGGCTACGAATTGAAGAAAGTCCAGCCGGTGGACCTATTTCCGCAAACGCATCATGTTGAGGCGGTAAGTTTGCTAGTCAAGGAGTAAAACGACGAAGATTAGCATTTACTTCCGCCCATGCGATAGCTGTCCGTGATTGACAAGTGCTAGCACGCAGACAGAACGGAGATAGCGAACCGCTGAGTGTGTCGCTCTGCTCGTAAAAGCTTAGAAACCTTTGAACGAAAGGGATAATGAAAGCCTTGATTGCAAGGCTTTTTGCTTTATGGTGGGTAAGTATCAGAGTGAGAAAATTTTTGGAATGAGTAGAAGTGATAGCTAGAAATTATCAGTTTCTATTTCCATTTACCCTGTGGGTACGTGTTTGTTTCCATTGACAAGGAGTTTGTGGGAATAGAAATGTACCCACCTTGTTTGAATCAAGTGAAGTGTAGTTGAAGGAAATCTGTTGAAAGCAATACTTCATTTTACCGAATAAGTAATAATTTAGGCAACTTCAAATCGATTAAAAAAAACTATTTTAAAGGTTAAGAGTAGACAAAAATTGTCCACTCTTTTTTGCAAACTCAATTTATCAATAAATGAAATGAGGGAATGTAAAATGAAATATTTTGAGGTTGAGTTAGAAAATCCTGATGAATTTTTAAAACTACAAACAGAAGATTTTGTGAAAGCTAATCGCTTGCTACTAAGGAAGATAATCCAGAGCGTTACAGTCTATGAAGAAAACTTCGTCATATCCTTTAAATCTGGCATCGAATTGGAAGTATGAGTCTCATTCCATAACTTTTATATTGAACATATCATCTTGTTGTGTTATACTATAAATTGATATAAACAAAGATGTAGGAGGAACCGAAACTATGACAGCCTCAATGCGTTTAAGATAAGCTGGCAATAAAAAAAGCAGAATCTATACCCGATGATAGGCTTTTTTGTTGTGCTTATTTATACGATATTGAGCATTCATTAGTTACGGTGAGGATATTGGTTATTTAACTATACCTTTATTTAACTATGTCTTTAATATGAATGTTTCCAAATTGTATGTATGCAGACCAAAAGCCACATTGTGGGGTTTGGCCTGCATTTTTTATTGCCTAGAATGCTATTCAAAATAGAAATTCAAGCAAAATAATATGCAGGAGATAATATAAATGGAAAAATACAACAATTGGAAACGAAAATTTTATGCAATATGGGCAGGGCAAGCAGTATCATTAATCACTAGTGCCATCCTGCAAATGGCGATTATTTTTTACCTTACAGAAAAAACAGGATCTGCGATGGTCTTGTCTATGGCTTCATTAGTAGGTTTTTTACCCTATGCGATTTTGGGACCTGCCATTGGTGTGCTAGTGGATCGTCATGATAAGAAGAAGATAATGATTGGTGCCGATTTAATTATCGCAGCAGCTGGTGCAGTGCTTGCTATTGTTGCATTCTGTATGGAGCTACCTGTCTGGATGATTATGATAGTATTGTTTATCCGTAGCATTGGAACAGCTTTTCATACCCCAGCACTCAATGCGGTTACACCACTTTTAGTACCAGAAGAACAGCTAACGAAATGCGCAGGCTATAGTCAGTCTTTGCAGTCTATAAGCTATATTGTTAGTCCGGCAGTTGCAGCACTCTTATACTCCGTTTGGGATTTAAATGCTATTATTGCCATCGACGTATTGGGTGCTGTGATTGCATCTATTACGGTAGCAATTGTACGTATACCTAAGCTGGGTAATCAAGTGCAAAGTTTAGAACCAAATTTCATAAGGGAGATGAAAGAAGGAGTTGTGGTTCTGAGACAAAACAAAGGATTGTTTGCCTTATTACTCTTAGGAACACTATATACTTTTGTTTATATGCCAATCAATGCACTATTTCCTTTAATAAGCATGGAACACTTTAATGGAACGCCTGTGCATATTTCTATTACGGAAATTTCCTTTGCATTTGGGATGCTAGCAGGAGGCTTATTATTAGGAAGATTAGGGGGCTTCGAAAAGCATGTATTACTAATAACAAGTTCATTTTTTATAATGGGGACCAGTTTAGCCGTTTCGGGAATACTTCCTCCAAATGGATTTGTAATATTCGTAGTTTGCTGTGCAATAATGGGGCTTTCGGTGCCATTTTATAGCGGTGTGCAAACAGCTCTTTTTCAGGAGAAAATTAAGCCTGAATATTTAGGACGTGTATTTTCTTTGATCGGAAGTATCATGTCACTTGCTATGCCAATTGGGTTAATTCTTTCTGGATTCTTTGCTGATAAAATCGGTGTAAATCATTGGTTTTTACTATCAGGTATTTTAATTATTGGCATTGCTATAGTTTGCCAAATGATAACTGAGGTTAGAAAATTAGATTTAAAATAAACAATATTGGAGGAATATTTATGTATCTTATTTTCATGTAACTCTTCCTGCTAAAATCGCAGGGTTTTCCCTGCATACAAGCAAATGAAAGCATGCGATTATAGACAGGAGGAAATGTTATGGAATTAATATTAAAAGCAAAAGACATTCGTGTGGAATTCAAAGGACGCGATGTTTTAGATATAAATGAATTAGAAGTATATGATTATGACCGTATTGGTTTAGTAGGAGCAAATGGTGCTGGAAAAAGCACTTTACTCAGGGTACTTTTAGGAGAATTAACTCCCCCAGGATGTAAAATGAATCGTCTGGGTGAACTTGCCTATATTCCCCAGTTGGACGAAGTAACTCTGCAGGAGGAAAAAGATTTTGCACTTGTAGGCAAGCTAGGTGTTGAGCAATTAAATATACAGACTATGAGCGGTGGTGAAGAAACAAGGCTTAAAATAGCACAGGCCTTATCGGCACAGGTTCATGGTATTTTAGCGGATGAACCTACGAGCCATTTAGACCGTGAAGGAATTGATTTTCTAATAGGACAGCTAAAATATTTTACAGGTGCACTGTTAGTTATTAGCCATGACCGCTATTTTCTTGATGAAATAGTAGATAAAATATGGGAACTGAAAGATGGCAAAATCACTGAGTATTGGGGAAACTATTCTGATTATCTTCGTCAGAAAGAGGAAGAACGTAAGAGCCAAGCTGCAGAATACGAACAATTTATTGCGGAACGTGCCCGATTGGAAAGGGCTGCGGAGGAAAAGCGAAAACAGGCTCGTAAAATAGAACAGAAGGCAAAAGGTTCTTCAAAGAAAAAAAGTACTGAAGACGGAGGGCGTTTAGCTCATCAAAAATCAATAGGAAGTAAGGAAAAAAAGATGTATAATGCTGCTAAAACCCTAGAGCACAGGATTGCGGCCTTAGGAAAAGTAGAAGCTCCGGAAGGCATTCGCAGAATTCGTTTCAGGCAAAGTAAAGCATTGGAGCTCCATAATCCATACCCTATAGTCGGTGCAGAAATTAATAAAGTATTTGGGGATAAGGCTCTGTTTGAAAATGCATCTTTTCAAATTCCGTTAGGAGCAAAAGTGGCGTTAACTGGTGGTAATGGAATCGGAAAAACAACTTTAATCCAAATGATCTTAAACCATGAAGAAGGAATTTCTATTTCGCCTAAGGCAAAAATAGGTTACTTTGCACAGAATGGTTACAAGTACAACAGTAATCAGAATGTTATGGAGTTTATGCAGAAGGATTGTGACTACAATATATCAGAAATTCGTTCAGTGCTAGCATCTATGGGGTTCAAACAGAACGATATTGGAAAAAGTTTATCTGTTTTAAGCGGTGGAGAAATTATAAAATTGTTGCTTGCTAAAATGCTCATGGGTAGATATAACATCCTAATAATGGATGAACCCAGTAACTTCCTTGACATACCAAGTTTAGAGGCTTTGGAAATACTAATGAAGGAGTACACCGGAACTATCGTGTTTATCACCCACGATAAACGATTACTCGAAAATGTAGCAGATGTAGTTTATGAAATTAGAGATAAGAAAATAAATCTGAAACATTAAATTTAAGGTAGTCGCTGGTCAGTATAGTCTGTTCTGGTTGGCGACTCCATTGTTAAAGAGTATAAAGACTTTAGATTTTATGAATATTAAAAATAGGAACAGTCAATTGAACTGCTCCTATTTTTCTGCTAAATATATTGTAGTTTTCTTATATGTATAATGATAGATTAGCGGATTCTCATCTACGGTACTTACTTCAAATATGAAGAAGTGATCGCGGTTATCTCTGGACTTTTCCTTATTGAGGACAAAGTAATTCTTACGTGAAGTCGCCATTGTTTTTAGGATATCATCAGTTAGGAAGGTCAATGGAATATTCATGTTAGAGTAGCGGTAGAAGTCACGTTCAAAATCTTGGTAGCTCTCGCTATAATAGTCCATTTGTAGGTGATTACGCTGAAACTCAAGCTGATTCATAGAGCACCTCCTCGACAAGTTCAATACTAATAATGTCTTTTAATTTCAAATTGATGTGACCTGTTGTAGTTTTTATCAAAATGAAATCTTTGGTCAGACTTGGTATTGTTCCAGTGTAGGAAACACGCTTGTTTTTTTCAATCACTTGAATGCGTGTGCGTAGCTGCCCGGCGTATACTTGACTGAGGAGTAATAATTTCTTCTCTAGTGATAAGTCAGACATGTACGTTACTTTGTTTGTATCATCAGAGAGTGCTGATGCATGTTCAGATAGGAAAAAGCCCATCCATTTTTGCATCTTTGTATCCTGGTACTCTCTTGCTGATTGAAATGGTAAATATGAACGGTCAATCATATCAAATCCTTTCTATGCAGAGGCAAGGGTATTTTTATCAAATTGAATCGTAAAACCTTGAATTCCCCCACCTGTGTAACATTCTTTAAAGCGATTGATTACCTCAGTATAGATTATCACAGATGAGCTTGTTGGCTTAATGCTAAATGTAAATTCCAATGGTAATCGGTTTTCAGATTTAGCATGTACTAGTCGTATCGATATTTCAGTTGTTTTGAGTTTTCTCTGACGAAGTTTTGAAGTTGCTGTTTCAACGATTCCATGTAAAAATCTTTCAAGCATTTCAATATCATTACATCCTTTGCTACGGATTTCTGAAAATTGTACTGTATTTTTTTCTTGTTTCATTTTAATCCCTCCAATCCACCCGCGGAATGACCACCGATAAGTTTACTGCGTTCAATATTTCTGGAACCTTCAGTTAGGACGGTTCCTTTTTGTATGGCTAAAAAACCAAACTGTTCTCTGACAACATCAATAGCTGTCTGAAGTCTATTATCTTTTTCAATTTGTTCTACATCATCAAAGAGTGATAGTAGAGTATAGCTTTCATCTACGAAGCCACTATAAGATACACCAATTTGTCTCACTGCACCAGAGGTGTATTTTTTCGGAATAATACAAGTACATGACTCACCATTGTTTTGGGGAGATTTGCGGGTTCAATTTTATTCTGAGCATTTATAGATTTTTTCATCTCAGTCCTAGAATAGCCAATATGAATAGAAACGACAGTAGTCAATACTAGGGCTACTGTTCCGTTCCACAGTATCATTTAAAAATCATTTTCACACCCTTTCGTCTATTAGTATAGAAGAAAGCTCTCAGCACATGTTGAGTGTGTAGCTCTGCTCGTAAAAGACTAGAAACTCTTGAACGAAAGGGATACTGAAAAGCCTTGATTGTAAGGCTTTTTTTGTATTTTTGTGATAAAATATAGGTGGTTATAATCAAGACCAACTAATAAGCAGTAACAAATATTACATTTAAAATAATCAAGATATGGAAATGAAATGACAGAAATTGATAAAAGGAATTTAAAAAATTATCTTTATATTACATTTGGAATTACTTATATAACTTGGGGGCTTCTTGCTATAATTACGCAATCACATATTTTTGAATTAGAAACGATTATAGGTAGAACATTACATATAGTAGGTGCACTTGGACCAGCTATTGCAAGTGGCTTTTATTTGAAAAGGAATAATATAAAATTTAAACATTTTCTATTTAGTAAGAAAGAAAATAGTAGTATTTATTTCATTATTCATTTGTTAGCAATTTTGATACTATTTTCTGTATCTTCCTTAGAATTAAACGGAGTATCAATTTACCTGATGCCACTATTCTTTATTCAATTAATCTTTTTTGGTGGTGGTCACGAAGAATTAGGATGGAGAGGCATACTACAACCCTTACTTGATAAAAAATTTACTTATTGGAAATCTAATTTGATTGTAGGATCAATTTGGGGGATATGGCATCTGCCTTTATGGTTTATTGTTGGAGAAAGTCATCAAGGATTTCCTTTTATTTTATTTTTTATATATACGTTATTTTTAAGTTTTGTTTTAGGGCTTCTTTACCGTCAAACGCAATCTGTGGGGTATTGTATTTTATTTCATGCGTTCGCAAATTTGTTAAATCTCTATTTTGTGTTGAAGATTAATCTTACTTTTATTATCATTTTTATAGCTTATTTAATTTATACTATATTAGCGAGTAATAGAATTAGTAAGGAAAAGAATTTGTATCCAAAATAACTGGCTATACTCTAGAAAATGAAGATGATTTTGTTCAAGGTAATAAAGTAGAAATAACGAACATTTATATGAAAGGTTTAGAGTATACATGAGTCTCTTATTTGAAGAATTTAAAACCATTTGTTTCCATTTAAATCGAGTTGGAATTGCACCAACACTGATGGGTTCTTTGGGATTGGAGTATAGAACGAAAGAAAATTGGGAGCCGTCTGACATTGACATTCATGTGCCTGGTGACCCTAGAGGTTGGGAAGCACCTGATTATCTCAGAATTTATGACTGGGATAAGATAATGAAAGTGATGAAAGACTTAGGCTACGTCTTAATAGATATTCATGAGCATGAATTCAAAAAGGATCGAGTGAGTATTGAATTTGGAAGTATCGATTCCTTACCTGATTTTGCAGGAGTCTCGGAATCGGATATAGAGCTTATTCACATTGAAGGCATCACTTTTCGTCTTCCAAGTCTGGAGCAGTATCTAAGTATTTACAAAGCTTCTTCTCAAGACTCCTATCGAAATGATCACAATAACAATAAGGATTTTAAAAAGATCGAGTGGCTGGAAAGACATTTGTAAATTATCATATGAAAAGTAGTAAGTTGTAAGACTGGCTGCTATGTTATTTTTATTATCATTTTATTGCTTATTTAATTTATACTATATTGGCTAGTAATAGAATTAGTAAAATCAGGTGGAAAAATTGTAAAAGAGCCACAGGGACTTTTCTGGGGTAGATATCAAGCATATTTTTCGGATTTAGATGGATATTATTGGGAAGTTTCTTGGGGACCCAATTTTCAATTTGATGAAAATGGACTATTGAAATTTTAGTAATTAAGTGAGATAGCAAAAATGGCTTCAAGTAAAGAATATTTAGATTTCATTTTAGAACAATTGTCTGAGTTGGAAGAAATATCATATAGAGCAATGATGGGTGAATATATAATTTATTATCAAGGGAAAATCATGGGTGGGATTTATGATGATAGATTTTTAGTGAAGCCTGTCAAAACTGCAATAGCGTATATGCCGAATGTAGAATACGAATTGCCGTATGAAGGTGCAAAGGAAATGCTATTGGTAGATGATGTTGACAACAAAGAATATTTAACCGGCTTATTTAATTCAATGTATGATGAGTTACCTGCACCAAAACCAAAGAAAAAGAAATTATGAAATCTCAGTTTATCTAGGTTATACCATTTAACGATAACCTTATGCTATCGTTAAAAAGTTTATAGAACAGACAAGACTATCTAGCATAATTAGTGTTCACTCGTTTCATGTTGAGGTCGTACCACTGCTCTTCCAATCTGAGACAGTCGAAAAGTAGAAGGGGATGGTATTGGTATCAATCAATGAGTAACAAAGTAACAGCATGATTCGTAACATTTGCTTGTAATTTGCGGAGGAACATCAGTATGGATGGAATAACAAAAGATTCTATAAAAACGGCTAAACTAATGAAACAATTATGGCCCCAATTGACCGATAAAGAAGCTATTGATGAAGTAAAAAAATATACGAATGGCAAAAATACTGCAATCTTTAATGAAGTTGAAGGCGACACAATTGTAGGTCTAGCACTATGTTCACTCAGATTTGATTATGTTGAAGGTTGTAAATATAGTCCTGTTGGATTCTTGGAAGGGATTATTGTCGACGAGGAATATCGTTTAAAGGATATTGCTAAAAATCTCTGTACAAAATGTGAGGAATGGGCGAAAAATAAAGGATGTAAGGAATTTGCAAGTGACTGTACTTTAACGAATACGGATTCTATAAGATTTCATCTCAATATTGGATTTCAGGAGGCAAATAGAATTATTCACTTTAAGAAGAAATTATAATTTCAGAACGTGGTCAAAATTTATGTATCTATAGGAAGTGTAAAAGAATGGACGGACTACGAATTACTTTTCATTAGTTAAGAATATAGTAATGTTGTAAAGTTAATCGAGGAGTTATTGATGGATTATAGTAGTAAGATAGCCATAAATAAAGGCTGGTCAGATGATAAAAAATATTGTGTGACAGATCAAAAACAGCAAAAATATTTCTTGCGTGTTTCTGATAAGGAGAAGTTAGATTCTAAAAGATTTGAATTTGATATGATGGAGAAAGTAGCTTCTCTTGGAGTCCCGATGTGTAAACCGATTAGCATAGAACTCTGCGATGACGAAGTACATTCTTTACACGAATGGATAGACGGGAAAGATGCTCGAGAAACCATTTTAACTGTTTCAAAAGAACAACAATATACTTATGGAGTAGAAGCAGGAAGAATCCTTCGAAAAATTCATTCATTCCCAGTTACAGAAGTTCGAGAAGATTGGGAGGTCTTTTATAATCGAAAAATTGATGATAAAATCTCCAAATACAAAGAATGTCCCGTTCAATATGAAAATGGTCAGATCTTTATTGATTTTTTAAATGCAAATCGAGAATTGTTAAAAGATAGACCTCAGGTTTTCCAACATGGAGATTATCATATAGGAAATTTCATGATTGGTGAAGATCGTAAAATTTATGTCATTGACTTTGATCGATTTGATCTTGGAGATCCTTGGGAGGAATTCAATCGTATTGTATGGTCTGCTCAAGTCTCTCCCTCTTTTGCGTCTGGTATGATAGATGGATATTTTGATCATAAGGTTCCGGATTTTTTTTGGAAGCTTCTCGCTATCTATATTCTAAATAACATAGTTGGTGCTCTGCCATGGTCTGTTCCATACGGAGTTGAAGAAATATCAGTAATGCAACATCAAGCTAAGGAAATTTTGGAATGGTATGATGATATGAAGCAAATCATTCCTAGTTGGTATTCGAACAAGAAGAAGATAGAATAATATAAACGTTGGAATATCAATTTGGGGAAAATATGCCACTTTTGTTTGCTCAAATTTAAACACATCTAACTATTTTTAACATAGATAGTTTTTATCACTACAAGTTAAAGTGGTACAGTAAGGAGTTTAAACATGAAATTCCATGAATTTGGGGATAAGAATTTGCCTCCTATCTTACTGATACATGGCGGTGGCAGTTCTTGGTGGAATTACCTTCGTCAAGCACGGATCTTATCAAAAGACTACCATGTTATTTTGCCTACTTTGAATGGCCACGGTGAAGAATATCAACTAGATTATGTTTCTACTGAAGATTCTGCTTTGGAGATCCTAGACTATGTCAAAGCAAACTGTGGTGGAAAGGTGTTTGCGATCGGTGGCGTTTCACTTGGTGGTCAAATTGCCATGGAACTTTTGTCATTAGACAGCGAGATAGCTGAGAAGGCTATCATAGATGGAAGCATCTGTATTCCTCAACCAAGGTTGGCTAAAATCAGCATCTTTCTAGTAGCTCTATTTGGTAAATTGATGTTCAGTAAATTCTCTTGCAAACTTCAATTAAGCATGATGAAGAAACTCTATCCTAACCTGGCTTATCCAGAGGAAATAAAAGCTTATTATTTGGAGGATTTGCCAAGGACGCCTACCAAAACATTGGTGACCATTTACAAAACTTATATGGGGCGATACAGGCTCAAGGACACGATTTCTGCTAGTAAGGCGCAGGTTCTGTATATCTATGGTGAAAAAGAATTAAACTGTGTGAAAGCATCAGCGAAATTATTTCAGCAGCTACATCCCAACACGATCCTGTATGAAGCAAAGGGATATAACCATGGCTATTTATCAGCTTACCTGCCTCAAGAATGGATTGATTTGGTTGAGCCGTTTTTAAAGAGTGATCCATTGGAAATCTGATATGCTGTAAGGAGGATTCTTATGTTAGGAGCAATAGTAGGAGACATTGTAGGTTCTGTTTACGAATGGGGCAATATTAAAACGAAAGACTTCCCATTATTTCGTGAGGATTGTTTTTTCACGGACGATACGGTTATGACCTGTGCTGTTGCTGAAGCAATTCTAAATGGTGGTCAGAAGGATGACTTTATTGATGCCATGAAGAAATATGGCAGAATGTATCCCGATGCTGGGTACGGGCCTAGATTTAATACATGGATTCAAAGCAATGATTGTTCCCCTTATAATAGCTTTGGCAATGGCTCTGCCATGCGTGTTTCTCCTTGTGCTTGGGTGATGGATTGTGGTTTCTGTGCAAGAACAGGTACTTGGCCATCTAGTAGAAATCTTGCGAGAATTTCTGCAGAGGTGACTCATAACCATCCAGAGGGTATCAAAGGAGCTATGGCGACGTCTGATGCTATCTTTATGTGTCGTTATTACTTTGGAGGTTACTGTGGCGACTACGAGCAACCAATCAATGATGATCCGGCAGAATGTAAGAGACGCATCAGGGAATACATAGAGAAAGAGTACGGATATAACCTTTCTCAATCACTCGATGACATTCGTCCTAACTATCATTTCAACGCAACCTGTCAGGATACGGTACCTCAAGCCATCATTGCTTTTCTTGAAAGTACAGATTTTGAAGATGCAATTCGAAATGCCATCTCTCTTGGCGGGGACAGTGATACTCTTGCTGCCATCACAGGGAGTATAGCAGAAGCAGCTTATGGAATCCCTGACTGGATTAAGGATAAGGTCTATACCTATCTAGATGAGCCTTTAAAAATGTGCTTAGCCGATGGGAGCAAGAAGTTTCAATAACATAACAGAGATTAGATAAAGACAACCAAAAACACTAAAGCGACGAGATAAGTAACAATCTCGTCGCTTTTGCTTAAAAGTTAATGTTGCTATGGATTTATTCAGGCACCTAGTTAGATTTTTGCTGATTCAAGAGGAGGATACAAGTCATTACTGAGATACAGGATACAAGAATCAGATACCAAAGATTTTCAAGACCAAAACCATGATCTAGCATCAAGCGGTATCCCCAAGAAGCGGGGAAAAGACGCCCGATTGCTTGAAGAAAATCAGGTAGTAAGATGCTAGGAAACATGATTCCTGAGAGCATAATTGAGGGTAAAAAGACAAGTTGCGCTATCATGGTAAGCTTTGCTTGATTTTTTACAGTAAGGCCCAGTATACTTCCGATACTTAACGATACGAAAATGTAGATGGCCAGTGCGAGAAAGAATAGGGGAAGTTGATTCGGTAGACTTGCTTTAAATAAAATTGGAGCAAGTAGTAGGATCACTATGCAAGTCATTATCAAATGAACAAAGGCAGAGAGAACCATGGTCACCAATCCTAAGTGAATAGGCACACCATTTGCTTTATAAATCTTTTTTATGTCGCTTCCGTATGTTTCAATCAAGGAAGGCGGTAAGCCGAGAAAGGCCCCCATGGAAACACTCATGACAATCATTGACTGTATGAGTGTACTACCCATTTCAGGCATAACGGAAGTAAAAATACCACCCATGAGAAGAAAGAAAATAAGCGGTACAATATAGTAAGTAACCAAGAGAGACTTACTTCGTATGTCCAATTTCCACTGTAATGCTAGGCTATATAAGAATCCATTCATTCCGATCCCCTCCTTGCCATTTCGATGAAATGCTGCTCCAGTGTACCACGATCAACCTTAATATCCAATACCTGGATATTTTTCTCTTTGCATTCTTCCAATAATGAAATCAAAGTGTCCTCGATCGTACCTGTTTCAAAAGATTCCTCTCCGTCCTGGGTCTTTAAATGGATGAAATATTTTCTTCCCAACCTGTCTGTCAGTTCTGAAGGAGTACCACAAAAGACAATCTTTCCACTATTCAAAATAGCAATGCGGTCACATAAGGTTTCAACTTCGGCCATATCGTGGCTTGCCAAAACAATTGTCTTGCCCTGTGATTTGAGCTTTCGGATTTGTTCATGGAGGGATAGTCTTCCTTCAACATCAAGTCCCGCTGTCGGTTCATCGAGAAAAATAATATCCGGATTACTGATAAGTGCAAGAGCAAGATGTAATCTTCTTTTTTGACCGGTGGATAATTCTATGTATTGCGACTCCTTCATTTCTTTTATGCCAAGGGCCTTTAGCATAGCATCATCAATGTATGTATGATTCCATTTTGCAAAGAGCTTTATGGCTTCCATCGGTTTGATGTGGATGGGTAGAGAGGAGGACTGTAGTTGAATTCCGGTTTTCCCGTTTACAATTATAGTGCCTTCATCATATTTTCTCAGACCTTCGATACATTCAAGCGTGGTTGTTTTACCAGCTCCGTTCACTCCGAGCAGAGCAAAGATTTCTCCTTGTTTGATTTGAAAATTGAGACCTCTAAGAACCATATTGCTACCATAACTTTTCTTTAATCCAGAAACTTCTATTGCGTCTTTCATGGTTCTACCTCCTCAAGGGGATTGATTTCAAGTCTTGAAAAATAGACTTGTAAAGCAGGTCCTAAATAATCATTAACGATTTTTTGCTTTTCTTCCCAAGCGTTTGTAGCGATGCCGATATTCCCGACCTCCATTAACTTCGGAAGCATGCTCATATCACCATTTGTAAACTCCATAATCAAGCTCCAGTATTCTTGCACAACCTGTTGGCATTGTTCGCTTTCAGCTGGCACGTTTTCTTTTTGAAGCTCCACGATTTGATCACTTAGGCGGTTCAACCTATCCATAAAATCTTGTCCGCTTTTCTTGTCAAATCGACTGCGTATCTGGTCGAGCGTATCATCATCAAAGCGCTTAATGAGAGAGTAGGAGTCATTCTTCATCTGTAGATTGACGATAATATCTGCATACTTCTTAAAATTGACCATTTGTATTTGCAAAACTTCTGCCTTTAACTGCTCTATTGCGATCAAAGAATTCTTAAGTTGTTCTATATTTTTACGAAGAACATCTGCCTGCTCTGTAAGAGCCTTAGCAACATCATCAGGTGTTTTTAAAGAGATCAAAAGGCTCTTTATATCCTTGAGAGAAAAGCCTAGTGATTTTAAAGATAGAATCTGATGGAGTAGCACTATATCTTTATCGGTATAAAGCCTGCGACCTCCCTCACTTTCTGCCGATGGGGAAAGCACCCCTTCTTTATCATAGTATTGTAAAGTACGGACGGTAACCCCCATTTTCTTAGCAAGTTGCCCAACTGTCATAAATCCTTCCGGAATTGCTCTATATTTAGCCATCATTACCCACCTCCTCATACTTATTATACATCGTTACGTAAGGTCATGAACAAGATTATTTTTAAAAAATTTCCTTGACAAAAACTTTTTTATTTTCGAGAAAAGAAAGAGACTTCAGAGAAAAAAGAAGCATGTGACATAATAAGTCCTAAATATTGACGTAATTCCGACCCTTTAGAATATTATGGATCTGTATGTGTCATGATTTAGAAAAGCAAAGCACAAGTACAAGATAATCAATAGCAAACACAAGGTGATAGACAGAACAATCTATCACCTTTTTCCGTTTTAAAACTATTTGTCACCAGTTACGCACTCAAATTTCTTATCTCTTACAACTTTTATTTAGTGAAAGAGGAATCCTTTTTTCACTTGAATCCCTTCTCTTATGTATGGTAGAATGTATATACAAATTGTATGTACAAAGGAGAGGTAGAAATGGCAAACACGAAAGCAGTGAATTTTCGAGCAGATGAGATGTTTTACCAGAAAACAAAAGAGGTACTTGCTGATGAAAAAATTTCTGTGTCAGATGTCCTAAATGCAGCACTTCGAAAAATTGCTAACGGGACTGTGGATCCAAGAGAATTTGTTTCAAGTGATTTGCAGAACACGCAGTATCAAGTGGCCTTTGAGGATTTGAAGAAGGAGATTTTAGTTGGGCACCAGGAAATTGCTCAAGGGAAAGTCACTTCTGTAGCCGATGTGAGAAAGGAATTTGGTCTTGACTAAGTTGAAACGCTATCAGGTCTTTCTTGCAGATCAGGCTAAGCAGGACTTGCGTGGCATTCACGACTATATTCTTGTGAATTTTTATAGCCAGCAAGCTGCAGATGGCAAAGTTGATTTGCTATTAAGTGCTCTTGAGACCCTAGAACTGTTTCCAGAAGCCTGTCCTCTGGTATCAAGCCGGGGCTATGGTGAGATGACGAATGATGGGAAACCCTATCGTTATATGCCAATAGAGAACTATCTCGCATTTTATTATATTGAGAAGCATACAGTGTATGTTGCTCGTATACTCAGTGCAAAGCAGGATTGGGTCAAGATTTTTTATAAGTAGGATGAGGACCCCATGTTAAAATCCAATAAGCTAATCATTTTTTTAATTTCTCTACCTTTTCTGATGGTCCTTGTTTTCTATTCGCTCAATGGGCATCCTGGATATAGTGATGATAGTAATTTCATCAGAAGTCACGAATCTGCTATTAAGCGTGAGATCATCGCAAACTTAGCTCGGGAAAAGCAGGGCATAGAATCTGTGACCTTATTACCAAATACTGCTAGGGGCGAGTATGATAATGGTGGTGATGTGAGTGGACATTACCATATCTATTTTACAGCCTACGTCAATCATAATCGCGAGCGAACGATAAGCATAGAACTATTCTTCCCAGATGCCAGCATCCCCCCTTTCACCTTGTTTCCTCCCAACCCTTATAAAGACAAAGGCAAAAAGATGTCCAATTGGGTGATGGGGAATATTGAAGTATCGGAAGAAAGCTCTAAATAGAAATAAGAACAATTCATGATGAATAGAATAGTAGACGATCAGATCACTCTTATTCCTTATTATAGGAATGATGAGATCTCCCTTCTTTGGTATCAAGATAGTGAGGTTTGCAAACAGGTGGATAATACTGATCAGATTTACGATGTAACAAAACTTCAAAAAATGTATGATTACCTATCTTCACATGGTTCTTGCTATTATATCCAATATGAGGGAGTGTTAGTTGGAGATGTGACACTTCAAGATAATTCAGAGCTTTCTATAGTGATCAGCAAAGAGTATCAGAATTTACAGATCGGAAGACGGTGTATTTCTGAAATGATACAGTTGGCCAAAGAGAAAAAAATGGTTAAGGTAACTGCTCAAATTTATCATTTTAATACTCAAAGTCAAAGAATGTTTTTGGCTTTGGGATTTCAGAAAGTAGACGAAGAGTGGTATGAATATAAGTTGATTTAGGATTGTTGTAGATCATTTTATATATTTAAATACTGGTCCGTATTTTGTATATCAAAGAACATCAAATTGAAAATTAACTCATTAAAAACATATAATTGAAAGATGAAGCTGGTATAAATGTAGACTTGCTGTAAAAACTTGGTATAGGGGATCCATCGTTATATTTGGTAAAACTAAAAATCGAAATCTAAACAGATCTTCTATGTTTGTAACCGCTTTTTTCTGCTATAATAATACTAGATAGTAATACGGGAGTTTATTATGGTTACAAAACGATTTTTGAAAAATGTCATCGTTGGGATAGTCGCGGTTTTCATGACCTTAACTTTTGTTCATGGGGTTCAAGCTCAGCAAACGGGACTCGATTACCAAAGTCTCAACCTGCTAGCTTTTACTGGTAACAAGCAGCTCGTTTTAGGTGAGTTTGATCATTTAGGTCGTGCGACTTCAGCTCATATACAGTTACAGGACAAGGATGAACCAAAGCAGAAAAGAGAGCCACGGCTGACCTACAATCCAGTCGGCTGGCATAATTATAAGCTGTCCTATGGAAACAAAGGGAAGAAGGCCTGGTTGTTCCATAGAGGGCATCTGGTCGGCTATCAATTTAGTGGTCTGACCAATGAAGGGAAAAATTTAGTTCCCTTAACTGCATGGACCAATAGTGGAAATTATAGAGGAACCGCTGATCGTAATGATGAGGGGATGCTCTACTATGAAAAGCGCTTGGATAGTTGGTTAGCCACTCACCCTCATTACTGGTTAGACTACAAGGTGACCCCGGTTTATGCGGGTGATGAATTAATTCCGAGACAAGTAATCTTGCAGTATGTTGGGATTGATCAAGAAGGAAATCTACTCCGTATAAACTTAGGAAGTCCGAAAGAATCTGTAGATGCTTATGGGATTACCACCGTTACCTTGGACAACTACTCTAAGAATGCAGCCATTGACTATCTGAAGGGAACCGCCAAACCATCCTTAGTGCCAACGGAACCAAGTAGTCAAGCACAACCATCCAGTCCTTCTATAGAGACCCAACCAAGTCAAGCTCCTCAACCGAGTCAATCAGTAGAAGCCGCCCAACCAGTTCAACCTGTGGAGCCTACAGAACCTAGTCCTCAATTGGCTCCAGTAGTATATGTGGCAAGAAATGGGAGTGCGGATGTTTATTGGTATTCTTTAGACAATATGCCTCGCAATACTAATTTTTCTAAGGTTGTTCAGATGTCAGAAGAGCAAGCGCTGAATCTTGGAAAGAGGCATACGAGTAAAGAATGAGTATCAGTTATTTTGATACTGAGAAAGCCCAATTTCTGGGCTTTTTGTGTAGGGTAAGTACTAAATAGGAGAACTAAAATGATTGAAAATATGCTATAATAATAGGACGGAGGTAGAATATGACCTTAGATGTAGATAAAGAAAAAATGATGATTATGGGTGTGATTTTTGATAACAAAAAGGTTTTTAAGAGCGTCTGGTTTGCTCTGAGCACCAATATGATTGAAGGATGGCATCCCACGGTAGAAGATGTGGAGCGACTGAGAGAAGAGGCAGTTGCACTAGGAGTTGGATAATGGTTAGAAAAATATATGATGGGTATGATTATATAGACCCTGATAATTTATACACCTATCCCCATTCACCTGTTCTCATAAATAAATTTAATGAGAAAAATGATAATAAAGCACGAGAATTAGAATATCGTTTAGTAGCAAGCCAAAGTTTAAAACTGTTTATTAATCCAATTGAAGTAAATACTGTTTCAGATATTTTAAAGATTCATAAGTTTCTTTTTGAAGGAATGTATACTTGGGCAGGTCAATACCGTCAAGTAAATATCTCTAAAAGTGGAAATGCTTTTATGCCAGTTCAGTCTTTTGATATGGCAGAAAAATTTTTAAATACTTTGCTTTCAAACTATCTACTTAACGCAAATAATAAAATTGAGATTTGTAAAAGTTTAGCTGAGATATTAGATAATCTAAATTATTTTCATCCATTTCGAGAAGGAAACGGTCGTACTCAACGAGAAGTTATCCGTTCTTTAGCTTTGATGAAAGGCTATGAATGTGAAATTTCAATTGGTTTAGATGATGATATCTATCACTTATATATGGATGGAACAGTTTATGGAGATACTAGTAAGCTCGAACAACTGTTCAATAAACTCTTAACAGAATTATAGGCCTGTAGTATATTTTTGTAGGAAACAGTATAAAGTGATGCTTATAAGGTAAAGTCACTGCTTTAATAAAGGTCTTTAAGCCCAATTGCTGGGCTTTTTGTGTTGAATGACAATCTTAAAAAGTGAGTAGTCTAAAATAATCTCTCAGAATCTTGCAAACGTTTTTATAAAGTAGTATACTAGAATGAGTTTTGTGTAATCGTTTGCATAAATTGGTAAATGATGAAAAGAAAGGAAAGTAGGAGACGAGACAGATGGAATTAACAGCGATTTACCACCGGCCTGAATCGGAGTACGCCTATCTTTATAAGGACGGCCAGCTTCACATTCGCATCCGGACCAAGAAAGAGGATATCAAACGGATTGTCTTGCACTATGGGGATCCCTTTATTTTTATAGAGGATCTATATGAGGCAACCAAGGAAATGGACAAGGTGACGACCGACGATCTCTTTGATTATTGGCAAGTGTCGGTATCTGTTGGCCATGCCCGGATCCAGTACCTCTTTGAATTAGAGGACACAGTGGGAGAGAAGACCTTGTACGGGGACCGAGGTGTAGCAGCCTACACCAAGGAGAACCTGGACTTCGTCATGAACGGTTTTAAGCTTCCCTTTATCCATGAGATTGATGGGTGTGCTGTTCCGGATTGGGTGGCGCAGACGGTTTGGTATCAGATTTTTCCTGAGCGCTTTGCCAATGGGAATCCAGCCATTTCACCAGAAGGCGTTCGCCCTTGGGATGCCTCTATTGCCCCTCAAATCTTGGATTTCTTTGGTGGAGATTTACAAGGGATTATTGATCACCTAGATTACTTGCAGGAGTTAGGGATCACAGGGCTCTACCTTTGCCCGATTTTTGAATCGCCGAGCAACCATAAGTACGATACTATTGATTATTTTGAAATTGATCGACATTTTGGTGATAAGGACACCTTCCGCCAGCTAGTGAAAGAGGCTCATGCGCGTGGGATGAAGATCATGCTGGATGCCGTCTTCAACCATATTGGTTATGATTCACCCCAATGGCAGGATGTGGTCAAACACGGGGAGGATTCGATTTACAAGGACTGGTTCCATATCAAAGAGTTCCCTGTCTCCTCAGAAAATCTGTGGAATAGTCGCGACTTGTCTTACCATGCTTTTGCCTTTGCAGGCTATATGCCTAAGCTCAATACGGCTAATCCTGAGGTGAAGGCCCATCTCTTGAAGGTTGCGACATACTGGATTGAAGAGTTTGATATTGATGCTTGGCGACTGGATGTGGCCAATGAAATTGATCATCAATTCTGGCGTGATTTCCGTAAGGCGGTCTTGGCCAAGAAGCCAGACCTCTATATCCTCGGGGAAATCTGGCATTCGTCCCAACCATGGCTCAATGGTGATGAGTTTCATGCGGTGATGAACTATCCTCTCTCTGAAAGTATCAAGGATTATTTCCTGAGAGGGCATAAGGAGACGCAACGTTTCATTTGGGAGATCAATAGCCAGTCTATGTACTACAGGCAGCAGATCTCTGAGGTTATGTTCAACCTCTTAGACTCCCATGATACAGAGCGCATTCTAACGACGGCCAAAGGCGATCTTCAGTCTGTCAAGTCTGCCCTCGCCTTCCTCTATCTGCAACGGGGAACGCCATGTATCTATTATGGAACAGAGCTAGCCCTCATCGGCGGCCCAGACCCAGATTGCCGCCGTGTCATGCCTTGGGAGCGCGTGTCAGCGGACAATGACATGCTGAACTTTATGAAGGACTTGATCCAACTCCGAAAAGAAGTGGTGGGCATGATTCAGTATGGTAAAGTGAGTCTGAAAGAAGTAGAGCCAGATGTAGTGGCAGTAGAATGGCAGCATGAAGGTCACATTCTCAAAGCCTACTTTAACCACTCTAAGAAAGAATTTGTATTAGAAAGAAGACAAGCAGATCTGATCAGCCATGGGACCATTTCCGATGATCGATTGATCATCCAACCAAATGGATTTGTTATTTATAGAGAAGATTAGTAAGAAAGAAGCCTGGAATCGAGAGATTGCGGGCTTCTTTTTATAAATAGTATCTTTATTCGCACCCTTATATTATAATAGGAGATGAGAAGGGGGGAGACGGTGATGAAGATGTTAGCAATCAATCCTATTTCGTTAAAAAAAAGAATGACAGAATTTCTGTTTGATTATCTTTTCATTTTAGCTTACCTAGTTCTTCTGTTTTTAGGTTCGATGCTTATTTACATCATCTTTTTTAATGGTGTCCCAGAGTTTACAGAAATTCAGTCGCAGTGGCTTGTATTTTTAACCTCTATTTTGCCAATCACGCTTCTTTTCACATTCTTGGATTATAAAAATGATGGCAGTTTTGGGAAGGTAAAAGCGGGACTTGAACTGGTCTACCAGAAAAAAACAGTGCAGGCAAGCTTAATCAGAAACACCATTAAATTTTTACCTTGGCAAATCGGTCATATGGGCACGATTCATGGTTTCTATAGTGAGTTTGATGGGTTATCCATTAGCCTCTCTATTTCGGCGACTCTCCTCGCAGTTTTGCTACTGGCAATGACAATGTTTAGAAATGATAAGAGGCATCTAGGAGACCTGCTAGCCCATACGCAAGTGCAACTAAAAGGTGACTAGGATGAAATGTTAGGCTGTCGATAAGAAAAAATGGAAACATAGCTAGGAAATAGGGCTATAAATGAGACTCTAGAATTCACAAATCTTTGTATGGTAAGAGACGGCGATAGAGTTCTTGTTATGGATCGTGAGAAAGAGTCTAGGCAAGGAATGACATTGCCTGGTGGTCCTGTCACAAATGTTGAGTCTTTTATGGAACCAACTCATTTTTTAACATCATTAAGAATGAGTTGCTATATTTAAACAAGGATTAATAAAACCGTTATTGAAGGATTCTATAGGAATTGTTTTGAGTGACTGGAGAAGTTAATTCTCCTAGTGTTGAGTGACAATATTGTTTTATTAAGCACAAAATAACAAATTAGACTAAAAACAAGTAAAGGTATACATTATGAAAAAATTTTTTATATTTATTTTTGCGATGTTTGGATTGATGTTAGGAATGTTAGCTATGATGTATAATGAATATATTCGAGCTTATGAAGCGGCTCATCATAGATCAAGCTTTCCAGAACCGAAAGAAAATTTACTAGTACCAGTAAGTACAAGGGCATATGCAAAAGCTAAATCTTGGTCAGAGAAATCTCCTTTATCGAAGCAACAAATTAAAATTTATCTTACTAAGTATGGCATGTATTCAGAGTATATTTCCCAGTCCGCTGTCAATAAGCTTAATATAGACTGGAAAGAGCAGGCTGTTTTAAGAGCAAAATCATATCAAAAGTTTCATTATTCAAAAGAAAAGTTAGTTGGGCAACTTGTAAATGTTGATCTATTTACTCCAGAAGAGGCTGATTATGCTATAGAAAAAGTTCATTTCGATTGGAAAGAGGAAGCTGTGAAAGAAGCGGAATCTTCTGCAAACGGTGGCAAGATTTCGAAAGAACGGTTATTAGAAATACTTGTTGAAAATAGAAAATTTACTCAAGAGGAAGCGGAGTACGCAATAGAACATGCTCAAGTAGATTGGTTAAATTAAACAATAATTTTACTATTGATTTGAAGAACTTAAAAGAGGCTGATGAATCTAAAATAGCTACGATAGAAAGTAATGAAAAGTGGCATAATGAAAATAAGGACACAATTTCTATTTATGATCGCTATTTGAACAGTGATGATTACAAAACAAGTCCAATGAAAAATATTCAAGATCAACTGAAAACATTTTTGATGGACCATCACTACTATGAGGTCGCTATTCCGCTGATTAGACAATTTAGTAAGAGTTACGATCATTATTATAAAAAACTAACTGAGGCAAGTGACTATTACTTAAAGCAAAAGGGTGATGCTCCACAGTAAATCGGAAATTAATATCCTTCATAAGATTTTACGATTAAGAGATAGAGTGAGGGATGACTTGCCCTTGCTCTATTTTTCGGTTCCTTTAGTTGTAGTTTTCACTACATAAGTGTATAATGTGCTCTTAGATAAACAAAATAGGAGAATGAGGAGTTTACTATGGAATTAAAAGATTTTACAGAAAAAGAACAAGAACAAATCAAGCAAGGATTGAGCACGGCTGAGATTTCTGATAAGGAGGCAGCAAAGAAATTACTCGCTCTTGTACCTCAAGAATGGATCAAACGCATTCCTTTCTTTGTCAGAGGGCATGCGACGACTAAGACAGTTGAGCGTGTAGCCAAGCAATACCCTGAACTCTATGCGGTGGCGAAACGTCAAGGGGACCTTCCTCAAAAAGAAGGAGAAGAGCTCCGAAAGATTATGACAGCCATCTTTGAAGAAAAGATGAACAAACATAAGATTAAATAATCTTTTATAATACTTTTGTTATTTTTTATCTCACAAATGAACGAGTGATTGCAGTTGAAATGCAGTCACTTTTTAATTTGCTAGCATAGAGACTTTTACACTAGTAAATAAAAATGAACAATATTTCATGATATAATACTAATGAAAGCAGTTCCAGAGGGATGAAAATTTCATTGGAGAAAAACAAGTAAAGGTAGTCATGATGAAAAAGTTTTTGATATTTATTTTTACAATTTTTGGATTATTTGCAGGAATGCTAGCTCTTATAGTAATTGATTATGAAATAAATTATAATAAATGGATAAATTCACGTTCAGGATCACAGTTGACTAATCCTGTACAAAAATACTCTTCTTCAAGTGATGGAAATAAGGATGATTTTGAATCATCAAAACAAGAATACGCTACTTCAAGTTCTAGTACGCAGAATTATGATTATAAAAAATACTCTTCTTCAAGTGATGGAAATGAGGACGATTTAGAATTATTATTTAATTTGCTTGTGAAAAAACTTTTTCATCCAACTTTAGTAGAAGAAGAATTTAAAAGGGCATATGCAACAGCTAAGCAACTGTCAAAGGATTCTCCTATTTCGAAGCAGGCTATCAAAAATAAAATAAAGATTTATAATTATTCAGAAGGAGCTAACCAGTACGCTATATATAAGCTTAATATGGACTGGAAAGAGCAGGCTGTTTTAGCAGCAAAATCACTTCAAAGGTATCGTTATTCAAAAGAAAAATTAGTTTGGCAACTTATAAATGTTGAACTATTTACTCCAGAAGAGGCTGACTATGCTGTAGAACATGTTAATTTCGATTGGAAGGAGGACGCTGTGAAAGAAGCGGAATCTTATGCAAACGGTCGCAAGATTACGAAAGAAAAGATATTAGAAATACTTGTTGAAAAAAGAAAATTTACTCAAGAAGAAGCTGAGTACGCAATAGAGCATGCAAAAATAGATTGGGTGAATTAAACAATAATTTAAATTTTGATTTTTGTAACATATTGAAGAGCTGGACAGTTTGCCAGCTCTTTTTTGCTGCTCATAAACTTTTCTCATTTCGTAAAAAATAGTTGGAGCTAACCTAGTTTTAAACTATAATAGAGGAGAAGGATTATCAATATGAAAAATTTATGGTACAAACATTTTAATCAATAGAGAAGGAACCAGTTTATGAAACCATCTAAAAAAATCATGCTCCTTACTAGCTGTGCCTTGGCGCTCTTTGCTTTAGCGGCTTGTGGTAGCAACCAAAAGCAATCCAAGGAAAAGCAGGCAAGTTCCACTGTGCAGAAATCTAGTTCAGATAAGGAGCGCTACAAGGGAAGCTATAGCAACCTCAACAGCAAGGCGAGTGTCGAAGAAGTGCGGGCTCTCTTGTCTGCTTATTTGGATCGGGAAAGTGTAGACAAGTTTCTGGGTCTAGTAACGGACTACGATAGCATTGTCGGCTCGGTCGGCTTAACGGGTGACTTCAGCACCTTCAAGAAAACAGACTACAATGTTGAGAAGATCAGTGACTTGTGGACCAAGAAAAAGGGCGATTTCGTCGGGACCAACTGCCGGATCAATAGTTATACTCTTCTGAAGAATCGCATCGAGATTCCTAAGATGAAAGCGGATAGTGAACTTTTATTTGTGGACAATGATGCGATTGACAAAGGGAAGATCTTCGGTGAGGCAGACAAGGAAGCCTTTAACATTCTGTATTCACGGGTTCCGACAGAGGCGACAACGGATGTCAAGGTCCATGCCAAGAAGATGGAAGAGTATTTTTCTCACTTCAAGTTCAATGAAAATGCGCGCATGCTTTCTGTTATCGTTCATGATAACCTGGATGGAAATACCCTTTTTGTCGGCCATGTCGGCGTTTTAGTTCCTGCAAAGGACGGCTATCTCTTTGTCGAAAAGCTGACCTTTGAAGAACCCTATCAAGCCATCAAGTTTACGACCAAGGAAGATGTCTACAAATACTTGGAGACCAAGTACCAAGACTACACAGGCGAAGGTCTGGCTAAGCCCTTTATCATGGATAATGAAAAATGGGTTGAGATGAAGTAGAGGATGAAAGACAGCGTGTTAGAATTTAGAAAGATAATGGAGTATGCTCCGATTCTATATGTGCTCATTTTCTTGCTCGTTTTCACTGTTCTCCTTTTCCTGAGAAGAAGGGCAATTGTGAGACGTAGTGGAGGTCCCTTCTTTGCTCCTTTCCATATTAGCTATGGAATCTTCTATATCCATGTCGCTCTGTGTTTCAGTCGTCGCAGGATCCCGCTGAAAGAGATCAAGCAAATCACCTATGCAATTTTTCGTGGACGATCTGGTGGCGGGGCTCGCTATGCTTTCTATATCGAGCTTAGAAACGGAAAGACTATTCCCTTCTTTTTTGGAAAAAGTAAGCGGAATGAAGCTCTGGTTGAGAAGCTCAAACGAAATGCTGGCAGGTATGGGTTTAAGGTAGATAGCACTGGAAATTAATTGAAAGAAAAAGGAATCACGAATGAATAGAAAGCAAGCCCTATCTATGTATTTGTTAGGGACCTTTGGTCAAGTATTAGGAGTCTGCCTTCTGGTTTGGTTTTTAAGAGCAGGAGGAGTCAAAGTTGATTTTACATCATCATTTGGGATCATCGCTATTATTGTAGGTGGCTTGTCATCAGCTTTGTGGGGCAGTCTTGCAAGCATTATTTACCATCAATCTAGTTTCAAACAAATTCTAAAAGATTTTTTTCAAGTCAAAGACAGTTTGGCAAATTATTGCTTAGTGCTCTTTTTCTTGTTGCTTGACTTTTTCCCATTTATCTTAGGTGGTAAGATCACCACTCAATCGTTGGTCTTGCCAGTAGTACTTTTTTTCAAGGCTCTTCTTTTCGGTGGGATTGAAGAAATTGGCTGGCGTTATTTCTTTCAGCCAACTTTGCAGGAAAAAATACCTTATCTTTCAGCTACTTTGATCACCTTTTCAGCCTGGTCTAGTTGGCATCTACTATACTTTTATATTGATGGTTCTTTAGGTGTCATTCAATTGTTTCCGTTTCTAGTAGGTCTGCTAACTAACTGCTTTATCTTATCGGCCTTGTATCATAAAACGGAAAATTTATGGATCTGTGTCATGACTCATGCCTGTATCAATGCCTTGTCTCAGATGATAGTGAATGAAGAGGTATGGCTATCTATCGTTAGTAAAATTCTTATTATTAGTTTAGCAATCATGATTGCAAGAAAGAAGTATGTAACTGTAAAGGAGGAAAAATGAACAAATTTATTTCAAAACAATCAGTTGCTATCTGGTATGCATTGACTGCCCTCCTTGCTACATTTCTAGTAGGGCAAGTGATCCTTTGGTTTTTCCCAGATGGAAGTAGTATGGGGACCTCACTACTGTTTATCCTAATGAACTTGATTCCTATGATTGTGGCTGCTGTCTTTTCTCTGGTGTTGAGTGAAGTCAACTCCTTGGGTGAATTTTTCAAAAAGGTCTTTCTTCAAAAAGAAAGTTCCCTATCTTGGATCCTAGCTTTCTTCATCCCCGTCATCTATTATGGGATTTCCATCCTGCTTATGAACGTTCGCTTTACTGGGAACTCCCTCTTGGCCTTCTTCCTTTATTTCCCCTGGACCTTATTATATGGAGGCCTAGAAGAAGTCGGTTGGCGTTGGTTTTTACAAGATCATCTTTCCTTTAGTAAGCACTTTATACCTAAAATGATGGTTCTTTCCATTGTCTGGTTCCTCTGGCATATTCCTATCTATCAACTCCCTTGGATTACAGCTGGCTCGTCCAACTATCTCATCTTTTACCTGATGATTTTAGGGAATACCTTCCTATTTGGAGCGCTCAAGGAGTACTCGAAAGGAGCTGTCCCTTGTATCATCGCTCATATGCTAATTGATAGTCTGGCTGTCCTTATGCTGGTTCAAAGTTCTCTTCCTCAGATTATCCTTCTAGTTATTTTCGAAATCCTAGTAGCCTCTTGGCTAGTGGCTGCACGAAAATCAGAGAAATAGAGTTGTACCTCTTCGGTGGGAGTCTGTCATCTTTACCCTTTAGGACTTAAATGTAGAGTCCATAAAATGCTATAATCAGTTTAACGAAGAACCTAGCGATAGGATCAAAGTATCAACACAGTGTTATTCTTATCTATAATGAGAGAGGGGGAAAACCATGCAAAAAACCTTTCAGTTGTTGCGAAGAGGAGATCTAGAGGGAGTTCGTCAGATATTGGATAAAAAGCCTGAAGAAGTCAATGCTGTTTCGGGTGACAAACCTAAAAGAGATCAGGGACAGTCGCTCCTTCAAGTCGCTATCAAATCGGGACATTTAGATATTGCAGACTTACTCATTGATAGAGGGGCAGATCTTAACTTTATCGAAGAGCCGACAGAGCTGAATCCGTTTTGTCAACCAGTCCTCCAAACAGCGGGTGGTAGAGCTGTATTTGACTGCAGGCGCATGATCAAACGTTGGAATGGCCAATATGAGATGTATTCGTCTAAGGAAAAAGCTGACAAGTCTTTCAAGGTTTTTGAGAAAATGTTGGAACTTGGGGCCGATATCTCTCAGAAGGACAGCCATGGTGGGACTTTGTTGCAAACTATTTTAATTGAAACCAAGGAAGTGCTGCCATCTTATTATTGGAAAACAAAAGAAACAAGCGATAATGTCCTCATAACGGATGAATTACGTCATGATTTAAATCGTATTTATGATCTATTAATTCGTTACGGTGTGACTGCGGACGAAATAGCGGTCTATCAGAACATTCCTCTTAAAGAACTTTACCAAGACAGCCCTACCATGGAGTTCTTAAATCGGTTAGATCAGAGCAGATCTTGATAAGCATTTGAACTACTAGTTAAAAGAGCCTCAGGGCTCTTTTAACTTTGTCTGATAGAGCTAGAAGCAGTAGAAAATTTTAGACCGGATTTTCTTTAAAAAATGGATACAAATCCATGATGAAATAGAGTATACTAGTTTATGAAAGAACAAGATTTTTAAGTATCGAATTCAGGAGGGCAGTTTATGTCTCAAGAAACTTACATCATGGCGATTGACCAGGGAACCACTAGTTCGCGAGCTATCATTTTTAATAAAAAAGGCGAGCAAGTCAGCTCTAGTCAAAAGGAATTCACTCAGATTTTTCCGCAGGCTGGCTGGGTGGAGCACAATGCCAATGAGATTTGGAACACGGTTCAGTCGGTGATTGCTGAGGTTTTTATTGAAAGTGGCATCAAGCCCAATCAAATAGAGGCAATCGGCATTACCAATCAGCGAGAAACGACAGTTGTTTGGGATAAGAACACGGGGCTTCCTATTTACAATGCCATTGTCTGGCAATCACGGCAAACTGCTCCAATGGCTGAGGAACTTAAAAACCAAGGCTATGTAGAAACCTTCCATCAAAAGACAGGTCTAGTTATCGATGCCTACTTTTCAGCGACTAAAGTTCGTTGGATTTTGGACCATGTAGAAGGTGCGCAAGAAAGAGCTGAAAAAGGCGACTTACTCTTTGGTACCATTGATACTTGGCTGGTCTGGAAGCTGACGGATGGAGCTGCTCACGTGACAGACTATTCCAATGCTGCCCGTACCATGCTCTACAATATCAAGGAACTGAAATGGGACGATGAAATCTTAGAAATCCTCAACATTCCTAAAGCCATGCTTCCTGAAGTGCGTTCAAACTCTGAAATTTATGGCAAGACAGCACCTTTCCATTTCTACGGTGGACAAGTGCCGATTGCAGGGATGGCAGGAGACCAGCAAGCGGCCCTCTTTGGCCAATTGGCTTTTGAACCTGGTATGGTCAAGAATACTTATGGAACTGGATCTTTCATCATTATGAATACGGGTGAAGAGATGCAGTTATCAGAAAATAACCTGCTGACGACTATCGGATATGGGATCAATGGCAAGGTCTACTATGCCCTTGAAGGATCTATCTTTATCGCTGGGAGTGCCATTCAGTGGCTTCGCGACGGTCTGCGTATGATAGACAATTCACCTGAATCTGAAGCCTATGCTCTGAAGTCCCAGAACCAAGATGAAATCTATGTGGTCCCTGCCTTTACTGGTCTTGGAGCCCCATACTGGAATCAAGAGGCGCGTGGTTCTGTCTTTGGACTTACCCGGGGAACGAGCAAGGAAGACTTTATCAAAGCAACCCTTCAATCTATTGCCTATCAAGTACGCGATATCATCGACACCATGCAGGTAGATGCCAAAACCCCTATCCCTGTCCTAAAAGTAGACGGAGGGGCAGCGAAAAATGATTTCTTAATGCAGTTTCAGGCAGATATTCTTGGGATTGCGATTGCTCGTGCCAAAAACTTGGAGACGACGGCTTTAGGA
The DNA here is from genome assembly GCF_037890265.1 of Streptococcus sp. HCA-5024. Taxonomy (NCBI): domain Bacteria; kingdom Bacillati; phylum Bacillota; class Bacilli; order Lactobacillales; family Streptococcaceae; genus Streptococcus; species Streptococcus sp. HCA-5024. The sequence goes on from NZ_JBBKBR010000002.1 coordinate 377,934, forward strand.
GCAGCCTTCCTAGCAGGTCTGACAGTAGGCTATTGGAAGGATTTAGATGAATTAAAATCTCTTCATGGAGCAGCTCAAATCTTTGAACCCAAGATGGATGAAGCTCGCAAAGAGAAATTGTACAAGGGGTGGAAGAAAGCAGTCAAAGCCACTCAAGTATTTGCAGAGTCTGATGACTAAAGGGACTCATCAAATGAATAGTTTATGAGAGAGAGTGGGACAGAAATCCTAGCCTCTCAATTGTCTTTGGATTGTCGAGCAAGACGCAGTGGTTGAGTGGGCTCTACTACGCTGATTTCATCAGCTTTTACAGCCCTACTCAACTGTGCGGAGGTGGGACGACGAAATCGAATTCTAACGAATGACCGATTTCTGTCCCACTCTCTTTTTATGTAGCTTTTACAGAATAGAATAGTGATCCGTAGTGGATAAAAGCCATATTCTATTTCACGCTTTTGTTCATTTATCACTAAATAAAAATATCATATCAATAAACTTTTTTTAAAAATAACAGGCCAGAGTTTGACACTTTTTTCACAAAGGAGTATACTGTTAGCATAGTTTTGGAAGGAACTGATGATAGATTCACCCAAAACTAGTTGTCAACCCTTGCTGTTCTTCTATGAACGTTTGCTGGTATCGTTGATACCAAGGAGGAATCATATGTCTAAAGTAGCTATTGTCACAGGTGCTGGTCAAGGAATCGGTTTTGCAATCGCAAAACGTTTGGTGCAAGATGGCTTCAAGGTCGGAGTATTGGACTACAATGCTGAAACAGCTGAAAAAGCAGTTGCTGAGTTATCAGCAGATAATGCTTTTGCAGTCGTAGCTGATGTGTCTAAACAAGAAGAAGTGGCTGCAGCTTTCCAAAAGGTTGTTGACCATTTTGGAGATTTGAATGTTGTCGTAAACAATGCAGGTGTTGCGCCAACTACACCACTTGATACAATTACTGAAGAACAATTTACACGTACGTTTGCTATTAACGTTGGTGGTGTGATTTGGGGTGCACAAGCAGCTCAAGCTCAGTTCAAAGCACTCGGTCATGGTGGAAAGATCATCAATGCGACTTCACAAGCAGGGGTTGTAGGAAATCCAAACTTGACTATTTATGGTGGGACTAAGTTTGCTGTTCGTGGGATTACGCAAACCTTGGCGCGTGACTTGGCGGATTCAGGCATCACCGTCAATGCTTATGCACCAGGTATCGTGAAAACTCCAATGATGTTTGACATTGCTCATGAAGTTGGGAAGAACGCGGGCAAAGACGACGAATGGGGTATGCAAACATTCGCTAAAGATATCACATTGAAACGTCTTTCAGAACCAGAAGATGTAGCAGCAGCGGTCAGCTTCCTTGCTGGACCAGATTCAAACTACATCACAGGACAAACCATTATCGTAGATGGTGGAATGCAGTTCCATTAAGATGAAAAAAGAGGTTGGGATCAACATCCTAACCTCTTATTTTGTGCGTTCACAATAAAAGAAACAGATATCAAAAAAACCACTCCCGAAAGGGAAGTGGTTCTGTGTTGGTTCTTATTTGAGACCGTATTTTTTGTTGAAACGATCCACACGTCCATCTGCTTGAGTGAACTTTTGACGTCCAGTGTAGAATGGGTGTGAGTCTGATGAAATTTCAACACGGATCAATGGGTAAGTTTCACCTTCAAATTCAACTGTTTCGCTAGAGTACTTAGTTGAACCGCTGAGGAACTTGTAACCAGTAGTAGTGTCCATGAAGACAACAGGGCGATATTCTGGATGGATATCTTTTTTCATTTTGCAATATTTCCTTTCTGCCATGGTCTCTTTCCGAGCCATAGATTGTTACTAAGCTAGTTTACCAAATTTCCAGGATCTTGACAAGTATTTTCACTAATTTTATTTAAATTAATGATCAAAAAAATCACCCTGGCTAAGCCAAGGTGAATCAAATCTTATTATTGTTCAGATTGATTTGGATCTTTTGGTGCTTCAACTGGTTGATCAGCTTGTCCTTCAGTGTGTTCGTGTGTTTCTTTTTTGATTTCATTTACAGCAGTTTTTACAGTAGAAGTTGTCACGCGTCCAACAGATTGGGCAAATCCTTTACCAGATTCAGCAAGTTCTTCGAATGTTCCTTTAGTGATTTTACCACCTGACATCGCCAAGAGACCAGTTACAACAATAGCGATTGATGCGATTAAAGCAAGGATCAAACCAAAGCCAATTGAAACGCCATAACCATTGAAGTCAACAGCATATTTGTTTACACCAAATAGATCGATCAATGTTACGATAGTTGAGAGAGCTCCTGCTACGATAACACCAATTGCAAAACTTTTTGGTAGTGAAGATTTCACATCGTTCAAGCAAGCAAGGACAATCGCAACGACTGCGAAGATAATAACGAACCATCCATCTCCGCGAAGGCCATTCCAGCTGTATGAACCAAAGGCACCAGCATTAAGGCTTGCCCATGGCAAGAAAGAGCTAAGAATCGCTACCGCAGCAGAGATAATGATAAACAAACGATTTTTTTCCATAATAAGTCTCCTTAAAATTTATTAGCTTTATTTTACCATAAGAAAGATCAAATGAAAACCCCGTGACCAAGATAAAAAGGCTGAGGATCCGTTCTCAGCCTTCGTTTTTGCGAGCCACTTCTTGTAGCTCTTTGTAGATTTCGTCGTTTTCCTCAAGAGAGTAGGAGTTGGCTCCACTCGCAAGTGGATGGCCACCACCATTATGACGTTTGGCAATTTCGTTGATCACTTTTCGTTTGCTACGCATCCGGACACGGAAGTGACCGTCGGCCTGCTCGACAAAGATAGCCCAAACAGACACGGTATCAATGCGCCCAGGTGCCCCAACAATTGCAGCAGTCTCTGAATCACGTAGATCGAATTTCTTTAAGAGTTCTTGTGTCAAGGTCACACGCGCAGCGCCATGTTCATCGATCTCAAGATGGTCATAGACATAGCCTTGAAGCTTAGCTGTCTTAAGGTTGATCGTATCCATCTGCCGAGCAAGTGCTGTAAAATCAAAGGGAATGCTTCGAAGAGTTGCAGCGATCTCAAAGGTCCGAGTCGAAGTAGCAGGATAAAGGAAGCGACCTGTATCGCCGACAATCCCAGCATAGAGAAGACGCGCAGCACTAACTGGAAGTTCAAGATCCAATTCCTTAGCAAAAAGTGCAATTAACTCACTGGTAGAGCTAGACTCAGTATCGACCCAGAGCAGATCGCCATAAGCATCGTCATTTGGGTGGTGGTCGATCTTGATCAGGAAATCACCATTCGTATAGCGCTTGTCATCGATGCGGGGAGTATTGGCCGTGTCACAGACAATCACCAAAGCTCCATCATAATCCTCATCGCTGACAGTATCCATCTCAGCAAGCCAAGTCAAGGTCGGCTCGTCATAGCCAGTTGCCAAGACCCGCTTTTGAGGGAAGTGCGCACGCAGGAGATCCCGCAAGCCCACCTGGCTACCAATCGCATCCGGATCCGGATTCTGATGACGGTGGATAATAATCGTGTCATAAGCTTGAATTTTTTCAAGAATTTCATTCATTACGTTCATACATTACCTCATTTTCTCTGTCAATTTTAACATAAGAAAGGCCCATCCAGCAAGCATTTATCACTAATTAGGAGCTATGGAAGCGGTTTTACATTGGTTAGATATTTTGTTAGAATGGATGAATATGATGAAAGAAATGAAACAATCAACTAAAAGAAAACGATGGTTAGAATTTCCAAAAACAATTGTGGTAGTGTTGATCGTAATGCTTATTGCAGTATTCCTAAGTAGTTGTAGTAACAATCAACCGGCATTGAATGTTTTAAAGAAAAAGCAATTTGTTATGATCAAAATGGGAGATTCTACCGAAGACCATTTTGAGGTTGGGTTGGACCTTGAGAAAAAGGAATATTACTATAATGATGAGACCGCAGTGAAAGATGATACAGTTTATGGTGGTTATAAAACGGACTGGGATCGTAATCAGTATTACAAATCTGCAGTAAATAACGAATTATCATCGGTTCTATTATGTAAGAAAATTACTACTGATGAAATTAAGAAATCCAGCTATCAAATTACTAGTTCACCGAAAAGATTTGTGGATGATAAATTAATGAAAGAGGAATATCCTCCGGAATTTGAAACGATTTATTTGAAGAAAAATCGTCAATTTTCTAAGGTTCGAATTTCCTACAACAAAGAGTTTCTGCCTACTAAAATTGAGTGGTATTATAAAGATAAGGAAGGGCTAAAATGGTATACTTGGCGCACCTATTCGTATCCCTTCAAAAATAAGTCTGATTTTGATAAAAAGCTGGATGAAGAAATTAAAACTATTAAAGCAATTCAAGAAGAAAACGAGGGCGATTAGGTTGAATCGGTCCAAATTCTTGAAACGTGTCCCTTCTTTCAGCTTATCGGGAAAGGTTTCGTGCAAAATGCTTGAAAAAGTGGTATAATACGGGAAATAGCTTTTGGGAGGAAATTATGACTGTAGCGAAGATTGTTTTTGCTAGTATGACTGGAAATACTGAAGAAATTGCGGATATTGTAGCGGACAAATTCCGTGATCTTGGTGTCGAAGTAGATGTGGATGAGTGTACAACTGTGGATGCGGAGGACTTCCTTGATGCGGATATCGCAGTGGTAGCGACCTATACATACGGCGATGGAGAGCTTCCAGATGAGATCCAAGATTTCTACGAAGATTTGGCTGGCCTTGATCTCAAAGGCAAACTTTACGGTGTGGTAGGATCAGGTGATACCTTCTACGATGAATTCTGTAAAGCAGTTGATGATTTCGACCGTTGCTTCGCTGCGACTGGTGCTGAAAAAGGTTCTGAGTGTGTCAAAGTTGATTTGTCTGCAGAAGACGAAGACATTGAAAAATTAGAAGCCTTTGCAGAAGAACTTGTAGCAAAAGCAAATTAATGACAAAGAGACTGGATCGATGGATTACAGCCTCGATTTATATCCAAAATAAAGAGGAGACACATGGATTTAGATCAGATTCGTAAGGACATTGACCAAATCGATCAAGAGCTTGTAGCCTTGCTGGAAAGACGGATGGTCTGTGTCGGTCAGATTGTAGAATATAAGGAGCAGCAGGGTTTACCTGTGCTCGATCAAGGAAGGGAAAGAGAGGTGCTTGAGAAAGTCGGCTCTCTCGTGACGGAGGAGCAGTATCGTGCGACCATTCAAGCTCAGTTTCAAGATATGATGAAGCGCTCGAGAGACTTCCAAGAGGAGGTGAGGGCGCGTGACTAGTCTATCGATCAAGCAAAAAGCACAACAGTATGTGGTCCTAACAGGGATGGCGCTTTTCATTGGTCTCTTGGTTGGTGCCATTGACATGATTTTTGGTCAAGGTCTTCTCCTGATTGGAGATGTCCGAAGCCAGCATTGGCCCTTGATTCTTTTTCTGGCCCTAGCGGGGCTTGTCATCGTTTATCTTTATAAACGTTTTGGTGGCAAGGCTTCAAAAGGGATGGGCCTCATCTTTGATGTCGGACACGCGCGTGAGGAGAAAATCCCCTTGGTCTTGGTGCCTTTGATCATGCTGACGACCTGGATGAGCCATCTCTTTGGCGGTTCGGTTGGTCGGGAAGGTGTAGCAGTCCAAATCGGAGCGACCCTTTCGCATCGTTTTGCGCGTTACATCAAGATTCCGGATGCTTCGCGTATTTTTCTCATGACTGGGATGGCAGCTGGTTTTGCAGGGCTCTTTCAGACGCCACTCGCAGCAACCTTCTTTGCCCTTGAGGTCTTGACAGTTGGGGAGTTGCAGTTGATGGCTCTCTATCCTGCGCTTATCTCTTCGATCGTGGCTAGCTTCACTTCGCATGCCCTTGGTTTAGAGAAATTTGCTGTGCCACTAAGAGAAACGCTGAGCTGGACACCAGAGACCTTGATTAAAGTCGCCCTTCTTGGCCTGGCTTTTGGACTCGCTGGGAAACTCTTTGCAGTTAGCCTTTCCTGGTTGAAGAAAACAGTCGCTCAAGTCTTGCCTAATCCCTATATCCGGATTGCCCTTATAGGGGCTGGACTCAGCTTGGTCCTCTTGACTCTCCAGCTGACCAAGGTCGGAACTTATAGTGGACTTGGAACCAATCTGATTGATGTGGCTTTTCATCAGGGTAGTGCGCAGAGTTATGACTGGATCTTGAAGCTCCTCTTTACCGTGGTGACCATCTCTGCTGGATACCAAGGAGGAGAAGTGACCCCGCTCTTTGCGATCGGAGCTACGCTTGGAGTCTTTCTTGCTCCTATGCTGGGCTTACCAGTCTTAGTCGTGGCCGCTATTGGTTATGCAAGTGTCTTTGGCAGTGCGACGACGACCTTGCTCGCACCGATCTTGATCGGAGGAGAAGTCTTTGGTTATGCTAATCTTCCTTTCTTTGTCATCGCTTGTGCCATCGCCTATTGCCTACCAAAAGGGTGGAGTATTTATTCCGGTCAAAAAGTTGCGAAAAAGTAGAGAAAAGAGCTTTACAAACCTGAAATTATCTGATATGATAGTTTTTGTGCGTAATGGAAGCACAAAAATACAGTTTATCCGCTGAGGGAGGTCCCTCAAGATTGACGAAGATAGGAGAATAAAATGAATCCATTAATCCAAAGCTTGACTGAAGGTCAACTTCGTACTGATATCCCTGCATTCCGTCCTGGTGACACTGTTCGTGTACACGCGAAAGTTGTCGAAGGATCTCGTGAACGTATCCAGATCTTTGAAGGCGTTGTTATCGCTCGTAAAGGTCAAGGACACACTGAAATGTACACTGTTCGTAAAATCTCTAACGGTGTCGGTGTTGAACGTACATTCCCAGTACACACTCCACGTGTAGAAAAGATTGAAGTTGTACGTTACGGTAAAGTACGTCGTGCGAAATTGTACTACCTTCGTGCATTGCAAGGTAAAGCAGCTCGTATTAAAGAAATCCGTCGTTAAGACGAACAAGGAGGCGGGAGTGATCTCGCTTCTTTTTTTATCGGTCCCCTTAGTTCAATGGATATAACAACTCCCTCCTAAGGAGTAGTTGCTGGTTCGATTCCGGCAGGGGACATAAAGAAAAAGGAACTCGTGTATGCGAGTTCCTTTTTGTGTGTAAGAAAGAAGTTAAAAATAGATGGAATATCTCCATATAATGAATTGATTTTTGAGGAAAGTAGGAGTAAAATAAAGTTAATATTATAACATCTAGAATTTTGCGAGGTTTGTTATGATTTTAGCTCATAAGGATAATAATGGGAATGTTCAATCCCTTCAAGATCATTCTTTTAATGTTGCGACTAAGGCACGAGAAGATGCGAACGTTATTGATCAAGGAGACATTCTATTTTTATTGGGCTTGTATCATGATTTAGGGAAAGCTAATCAAGAGTTTCAAGATAAACTCTTATTGCATCCTAATAAGCATGTTGATCACTCCTCGGCTGGAGCAAGGTATCTTTTCCAAAAGATACAAGTCTGTTTGAAAAGTTTAAATGTAGAGAAAACAGATAGAGAGTTTTTTCAAGAAATATGTGCTTACGTTATATCATCACATCATGGGATGTATGATATTTTACTCCAAGATGAAACAATAAATGCCTCTCAATATACATACAACAGGCTACGGTATAGAATAATTGAAGGAACTGAAAGCAGTCGTTATCAAGAAGATATTGAACCTTTTGCACAAAAGTTAGAAAGTCAATTACCTTATTATGGATATAGCTCCTTAGATAATTTAATTAAAAAAGCATTCGAAAATTATCAACAAGCTTGGACTACTTTAAAATGGATTAATGAAAGTGAAAAAGATTTTTATTCAAGTTGTTTTATTAGGCTTTATTTATCGTTACTAAAAAATGCAGATATATTAGACACTATCAATGCTTACGGTATAATTGTTCAACCTTTAAAATCTAAAGAAAGGGAAGAATTAAATCGTTCCTATTTAAGTGCTATTGAAGAAAAATATAGAGGTTTTGGCAAGCCTACGACACGGCTAAATGAAATTCGTTTACAAATTAGTGAGAGAGTAAAGGAAAGAGGAGAAAACGATTCAGCTGGAATCTATCGATTAGATTTACCAACTGGAGCAGGTAAAACAAATCTCAGTATGCGATATGCTTTCCATCAACTTGTAAAGCAGAAAAAATCAAGATTCTTTTACATTACTCCCTTTTTATCAGTCTTAGAGCAGAATGCTTCTGAGATCAAAAAAATAACAGGTGATGCTGGGGTATTAGAACATCATTCAAATGTAATTCACCAAAATGATGATAATGATGATAAAAACACATTGATGTTAGATTATTTAATTGATAGTTGGGATAGTCAAATTATTCTCACGTCTATGGTTCAATTTTTTCAAACGTTATTTAAGACAAAATCATCTAATATTAGACGTTTTTCAAATTTAGCGAATAGTGTTTTAATCTTAGATGAAGTCCAATCCTTACCTATTGAAGTCACAACTTTGTTTAATTTAACAATGAACTTCTTAAATAAAGTCATGAACACGACGATAATCCTCTGTACTGCAACGCAACCTGCCTATGATTCAACCTCAATAACTCATCGTCTAGATTATGGTGGGAAGAACGGCGAATGTTCTGATATAGTTGAGTTAACTCATGATGAAACAGAAGTGTTTGCAAGAACAGAACTTAGAAAATTTAATGAAGAGAATCAATATACAAACCTAGCAGAATTAGTTGACTTTGTTTTAGATAATAATGAGTCCATACTTGCAATTTTTAACACCAAAAAAACAGTTGATAAGTTCTATACAATGCTTGAAGAACTGACAGATCGTCCTCTCTATCAATTATCAACAAATATGTGTGCTCAGCATAGATTTGATATGATATCAGAAATAAAGCAGCATTTAAAAGATAGTGTACCAATTATTTGTATTAGTACGCAATTAATTGAAGCAGGAGTGGACGTTGATTTTAATCAAGTTATTCGTTCTTATGCTGGAATCGATTCAATTGTTCAGGCTAGTGGACGTTGTAACCGTGAAGGGAAGCGTCAAAAAGGGCAAGTTACATTAGTGAACCTTATGAATGAGGAGGAGAATATATCACGACTTAAAGAAATCAAAAATAAGAAAGAAGCAACAGAGTTCATACTACATAAAAATTCATCTCCAATTGATACTTCACTTTTAAATAAAGATTTCTTTGAATATTACTATGCAAATAATCAATCTTCAATGAATTATCCATTATCACATGGGGAGTCAGTTTTTGATTATTTAAGTATAAATAAATACCAATTAAGACCTAACTTTAAAGGAAGAATGAAGCAAGCATTTAAAACAGCCGGACAAAAGATGAACTTGATCAATAATGAGACAATAGGAGTTTTAGTTCCATACGGTGATGCAATAGAAAAGATATCTCGGTTGGAAGAGCTGTGTGAGTCTGATTATCCTTCAGAAGGAGAATTTCAGATTATAAAAAACTTCTTAAAGGAATTGCAATCTTATACTGTAAATGTGCGTGAGCATGATCCTATTTTAGAAGCAACAAAATCGTATCTAAATGGAAATGTACTAGTGTTATCAGATGGGTATTATCATGAAAAGAAAGGAATTACCATAGAGATGCAAAACTTTATTATGTAAACAAGTTAGGTTTTTTTCTATAGCAAGATTAAAATAGCAATATAAAAGAACAGAAGGAGGGTTTTACCTTGTATAGATCAAGAAATTTCTATGCTAGAATTCGTGGCGATAGGGCATTATTTACGAATCCAGCAACTAAAGGTGGGAGTGAAAGATCGTCGTATTCGGTTCCGACTCGGCAGGCTTTACAAGGAATAGTTGACGGGATTTATCATAAACCTACATTTACAAATGTTATAACTGAAGTTAAGGTCGTTAATCAAATACAAACAGAGTTGCACGGTGTTCGTGCTTTGTTACACGATTACAGTGCTGACCTGAGCTATGTTTCTTATTTGAGTGATGTAGAGTATCTTGTAAAGTTTCATTTTGTTTGGAATGAGAATCGCGAAGATTTGATACAGGATAGACAGGCAAATAAACACGAAGCGATTATGGAGCGGTCTATTCGAAAAGGTGGAAGACGGGATGTTTTTCTTGGAACAAGGGAGTGCTTTGCCTTGGTGGATGAAATTAATCAAGAAGAATATGAGAACTGCCCATCCTATTATGATGGATTCTCCATCGATTTAGGAATTATGTTTCATTCCTTTGCCTACCCAACAGATAAAAAAACACCATTGAAATCTTATTTCGCAAAAACAGTTATGGAGGATGGCATTATTAAATTTAAGTCACAGAAGGAATGTGAAATAGTTAATACTTTATCCAGCTATGCTTTTAAGCTACCTGGTCAAATTAAATCAGTTGATGATGAGTTTAACGAATATGAAGAGATGGAGAAAGGAGAAAGCTAATGGATTTTTTTACTTCTCTATTAAATGCATATGAAAAAGCAGAGGAGATTGGATTAGTAGATCAACAAACAGGTGATAATGATCCTGTATTGCTTCCACTATACCATACCAGTCTGAAATCGAATGGCAATAATATAATTCTCATCAAATTGAATAAAGATGGTACCTTTTATAAAGCGGAATTCATGCCAGATAATCAATCGATTATTTTTCCAGTAACGAGCAATTCTGTTGCAAGGTCTGGTAGCAATCCGGCACCACATCCTTTGGTAGATAAACTATCTTATTATGTTCAAGAAGTTAGTCAATCTCAATACGAAGAATTCCATAATCAACTTGCTAATTGGGTCTGCTTTTGTAAGGAAGAAGAGGTTAAAGATTATTTAGAAAAGATTCAGAGGTTTATACTTAGAGCGGATTTTTTAAATATCGTTTTAAATTCTCTGTTTGGTGAATCCTATCAAAGAGAAAATTTGAAGGTAACCTATCAAGATTCGAATGAAAAAAGTAAAACGATTGATTTATCTGCTTGTTTCATTGAGTTTTCGATTGTACAATACCATGATTTCAAAGATGAATCTGTAACGACATACAAAGAATTACATCAATCCTTTATATCATTTGTAAGAGCATTTCAAGATAATATGGGAGTGTGTAATATAAGCGGACGCAATGAGACAATCACAAATAAGCATAGAGGATTGATGGGAAATGCTAAAATCATTTCTGTTAGTAATAAAGGCGAAGCTTATAAAGGACGTTTTAAAGAACGCGAAGATGTTTTTAGTGTAGGTTATGAAACCTCTGAAAAAATCCATTTGATGATTAAGTATTTGCTTGAAAATAATAACAGTAGTACATGGTTGGGATCATCACAGTATCTTATTAACTGGTTTAGTGATGATTTGGCAAATAAAAGTCAATTAGATATTGTTAAACCGGAGTTTGATAGCCTATTTGAGGATGAAGATGATGATATAGAAGAACGTCATCAATTGATTAGACCAAATGCTGAGAATAAAGAGATTGGATCTTCGTTTATTAAGGGACGAAAATTATTTGGAAATGATGCTACATATTATATTGCAATATTAAACAAAACAAGTAATGGCCGTATCGCTCTAAAATATTTCCGTCAACTTCAAGTATCTCAGTTATTAAAAAATCTGGAGAATTGGCAAGATACTTATTCTTGGGAAGCGAGAACAAAATCAGGAATATATAAACAAAAAACACCAAATTTTAATGAGATTATTAATGCGGCCTATGGTGTAGATAGAGGACGTTATCTAGAATTAGACAATGATAGTTTTCGAAGTGATCAATATCAGCAATTAGTGACAGCCTTAATTGATGGGAAATCCATTCCAAATACAATCGTTAAAAAACTTGAAGCTAATATTAAACATCGGCAAAATTATCCTAAATGTTGGCATTCATTGCAACAAGTTAGTTTAGCAGTTCTACATAAACAATATGGAAGGGAGTTTAATCCAATGGTAGACCATGAAAACACTAATCGTTCTTATCTATTTGGACGATTACTAGCTATTTTTGAGTTAATGGAAGCTCAGAGATATCGTATAGAAGGTGGTAATCAAGAAAGGATAACAAATGCTGAAAGGTATTGGAATGCCTATACGAGCCAACCAGCTAAGTTGATGATGAACCTCGCAAATAAAGTTAAACCTTATGAAGAGACAGTCAAATTAAACTCTAGAGGAATCTATAATAAATTGGAAAAAGAGCGAGAAGAAATCATTTCTCTATTAAGTCCTTTAATGACGAATAAAGATATAAATGATCCTTTAGATTATCAATTTATTTTTGGTTATTATAGCGAAAAACAATATTTTTATACTAAAAAAGAAAAAAACGAAAGTGAGAACTAGCTTATGTTAGAAAATAAAATTGACTTTATGGTAACAATTGAGGTACGAGAAGCAAATGCTAACGGAGATCCATTATCGGGTAATATGCCAAGAACAGATGCTAAGGGACATGGCTTAATTTCTGATGTGGCGATTAAGCGCAAAATTAGAAATCGTATGCAAGACTTTGGTCATCCAACTTTTGTTCAAGCTGGAGACCGTATTGAAGATGAGTTTCGTTCACTTGAAAAACGTTTTTCTAATCAATTTAATGCAAAAGATTCTGATGAAGATATTGAAGAAAAAGCTAATAAATTGTGGTTAGATGTTCGTTCATTTGGTCAAGTTTTTACTTATTTGAAAAAATCAATTGGTGTTCGTGGACCAGTTTCTATAAATATGGCTAAATCGTTGGAACCAATCGTAATCTCTAGTTTACAGATTACAAGAAGTACAAATGGGATGGAAGCTAAAAATGAAAGTGGACGTTCATCCGATACTATGGGAATGAAATATTTTGTTGATTACGGAGTTTATTTGTTGAAGGGATCTATTAATCCAAATTTTGCTGAAAAAACTGGATTTTCTACGGAAGACGTAGAGGTGATTAAGCAAGCACTAGTAAGTCTTTTCGAAAATGATGCCTCTTCTGCACGTCCTGAAGGATCAATGCGTGTAAGGGAAGTCTTCTGGTTTACTCATTCTAATAAGTTAGGAAATATTTCTAGTGCGCGTGTTTTTGACTTGTTTGAATTTGACAAAGAAAACCAAGAAAAGAATACTTATGAAGATTATGGTATTCATCTTAATCAAGAGAAGTTAGCAGAATATGAAAATAAAGGATTGAAAGTTGATATTCTAGAAGGACTATAAAATGGTCTACGCAGAAAATGACTATTTGATGTTATCTGGTATCCAGCATTTCCAATTTTGTAAACGGCAATGGAGTCTAATTCATATTGAACAACAATGGTCTGATAATGAGGCGACAGCTCATGGACAGATTTTACACAAAAAAGCGGACGATCCTTATGTAAAAGAGAAACGTAATGATGTTATTATCTCACGAGCAATGCATGTATCCTCAAAAGAGCTAGGGCTCTATGGGATATTAGATGTTGTTGAGTTTCATAAAGATGAAAGAGGAATTGAGCTTAAAGGTAGAAGTGGCAAGTGGCTACCAATTATCGTGGAATATAAGCGAGGAAAAGACAAAAAAGATATTTACGATATTGTTCAATTAGTTGCTCAAGCTATTTGCCTTGAAGAGACTCTTGGGTGTACAATCGAGTATAGCTATCTATATTATCATCGTGTCAATCAAAAGAAACGAATAGAAATTACTCCTGAATTACGAAAAGAAGTAGTTTCTTTAGCCTCTCAAATGCACGAATATTATGAGCATAAAGTAGTTCCGAAAGCTGAGTATTTTAAAAATTGTCAATTATGTTCTTTGGTTGATATTTGTATGCCACGCTTAAGCAAGAAGAATCGCAATATTGATAATTATATTTTTCATGCTCTAAAAAGTGAGGATGGCTTATGAAAAAGCTTCTTAATACATTATATTTAACGCAAGATAACTTTTATTTGACTCGAGAAAGAGATAATATCGTCATAAAACAAGAAGGAAAAGTCATCAGTCGTTTCCCGTATAGAATTATTGATGGTATTGTATGTTTTTCTTACCTGGGAGCATCTCCATCTTTAATTGAGTTGTGCGCTGAAAATCAGATTAATTTATCTTTTCATACTCCTCAGGGGCGTTTTTGCGGTCGATTTGTTGGAGCCACAAATGGGAATGTTCTACTTAGAAGGCAACAGTATCGTTTAGCAGATGCAGAACTGTCATTAGAATATGCGCAAAGATTCATTCTTGCAAAAATCTCTAATTCCAGGAAATATCTTCTCCGTTTTAAGCGAGATCATAGAGATCGAATCGATACTCATCTCTTCGAAGAAGTAAACACAGAGTTGACTTGGGCGTTGGAACAGGTTCAGTCAGTTGAGGATAAAAATTCCCTTCTGGGAATTGAAGGACAAGCTGCAAACCAATATTTTAGAATTTTTAATGATTTTATCCTAAATGATAAAGAGACGTTCCAGTTTAACGGTCGTACTAGACGGCCACCGTTAGATTGTGTGAATGCTTTATTATCGTTTGGATACAGTTTATTAACTTACGAATGCCAATCTGCGTTGGAAGCAGTGGGACTAGATAGTTACGTTGGTTTCTTTCATACCGATAGGCCGGGTCGTGCTAGTTTAGCTTTAGATTTAGTAGAGGAGTTTCGTTCCTTTATTGTAGATAGATTTGTATTTTCTCTGATAAATAAAGGTCAAATATCGAAAAAAGACTTTGAATTTAAAGAAAACGGTAGTGTTTTTCTATCAGAAAAAGGACGTGCCACGTTTCTAGAACTGTGGCAGAAAAGAAAACATATGGAAGTTGAACATCCATATACTAAAGAAAAGGTGAAAATGATGCTCTTACCTTATGTTCAAGCCCAATTATTAGCAAAAGCTATTCGTGGGGAATTTGAGTCATATCCTCCATTTATGGTATAGGAGTTTATATATGATGGTACTGGTGACATATGATGTCAATACTGAAACAGCAAAAGGAAGGAAGCGTCTGCGCCATGTTGCAAAACTGTGTGTTGATTACGGCCAACGTGTTCAAAATTCAGTATTTGAATGTTCAGTAGCTCCCGCAGAATTTGTGGAAATAAAGTCTAAGTTACTAGATATTATTGACCCTGATTCCGACAGTATTCGATTTTATTTTCTTGGGAAAAATTGGCAAAATCGAGTGGAGACTATTGGACGAGATACAAGTTATGATCCTGATATAGGAGTATTAATACTTTAAAACGAGGAGTGCGAATCGAAGTTGCTCATAAAATAGCAGGGGTTTCGCGCAAAAAATTAGAAAAATTAATGGCAAAATTGAATTTTAGGGAATAATAATTCCCTTGTATTAATCAATTTTAGCCATAAACGGTGCAACTTTGCGCTGTCGCTCCCTTCGCGGGGGCGTGGATTGAAATCGTTATTTCCGCGAATAATACCACCTTCGAAAGTGTCGCTCCCTTCGCGGGGGCGTGGATTGAAATAAACGCTGTTTCGTTTGCGTTGTATAGTATAGGCCTGTCGCTCCCTTCGCGGGGGCGTGGATTGAAATATGGCTGAGCTTACAGCTTTAAAGGCTACCGCCCCGTCGCTCCCTTCGCGGGGGCGTGGATTGAAATTTCTTGCTGTCAAGGACAAAGGCATCGTAACGGAGTCGCTCCCTTCGCGGGGGCGTGGATTGAAATCTTAGAAAGTTTTATCTCTTGACCGCTTGGAGTTCGTCGCTCCCTTCGCGGGGGCGTGGATTGAAATGGATTACCTTCTCCACGGTCGTTTACTCCCAAGGCGTCGCTCCCTTCGCGGGGGCGTGGATTGAAATATGGAAATAGCTACCTGTCTGCGCTTTGAAATGTGTCGCTCCCTTCGCGGGGGCGTGGATTGAAATTTCGCCATCTCGGCAAAGCCGTTTGTACCCTTGTGTCGCTCCCTTCGCGGGGGCGTGGATTGAAATAAGACAATTGAAGATTATAGCCAAAGAATTGAAAGGTCGCTCCCTTCGCGGGGGCGTGGATTGAAATAAAGAGCCTATCTTGGTACGTGGGTCAAGCACAGGGTCGCTCCCTTCGCGGGGGCGTGGATTGAAATTGCTTTGGCCTTGAGGTACTTCAATCCCAGCTCGTCGCTCCCTTCGCGGGGGCGTGGATTGAAATATAGTCCCGTCAGCGTTTAACTGGCCGAAATTAGTGTCGCTCCCTTCGCGGGGGCGTGGATTGAAATTTTGACTACTATCATTGAGGACGTGGAAGAGTTGTCGCTCCCTTCGCGGGGGCGTGGATTGAAATATCAATGATGCGGCACCAACCGCTACCTGCTGACCGTCGCTCCCTTCGCGGGGGCGTGGATTGAAATAAGGAGCAGTAGATGGCCTTAAGAATGCCTCTCGTCGCTCCCTTCGCGGGGGCGTGGATTGAAATGCGTAAATCTGCGAGCATTTTGACTGAAGGCGTTGTCGCTCCCTTCGCGGGGGCGTGGATTGAAATGATACCGTGTATCATTCTGCGACCAATTGTCCCGTCGCTCCCTTCGCGGGGGCGTGGATTGAAATATTGTTGACTTTGCTGCTTATCGCTATGAAGGTGGTCGCTCCCTTCGCGGGGGCGTGGATTGAAATCCGTGAGATATTGCGGGAAGATAAGTAATCCTCGTCGCTCCCTTCGCGGGGGCGTGGATTGAAATCAGAATATCTGTAAGTTCCATCTTAATTGTGTCGTCGCTCCCTTCGCGGGGGCGTGGATTGAAATTACCATACCCAGTATTTCGTTGGTAGATGTACCTGTCGCTCCCTTCGCGGGGGCGTGGATTGAAATATAGACGTTTTGCTCTGGGTCAAATTCGCGCGTGGTCGCTCCCTTCGCGGGGGCGTGGATTGAAATAACAAAGAAGACAAGGCTAAAATATTAGAAATCAAGTCGCTCCCTTCGCGGGGGCGTGGATTGAAATAAAGAGGTTGATATTATACGCTTGCACGAAGCTCGCGTCGCTCCCTTCGCGGGAGCGTGGATTGAAATAAGAATATTGATGGATTTGAGCCTTCACCAAAAGGTCGCTCCCTTCGCGGGAGCGTGGATTGAAATCCGTAACCTTTTATAGTCACCGTATAGCGCCCTTGTCGCTCCCTTCGCGGGAGCGTGGATTGAAATCTGTAAAAGTTGATTGGGAATTGTGTAAAGGTTGTCGCTCCCTTCGCGGGAGCGTGGATTGAAATACAGATAGCATTATCTGTTTGCAACTCCCTGCTGATCGCTCCCTTCGCGGGAGCGTGGATTGAAATTGGTGTAAAGTGGATCATAGATCACGCCCCTCTCGGTCGCTCCCTTCACTGGAACGTGTAGTGAAATTCATTAGCAAAAAGTTTTGATATTACAGATCAGCTCTATAGATCTCCACTTTTTCTTTGACGTTCCTTTCTTATTTTTCTAAAATAGTAGGTGTGTGAAGGGAGATTGATATGAAAAAAGGTTTTTTGATTATGCTTTCTGCTTTGGTCTTGGCTTCGTGTGGTCGTCCTCAGAAGACGGTGACGCCTAAGAGTTCGGATACCCAGCAGTCCAGCACTTCAGAAAAAAAACAGTCTGGTATGGATTTGAAAGCCATTAAGGCTAAGGACTATTCGAGTATCAAGGGGACTTGGATCGATGGTCGTGGCAATGAGCTGGTATTTGATGACAAGGGTTTGGTCAGCGAGGATGTTGAGCTTGATGTATCGAGCTTTAAGCAGAAGGACCAGGTCGCTGAGATGACGGTTAGTGCCAAGTCGGGTGTTGGAGGCTATGGTCTCTTGCTCCTTCCAAAAGGTCAGAAAGCGGGCAAAGACGATGCTTCGGATAAGTCCAAGGATAGGATCTGGGCTGGTCAGTCACCGGCTTATGGCGATGATGACAATTTCTACTATCGCAAGAAAGAGCAACCGAAAGATCGGGAGCAAGCTGATACAGACGATAGCAGTAGTACATCTAAGACGAGTAAGGCCAAGAAGTGGAATACTCGATCGGATAGCGAGGTAAAGTCTTCGAAGAAGGCTGATCAGAATGATTATCCAGGCTACACCGATGCTCAGGTCGAAGCTGCGCGTGTCTGGGCTTATGTGATTAAGAACGTTCCTTCCAAGTTAAATATTTCAAATAGTGCAGCTGGAACCAAGATTTATAATGGTGGCTTGGGCGTTGATTATCCAAAAGATGTGCGTCATCTGTTTGGTTCTTATTCAGCTGAAGGAAATATCACTTATGCATCCAACGGTGATGGAACAGTCACGATCTACCCTGTACCGAGCCACTGGCAACAGTCTGCGGATGAACTCAATAGTGAGGAGTTTATGACGCAATTTACCCAAGGGATTTTGGACCATGCTGAAACGGTGACATTGCCATCTGGGGATCCAGACATGATTCGTCAGATTCTTGCAGTACTGAAGTAAGAGTGATTATGCTAAAATAATAATAGATAAAAATTTTTTAAACTATTAAAGTTCTAATGACCTATTTGGTTATAAGATTAAAGGTTTGGAATATCTTTTACAGGAAGCTTATGCAATTTTGGTCAATTACAGGTCGTTTTCTACTTGTCAAAACAAAAGGAGAAAATCTATGAAAAAAACTATGTTTGCTACAATGACCATTCTATCGCTATTTCTGTCATCGTGCGTGCAAAAAGAAGTGAAGAATGAAGACAAAAAAGAGCAGTCTACTGAACAGAATGTAAAAGATTCTACAAAGGAAAGTAAAGAATCAGTGGTCAAAGGGATGAATCAAGCACCTACCTCATTGGTTGGAAATGAAAAACCTAATGTAGTATTTGCTTATATGCTTCAAAATCAAATCAATGGCGAAATTGAGATGGCGAAAGTGTATTATAATGAAGAGTATGTGATCCTTGTCTTCTCTGTATCAGAAAATATGCTATCTTTAGCAAATATAAATCCAAAAGATTATTGTAAGACGCTTTTTGATTTAAAAGAAGAGATAGTAAAGCAATACAATGCAACTCAAAACAAACCGAGCAGTATAAAACTTAAAATATATGATAAAGATGAGAAGCTCTTGGCGACGGAGGAAAATGGAGCGTTGGTGATTAAGTAACTAAATTTAGTCAACCATTTGTCGCCATCTACGTTTTATATTTTTCTCACTAATCCACATTTATTGTTTTTTTAAGCTGATCCTGTTACAATGATAGTACTCGGAAAAGACTGGGCTTCCAGCCTTTTTCATTTCACTTTAGAAAGGTCTTTTATGAAACGCAAATCGATTTTGTTTCTCTATTTACTCTTGCTAGCGATCGGCCTAGCCTATGAGACCCAGTCACTGACAGAAGGCTGGATGTCTGGTAGTCAGTATGGGATTGTGGGACTTTCTACCCTGATCCTTTTGGTCTATGCGCTTCCTGCTGTCTGGGCCCTCTTTCATTTTGCTAAGAAGTGGAAGTTGTCTTGGGTACCGGTTCTCTTTTCTCTATTAGGTGGGGGCTTTGTTGCCGGTTGGTTGTCTAGCTTTGCCAATACCTATTTCCATGACATGATTCAAGCGATCGCTCCAAATAGCGACTTTTGGAACCAGTACGAGAGTGCCATTGCTGCGCCTCTCTTTGAGGAACCCTTTAAGTTGATTCCGATCTTCTTTGTCCTCTATTTGTTCAGTGTTCGTCGCATCAAGTCGATCTTCCTCTTGGCGATTGCCTCTGGTCTTGGTTTCCAGATCGTGGAGGATTTTGCCTATATCCGTCAGGATCTGCCGGAAGGTTTCTCTTACACGGTGTCAGGGATTCTCGGCCGTGTGGCCAATGCACCCATGTCTCACTGGGTTTACACAGTCCTTGTCATGCTGGGGCTCTTCCTAATTGTCCAAGCAAGCAGAGGACGCAAGGATCTACGTCTAGCAGGCTGGGGATATTTAGTAGCTGGGTTTGGACTCCATTTTGTTGGCAATTCACCCTTCTCACAAATCGTGACCGAGTTGCCGATTGCGATTCCAGTCTTGAATGCTACTGGGCTCTTCCTAATCTACCAAGCTTATCAAACCGTCGAGCGATTAGAACAAGGAAAATAAAAAAATAATGCGTATGTTTGCACACATACGCATTTTTGTTATTTTCCAAGACAGAACTGGCTGAAGAGTTGGGTAATGAGCTCATCTGGAGCAGCATCCCCTGTGATTTCTCCGAGGATTTCCCAAGTTCGGGTGAGATCGACTTGGAGCAGGTCGACCGGCATACCGAGGGCCAAGCCTTCGTTGACCGCTTGCAGACTTTCAACAGCTTTCTCGATGAGAGAGATGTGGCGGGCATTTGAGAGATAAGTAGCATCTTGCTCGACCAGTCCAGCATTCTCGAAGAAGAGGGCGTTAATCCGGTCTTCGATCTGGTTGATATTTTGGTTTTTCAGGACAGAAATTTTGATATGATCGGCAGGAATCTCGTCCAACTCGATTTGCTGCGGGAGATCGACCTTATTGAGGAGAATGATGCGGTTACTATCTTGAGAGATTTCAAGGAGTTGGCGATCTTGATCGGTCAAGGGCTCGCTAGCATTGAGAACCAGAAGAACCAGATCAGCTTCCTTGAGGGCTTTTTTCGACCGTTCGACACCGATCTGCTCAACGATGTCTTCGGTTTCCCGGATACCAGCTGTATCGACTAGTTTGAGGGGAACCCCATTGATGTTGACGTATTCCTCGATAACGTCACGGGTGGTTCCTTCGATATCGGTCACGATGGCTTTTTCTTCACGAAGAAGATTATTGAGGAGGCTGGACTTGCCGACGTTTGGACGACCGATGATAGCAGTAGAAATCCCTTCACGCAAGATCTTACCGCGACGGGCAGTCTTGAGGAGGTTGGTCAAGAGGGCTTCAAATTCACTGGTCTTTTCACGGATGATCTCAGTGGTTGCTTCTTCAACATCATCGTACTCAGGATAGTCGATATTGACTTCGACCTGAGCCAGAGTATTGAGGATCTCTTGGCGGGTGTTGTTGATGAGGTCAGACAGGGAACCATCTAGTTGCTTAACGGCGATGTTCATAGCCTTGTCGGTCTTGGCGCGAATGATGTCCATGACGGCTTCGGCCTGTGTTAAATCGACCCGACCGTTCAGAAAGGCCCGCTTGGTAAACTCACCAGGTTCTGCCAGACGAGCGCCTTCACGGATCACCAATTGCAGGATTTCATTGGTCACAGCAATCCCGCCGTGGGTATTGATCTCGATGATGTCTTCACGGGTGAAGGTCTTCGGCGAGCGCATGGCTCCAACCATGACTTCGTCGAGAATCTCGTTCTTATCTGGATCTACGATATGGCCGTAGTTGAGCGTGTGGCTAGCCACGCTGCTTAAATCTTTTCCCTTAAAGATCTTTTGCGCGATGGCAAAACTGTCTGTCCCACTTAAGCGGACGATCCCGATCGCCCCCTCACCAAGAGGTGTCGAGATGGCAGCAATGGTATCAAATTCTTTAGTAATCATGTCATTTCTCTTTTCCTGTATATTCATCTCTATTCTATCGTAAAGTCAGCAGACGGGCAAGGTTTTGCTTTTAGAACTAAAAGCTGGAAAGGTTTTCAATTAATTAGTGAAATCTCTTTCAGAATATGCTATACTGTAAGAGAATATAAAAGGAGGTCTATGATGGTAAACCTAAAAGAACAGGTAGGAATTAAAGCGGCTGAGTTTGTCAAAGACGGCATGATTGTCGGTCTCGGTACAGGGTCAACTGCTTATTATTTTGTGGCTGAATTGGGTCGTCGCATCAAAGAAGAAGGCTTGGAGATCACAGCTGTCACAACGTCGAGTGTGACCTATGATCAGGCTGAAAGTTTAGGCATTCCGCTCAAGGCTATCGACGATGTTGAAGTGGTCGATGTAACAGTGGATGGCGCAGATGAAGTGGATCCTCAATTGAACGGGATCAAAGGTGGCGGTGGTGCTCTCCTCATGGAAAAGATCGTCGCAACCAATTCAAAAGATTGCATTTGGATCGTGGATGAATCCAAACAAGTCGCAACTCTTGGGGCTTTCAAACTTCCAGTGGAAGTAGTGCAATACGGGGCTGAAAATCTCTTCCGTCACTTTGAGCAAAAAGGTTACCATCCTGCTTTCCGTCTCGCGGATGATCAACGATTCGTCACTGACCAAGGCAACTTCATCATTGACTTGGATCTCAATGTGATCGAGGATGCAGAAGCTCTAGCCAATGAACTGGATCACACCGTCGGGGTTGTCGAGCACGGTTTATTCTTGAACATGATTTCAAAAGTGATTGTAGGGACACCAGATGGCCCTGTCATCATCGAAAAATAGAGAGTGGGACAGAAATCGGTAATTCGTTAGAATTCGATTTCGTCGTCCCACCTCCGCACAGTTGAGTAGGGCTGTAAAAGCTGATGAAATCAGCGTAGTAGAGCCCACTCAACCACTGCGTCTTGCTCGACAATCCAAAAATAATTGAGAGGCTAGGACTTTTGTCCCAGCCTCGGATCTATCAACGGCTCTCTTCTTATAGGGATATGGTATAATATAGCTAGTTTAATAAAGGAAAGAGGCAGTATATGTCAAAATTTAAACGCATGCACTTAGTTGTGCTGGATTCAGTTGGGATCGGTGCTGCACCAGATGCCAATAACTTTGTCAATGCAGGAGTTCCAGATGGAGCATCTGATACATTGGGCCACATCTCTAAAACCGTCGGTTTGAATGTACCAAACATGGCCAAAATCGGTCTTGGAAATATTCCTCGTGAAGTACCATTGAAGACTGTGCCAGCTGAAAGTAACCCAACTGGTTATGCGACAAAATTGCAAGAAGTCTCTCTTGGGAAAGACACCATGACAGGTCACTGGGAAATCATGGGTCTTAATATTACAGAACCTTTTGATACTTTCTGGAATGGTTTCCCTGAAGAAATTTTGACTAAAATTGAAGAATTCTCAGGACGTAAGGTCATCCGCGAAGCTAACAAACCATATTCTGGTACAGCGGTCATCGATGACTTTGGACCACGTCAAATGGAGACGGGTGAGTTGATCATTTATACATCAGCAGACCCTGTCCTTCAAATCGCAGCTCACGAAGACATCATTCCTTTGGATGAACTATACCGTATCTGTGAATACGCTCGTTCCATCACTTTGGAACGTCCAGCTCTTCTAGGACGTATCATTGCCCGCCCTTATGTTGGGGAACCAGGTAACTTCACACGGACAGCTAACCGTCGTGACTTGGCTGTTTCACCATTTGCGCCAACTGTTTTGGACAAGTTGAACGAAGCAGGTATTGATACCTATGCAGTTGGTAAGATCAACGATATCTTCAACGGTGCTGGTATCAACCACGATATGGGCCACAACAAATCAAATAGCCATGGTATGGATACCTTGATTAAGACCATGGGACTTCCTGAGTTCCAAGAAGGCTTCTCATTTACCAACTTGGTAGACTTTGATGCTCTTTATGGTCACCGCCGCAATGCTCACGGCTACCGCGATTGCTTGCACGAATTTGATGAACGCTTGCCAGAAATCATTGCAGCTATGCGTGAAGATGACCTCTTGATGATCACTGCAGACCACGGGAATGACCCAACCTACGCTGGTACAGACCATACTCGTGAATACATCCCATTCTTGGCTTATAGCCCATCCTTCAAGGGCAATGGTGTGATTCCAGTTGGACATTTCTCTGATATTTCTGCAACGATTGCAGAGAACTTTGGTGTTGAAAAAGCCATGATCGGTGAAAGCTTCTTAGACAAATTGAACTAAGATGACACGCTTCGCTCTCCTCGTAAGAGGGATCAATGTTGGCGGGAAAAACAAGGTCGTGATGGCAGAACTTCGAGAGGAGCTTCAAACGATCGGGCTGGATGGGGTAGAGACCTACATCAATAGTGGCAATATCTTCTTTGAATCAGCAGGTTCTAAAGAAGAATTGGTAGATTTGCTGGGACATTTCTTTCGTGATCACTATCCCTTTATCCAGTCTTTTTCTCTCTTTTCAGCTGAGGACTATGCGCGAGATCTCGCTGCTCTACCAGCCTGGTGGCAGGAGAATCTGGCCCGCAAGGATGTTCTCTTTTACACAGAAGGCCTCAATCAGGATGCTGTCTGGGAGTTGGTCTCCTCTTTTTCGCTCGGTGATGAAATCATCCATCGTGGAAGACTTGGGATCTACTGGGGCAAATACTCAGAAGAGACCTATACAAAGACCGCTTACCACAAACAAGTCCTCAAGATGCCGGATTACCGTCTGTTGACCATTCGCAATGCCAATACATTTGACAAAATTGGCCAATTTTTAAGGAAATCATAAAGGAGATATGCAATGACATTATTAGCAAAAATCAATGAAACAGCTGCTTTTTTGAAAGGCAAAGGAATGGAAGCACCTGAGTTTGGCTTGATCCTTGGATCAGGTCTTGGAGAACTGGCTGAAGAAATCGAAAATCCAGTCGTAGTAGACTACTCTGAAATTCCAAACTGGGGTCGTTCAACGGTTGTCGGCCATGCGGGTAAATTGGTTTATGGTGATCTTGCTGGACGCAAGGTTTTGGCCCTTCAAGGACGTTTCCACTTCTACGAAGGAAACCCACTAGAAGTAGTGACTTTCCCAGTTCGTGTCATGAAAGTTTTGGGATGTGAAGGGGTTCTTGTCACCAACGCTGCCGGTGGTATCGGCTTTGGTCCTGGTACTTTGATGGCCATCACAGACCACATCAATATGACTGGTCAAAACCCATTGATCGGTGAAAACTTGGATGACTTTGGTCCACGTTTCCCAGATATGTCAAAAGCCTACACTCCAGAATATCGTGAGACTGCTCATAAAGTAGCAGACAAATTGGGTATCAAATTGGATGATGGGGTTTATATCGGTGTGACTGGTCCAACTTATGAAACTCCAGCTGAAATCCGTGCGTTTAAGACACTTGGCGCAGATGCTGTCGGAATGTCAACCGTTCCGGAAGTCATCATTGCAGCACACTCTGGTTTGAAGGTTCTTGGTATTTCATGTATTACCAACTTTGCGGCTGGTTTCCAAGAAGAGCTCAACCACGAAGAAGTGGTAGAAGTGACAGAGCGCGTCAAAGGCGACTTCAAAGGATTGCTGAAAGCGATTCTTGCTGAACTCTAATCCAATGAAAGTACGACTCCAAAGTCTGCCCTACGGACTGAGGTTACTTCTAGCTACTTTATCCTTGGGAATAGGAACAGGTCTGGTCGGAATTGCCTGTCATTATCTACTAGAAGGAGTGCAGGGACTGGCCTTTGGCCAAGCTAGTTCCGATTTACTCCATCAATTCCAAGAAGCTGGAGGTCTCCGTAGATTTCTGGTCTTGTGTGTGACTGGGTGCTTGGCAGCTGGCTTCTGGTATCTCCTGCAAAGGCGTTATCAGATCCTGTCTATTCGCCAGCAAATGGACTTACCTGGAGACAGGGAACCAGCGCCCTTAGCCCACCTCCTTCATGCAGGGATGCAGGTGGCAATTGTTGGAGCAGGCGCATCGGTCGGAAAAGAAGGAGCCCCACGTGAGGTCGGGGCTCTTCTAGCTGGTCGCTTGGCGAAGGGATTCTCACTAGCTCTCAAAGAGCGAAAAGTCTTGATTGCCTGTGGTGCTGGAGCTGGTTTAGCTGCGGTCTATCAGGTCCCCTTTGCCAGTAGCTTGTTCGTCTTTGAGACCTTAGGACTCGCCTACAGTTGGCAGAATTTTCTACTGGTTTTGACCAGTACTTATCTGGCCACCTGGGTTGCTCAGTCCATCGTTGGTCAGGAGGCTGTTTATCACCTGTCCGCAGTCTCATGGTCGTCTAGCAGCTTCTTACAGGCTATTGTGATTGCTTTCTTGGTCACTCCCTTGGCTCTGGTCTTTGCTTTCCTTGCCAAGCGGGCTAGTCACAAAAGGCGGAAGGATGGGACGATTCTTTGGGCTCTTCCTCTAGCCTTTCTAGTGCTGGGGAGCCTAGTAGCCTTTTTCCCTATCTTTATGGGAAACGGCCAGGTACTAGCACAAGCCCTCTTGTCTAGTCAGCCGATTCCTTATCTTCCACTGACTCTTGCAGTGAAGGGGCTTATAGTTTACCTCCTCTTGCGCAATGGTGCCTATGGGGGTACCTTGACACCATCATTTGCCCTTGGGATTGGTTCTGGCTACCTAGTGACCTTGCTTTTGAAAGTCCTTGGGATTCATCTGGATCCTGCTCTAGGGATGTTACTAGGAGCGACCGTCTTTTTAGGGACGACCCTAGAAGCTCCTCTGACAGCCATTGCCCTGAGCCTTGGATTTACAGGCCAAACTTGGAATTTGACTATTCCGCTTGTACTTGCGGCTGGTCTGTCATACGTGATTCGAAAGAGATGGGAGAAGAAATGATGAAGGTACATTTTGTACTGCATGAAACCTTTGAAGTGCCGGGCGCTTATCTAAAATGGGCACAGGAGCGTGGTCATCAAGTGACCACGACTAAAGTCTATGAGAATGAAATCTTACCAGAGTCAGTGGATGAGATTGACTTTTTGATCGTCATGGGAGGACCTCAATCGCCAGATGAAGATCGAGAAGCTTTTCCATACTACGATCCTCAGGCAGAGATCGAGCTAATTCAAAAGGCCATGAAGGCTGATCGTTATATTGTTGGGGTCTGTCTTGGTGCCCAGCTCCTGTCTGTTGCCTATGGTGCAAAGTATGAACACAGTCCTGAGCGCGAAATTGGGGTTTATCCTGTGACCTTGACGCCTGAAGGACTGACAGATCCACATGTCGGTGAGTTTGGAAAAACTCTTGAAACTGGTCACTGGCATGGTGATATGCCCGGATTGACAGAAGATGCTGTTGTTCTTGCGACCAGTCAAGGGTGTCCACGTCAGATGATTCGCTTCAGTCCGAAACACTATGCCTTCCAAGCCCACTTGGAATTTGATCCAGAAGCAGTCGATCTCTTGATTGCTGCTGACGGTGAAGATGTTTTGGAAGAACAAAGTCAAAAATTGACCTTTGTTCAAAAACCTGAAGCCATTCGTGCTTACGATTATCGAGAAATGAATGCCAAACTCTACGCATTTTTGGATTCATTAACAAAATAAATTAAAAAGAAAGGTAGAGCATGTGTTCTGATTTGAACACGAGCGGAAAGCTCTCCTAATTACTCAATAAAAAAAGAAAGGATGGGTTTACCGTATTCGCTGAACTGAATACGGGCGGAGAACTGTGTAAAAAAGATAAACTGTCTAGCATCTGCGATGCGTCGTCAGTTTCCTATTTTTACTTTGCCTCTTTAACGCCTATTCTAAAAAATAAAAAAGAAAGGTAGAGCATGTGTTCTGATTTGAACACGAGCGGAAAGCTCGGAAAATAGATAATCTGACTGAGAAATCAGGATTTCTCGTCAGATTCCTAATTTTCAGTCGCTTTCTGGTCGCTCTTTGTATCATAAACTATGTCTATCCATATTGCTGCTAAGCAGGGTGAAATTGCTGATAAAATTCTTCTTCCTGGGGATCCTCTTCGTGCGAAATTTATTGCTGAGAATTTCCTTGAAGACGCTGTTTGCTTCAACGAGGTCCGTAACATGTTTGGTTACACGGGTACTTATAAAGGTCATCGTGTTTCTGTCATGGGGACTGGAATGGGGATGCCATCAATCTCCATCTATGCGCGTGAGTTGATTGTCGACTACGGCGTGAAGAAATTGATCCGTGTGGGAACGGCTGGTTCTTTGAATGAGGATGTGCATGTTCGTGAATTGGTCTTGGCACAAGCTGCTGCAACCAACTCAAATATCATCCGCAACGACTGGCCTCAATACGATTTCCCACAAATCGCTAGCTTTGATCTTTTAGACAAGGCTTACCACATTGCCAAAGACCTTGGTATGACGACCCACGTCGGCAATGTCTTGTCATCAGATGTCTTCTATTCAAACTATGGTGAAAAGAACATCGAGCTTGGTAAATGGGGTGTCAAAGCTGTAGAAATGGAAGCAGCAGCCCTTTACTATCTTGCTGCTCAACACCATGTGGATGCCCTTGCTATCATGACGATTTCAGATAGTTTGGTCAATCCAGATGAGGACACAACTGCTGAAGAACGTCAAAATACTTTCACAGACATGATGAAAGTTGGTCTTGAGACCTTGATTGCAGACTAATGGCAAAATTCCTTCATGATGAATGGCTCTACGATCTCCAAAATTATCACTACAGTCGGGCTCTGCGCTCTATCAAGCAGCAGGAAGAAGTACCGGATTTGTTGGTGAGCTTACTACAGTTAATGGCGGAGCGTCGAGAGCTTAATATCCAACCCGTCATGAATCAAAAGTTGAGAACCGAGTTGCTAGAAGCTACTGGTTTTCAACTTTTTTGGCATGAAGATCCAGAAGATGAGCAGTTGGCCAACTACCTCTATGACCTCGAAGCGAAGCTGCGAAATGAGCAGATTATTGACTTTGTTCGTGCCGTCAGCCCAGCCATCTATCGGATCTTTATGAGATTGATTCAGTTGAAAATTCCTGATATTACAAACTATATTCATAACTCCAAAGAGTCCAGTTATGACCGTTGGAAGTTTGAGAGCCTGCATGCGTCCGACAATCCTATCCTGCAGCAATTCCACAGCGAAAGTGTGGTCAATTCGTCCAGTTTGACGGAGTTGATTGTGCAGTTGGATTTGCCAGATAGCGTCAAAGTTGCGGCCCAACAATTGCGGGAGTTAGAAAAATCAGTTCGCAATCCCTTGGCCCACTTGATCAAGCCCTTTGATGAAGAAGAGCTCCATCGGACGACGGGTTTCTCTTCTCAGGATTTTATGAAGAATTTGGTTGACCTTGCAAGCTACACAGGCATTCATTACGATCAAGTTAACTTTTATTTTGATCAGGCCAATGCTGTGATGGAAGAGCTACTAAAGGAGAAGTAGATGGATAAGATTGCTCAACTACAGGAGATGATTGATCAGAGTCATCGGATCGTGTTTTTCGGTGGGGCAGGAGTTTCCACGGAGTCAAATATTCCGGATTTTCGAAGCTCAGACGGTGTCTATAGCGTTCAGGTAGGACGGCATTTGACAGCCGAGCAATTGGTCTCCCATACCATGTTTGAGCGCTATCCAGAGGACTTTTTCGACTTCTATAAGAAATACCTACTCTACCCAGATGCCAAGCCCAATGCTGCCCATCGCTATCTCGCGTGGCTTGAAGAGACTGGTAAGTTCAAGGCGGTGGTGACACAAAATATCGATAGTCTCCACGAAATGGCTGGTTCTAAAAAAGTCTTGAAGCTCCACGGCAGTGCCGACCGCAATTACTGTACGGGTTGCCAGCGATTTTATGATTTGGAGGCCTTTCTAGCTTTGGAAGGCCCGGTTCCACACTGTCTGGACTGTGGCAAGGTTGTCAAGCCGGATGTGACCCTCTACGAGGAGTCCCTTGATATGGACGTCTTTAGCCAAGCAGCCCAAGCCATCCAAGAGGCTGATCTCCTGATTATCGGCGGTACCTCCCTTGTGGTCTACCCAGCAGCCAGCTTGATCCAGTATTTCCAAGGGAAGAAGCTGGTTGTCATCAATAAAACCAGTATCCCACAAGACAAGCAAGCAGACCTAGTTATTGAAGGAAAAATTGGCCAAGTATTTTCACAATTAAGACAATAAAAGAACACCTGAGAGAAGTGGAAATCCACTTGTTTCAGGTGTTTTTATGTCTCCCTTTTGACTAGCGCTATAAGAATGTATCTGATTATGATATAATGAAATAGATTTTCTTAAGGAGGTGAGTATGAAGAAGTTGAGGATGAAGAGAAAATTTGTATTTCTTGCTTTAGTGAGTCTGTTTATTGGCTACATCGGTCTTCGGTATTATATTAAGCCAGATTGGTTTGATTCAGAGTATACTTATCATAAGGTCTATCAATACAAAGTTAGTAAAATAAAACCACAGAAAAAGATTATCAAAGATATTAACATCGAAATTATCCATGATAAAAATGAGCAAAGGCCTACAGATGGAAAATGGAAAGAGACCATACGAACAGATATTGATAGATATCGTAATGACCCAATATTACATGTGACTTTTACTGATAACAGTAAGGCGGATATTCCCTTAAAAACAGATTCAATTGGTCCGTCATTTAGTTGGAAAAATTTGGATGATGAATTATATAAAAAATTATCGTCTCGTTTCCCGTTAGTAGAACCCATTGATGTTGTTCAATATCATTCTTTAGAATCTGTTCTAATGCTCTATCAGGGAGATACCTTATTTCAAATTCCAGAGAAACAAACAGTGATTCAATTCCAGGTGAAAAATCCAAATAATGGTAAGCTCCAAACTTACTATCAATATGGTTCAGAACCTAAATTTAATTATTTTCGACCAGTATTCTTTTTACAAAACAAAGCACACTTATATAATGAAAAACCAGAATTTTTTAATGCTTATAACCAATCTAGTAAAAAAAATTATTGGGATAGAGATTTCGAATTTAGACATGCTAATTTATCAATTTCGCAAGGGTATCGTTACTATCGTTTATTTTATTCCGATCGATTAAGCAATCAGCCGGTTGGAATTAGCCCTACGGGACATACATTTAAAACAACGATTACAGATACCTATATTTTACCAAATGAAGATCAGGATAGCGAGGGTGAAAAAGTTACTTCAAAATCGAAAACTTACACTGATCAAACTGAATACACGTATGAAATTCTTGACAGAAAAAAACCAAAAATCATAGTAGAATAATACAAGCTGGAGTTTAGTTTATTTCAATTCTAGAGTGAAACACTTCAACATTTTTATGGATTATATTTATATTAGGACAATAGGTTAGATTGTTCGGGTTTCTTCCTTATATTATAATGTATTAAATTTTCCTAGGAGGCGTGCATGAAGAAGTTAAAAAAGAAATTGCCACTTGTTTTAGTAGCTTTAGGATTATTCTTCTTTGGACTTTATCAATATTTGAAAAATTATGTTGATCCTGGTTTATTTGATAAGGACTATCAATATACCAGAGTTTATAACTACAAAGCAGAGAAGATCGAGCCCAAAAAAGCAAAAGTAAAAGAGATCAATCTTGAATTTATTTATTATGAAAAATCAGTGGTTCCTCAAGGGTTAACTTGGTCGGAAGAAACTCGGTCTGATCTTGGCCTTTTTAATGGTGGGGATGTCATTTTACATGCCACGTTAGAAGATGGTTCAAAAATTAGAATTCCCCTAGAAAAGACGATTCGAATGGGTCCAACCTTCAGTCGTAAATTACTATATGATAAAAAATTAGAACAAGAAATGCTCCGAAGATTTCCAAATGTGATCACAGAGAAAAATAGTGGTTTCAAAATTGCCTTTTTAGCTGGAATGATGTATGTAGGGGATACTCTCTATCAAGTTCCAGAAATAGAAGCTGTTACGCGTTTTGACCTAAAGAATCCAAAAAATGGAAAGTTGCAAACTTATTATGAATATGGAAATTTGCCGGAGAAAACCAATACACCTGTGTTTTTAAAAACTAAAAAAGATGTGAATCAAGCAGACATGCAATCTTTTTATGATGATTACCATAACAGTTGGAAGGGTTACTGGGACAGGGGAGCCGATACCATTTCTAAAGAATTGTCAAATACCTATCAATATAAATTTTATTACGATACTTGGTATTATTCAGATTCTTTATCTAACCTTCCCATTAATATAAATCCTACAGGATCGAAATTTAAATTAACAGTTACCCGTACACAACTGATAAAGCGTGATCAAAATGATCGGATGAAAGTACAGACTACACAAAAGATCTATACAGAAAACAATAAAGAGGAGTATGAAAAAGAAGTCCTCAACGAACTGAGAAATTATTATGATGATAGTGAAAGAGCAAGAAAAAAAATATTTCGTAAGTAAGAAACAAGAGGTTTCAATCTTGTTACTAGAGTCCATCTTTAGGAGGTGAAGAAGTTGGAAATTAAGAAGAAACATATCTACCTGGCTTTATTTGGTGTATTCATCGGTTATATTGCCCTACGTTATTATTTAAAACCTGAGTTATTTGAGCCAGGAGCGATTTATTATGATGTGTACAATTACAAAACCAGTAAAATTAAGCCACAGAAAAAGATTATCAAAGACATCAATTTCGAATTTATTCATGATGACATAGAAATGAAACCATCTAATGGACAATGGAAAGAATCTATCCGAACAGACATAGATGAATATGGTAGTCACAGAATAATACATGTGACCTTTACTGATAAAAGTAAAGCGGACATTCTTTTGATGTAGGATCAATTGGTCCTGCATTTAGCGAGAGAATTTTAGATAATGAACTTCTTACGAAACTATCTAACCGTTTTCCAAATCTAAAAAAGGTAGAACACAGGTATATTTATAGAACTGATTTAGTTTTAATGCTCTACCAAGGGGATACTTTGGTTCAAATACCAGAATATCCATATGAGATTAGATTTCAAGTTAGAAATCCAAAGAGTGGAAAACTACAAACTTACTACCAATATGGTACGGAACCAGAATTTACTTTTTTCCGCCCAGTATTCTTTCGGCAATCTGTTATGAATACAGCAGAAAGGAATCAAAGGTTTTTTGATGCTTATGATCAGTCAAAATCACACAATTATTGGGATACACGGTTTGATCATGGTGGAAATAGTTTAAATATTGGTCAAGAAAAATTTTCTGTTTATTTATTTTATTCTGATCGATTTACTAATCAACCGGTTGGAATTCGTATGACAGGAAATTCATTTAAAACTACTATAACAGATACATATATCATGAAAGACCGAAGCAAGAACATTAAAGGTTTTAGAGTTTTATCACAATCGAAAACATACACAGATAAAAATGAATACACAACTGAAATACTTAGTAAAAATGTTAACTAATTTCAGAAATTATGGATGTTGGAATGATTTTGTGAATACAAGTTGTTGACCCATATTGATTTCTAAATATAGAGATGACCATAAAAAATATCTGAGTGAAGATGAACACTCAGATATTTTTTATTTTTCAAACTTCACTTCCTCAAGCAAGTACTCGATGAATTTTTCTCCCATTTTTGAGAGGGCTGTTTTTTCATGTTTGATGTAGACCAGCTCGATCGGGTCTTCGATATCAAGGGGAATGGAGACGATGTTATTTCCGTTGAGATTGCTGTTGAGAATCCCGGTCGCAATGGTGTAGCCATCCAGACCAATCAAGAGATTAAAGAGGGTCGCCCGGTCACTGACGACGATGGATTTCTTATGATGCTCTTGAGAGAGGATCTCTTCTGAGAAGTAGAAGGAGTTGTGGGTTCCTTGGTCATAGCTAAGGTATGGGAAATCTTCCAGATCTGACAAGTGAACGATCTCCTTCTTGGCAAGAGGATTGGTCTTGCTGACAAAGATATGAGGTTGCGCTGTAAAGAGGTGGGTAGCAATCAGGTGATTATCATCCAGCATCTTAGAGAGGACATCCCGGTTGTAGCTATTCAAAAAGAGTACGCCAACCTCGCTTCGGAAGTTCTTGACGTCATCGATGATCTCCCAAGTCCGCGTCTCCCGTAGGAAGAGCTCGTATTTTTCCATGTCGCTTTTCTTGAGGAGAGAAACGAAGGCCTCAACCACGAAGGCGTAGTGCTGTGAAGAGACGCTGAAAAGCTCACGAGAACCCACGGGATTTTTATAGCGCTCGGACAAGAGGTCAATCTGCTCCACCACCTGGCGGGCATAAGAGAGGAACTCCATCCCATCGCGGGTCAATGTGATTCCTTTAGGATTACGGATAAAGATTTCAATTCCCATCTCATTTTCCAAGTCCTTGACGGCATTGGAAAGGCTAGGTTGCGTAATGAAGAGTTGTTTTGCGGCCTCATTCATAGAGCCGGTTTCGACGATTTTGATAATGTATTGTAATTGTTGTATTCTCATGCTTTTATTTTAACATAAAAATACGCGTTTTTCCCGTAAAATGTGGTCTTTCAAGGACTGTATCATAGAATAAGACAGGCTGAGGTAGGTAATAGGAAGTAGGCTAGATCGAATAATTTAAAATAGAAAATTGGTAACAAAATCTCCATCTGGGGACTGATTTTGATGGAAAAATACAGTTTTGCCTTGCTGAAGGTAAGATCTGATTGATAGAATGGTAAAAAATTGATTGAGGAGATCTTATGAAAAAACTCGTTTCCTGGTATAAGAAAAAGGATAAGGAATTGGAAACCCATTTCACAGCCGGTCTGTTGCAGATCAATTTTGTGACCAATGCACTGATTCTATTAGCCTTTTACATTTATTTTGTTGTTAGTGAGTCGATTTATGCAATTAAGGATCCATTCATTCAATTTAGTTTTCTTGCTATAGTGTCCTTTACGATGGAGGTTTTGCCCTATGGTGTGACCTTAGCCCTTTTTGTTCCCAATATTTTTGTCATTATCTATGGGATCGGTCGGTGGTCCAGCCTCCAGTTCAAAGAAGCAGAGGAAGAAGCTCTCAACGATCCGGATTTGTTTGAAGATAGAGGGCCAGTGAAGGGCGAAGAAGTGATAGAAGAGGATACATTCACAATTGAATCACCTAGTCCTAATCCTACCAAAAAGAAAAAGCAACAGCCTACAATTGTTCTTTGGTTTGGTCTCTTTGGTTGCTTTCTCGAAGCGATTTTTATTTTCATCGTCAAGGATATGACCTTTTACGAATGGAATGAGCCCTTGATCAATTCTCAGAAACATGCCTTGATCTGGTCTGGCGCCTATCCGACCTTCTTTACACTGGCAGCTCTTACTTTACTAGCCTTGATCATTTATTCCTACCGGGATGCGAATTCACTCTCGCCGTTAGCAAATGTCTTCTGCATCAGTGGCATTCTAGGAGGAGTGGTTCTTCTCTTAGTTTTTGATAATCAACTGCAGGTAGCAAGTTTTCACACCTTTTTCTTACTGATCTATTCCATCCATCTCTTATGGGTTCGCATCAAGGAGTGGCAGGAAGATCGAACAGAGATGGCCTATGAGAATCGTCTACTTCAATGGTTCCATCAGCTCTTAAACCAGTCGCGTAACTGGCCTTGGCTAGCGGTCCTAATCGCTCTTCCAACCCTTGCCCTTGTTGTCCTTGTTCTCATGCTCTTTGGGCAGCAACCGGATTCCATGATCAAGGCCTGGACCAATACGGCAGACTGGGCCTTCTCACAGAAGATCCCTCCTCAGAATCTTATCATTGATGAGCACTATCTCTGTACGGTTGCGGCTGGTGGTCATGAAAAAGTTGTCAAGCCCCAGCGGATGGGCGTGCGCCACGGTCATCCAGTCGTTGTCAATCGCCAGCTTTGTATTGCCAATGCCTTTGAGCAGGTGCTAGAAGAAAAGACGCCACGATTCCATCGCTTCTTGCGTCGCAATTATGACCGCTATGGCTATCCCTTTGCTAAACACATCAAGAAGAAATGGGCTATGGACCTGATTTACTACCTAATGAAACCCTTGGAATGGCTCTTTTTACTTGTTCTTTATCTAGTTGATCGTAAGCCTGAAAATCGAATTGCCATGCAATACATCAAACCGATCCCAGAAGATTTTGACCCCAAGAAAGCTTCGTAAGCTACCGATTTCTACTTGACAAGCGAGAAGGAGCGCGATATAATGAGACAAATTTAACCTTTAAGAGGTCCAGAGAGGCCTGCAAGGAAAGACAGAAAAAAGATCAGCGGACGGAGTCTAGCTGATCATTTGTGGGACCTTGCTTTTGCGAGGTCTTTTTTGCTGGAAGAAAGAAGAGGAAACCAATGGTCAGTGACAGTTGTAAAAAACGCTTTGGAAAAATCATGATGGAGGAGATGGAGCTAGTCGCTCAAGAAGAGATCGCTCCCCGCATCTATTCTATGATCTTAAAGGGGGAAATGGTGGCGCAGATGCTGCCAGGTCAATTCCTTCATATCCGCGTCCCTGATGGGTCCAAGCTCCTTCGCCGTCCGATTTCAATTTCTGAGATTGACCGTAAGACACAGACTTGTCGCTTGATCTACCGCATCGAAGGTGGGGGCACAACTATCTTTTCCCAATTGCCAATCGGTAGCAAACTCAGTGTCATGGGGCCTCAGGGAAATGGCTTTGATCTCACCGATCTCGGCCAAGGTCAGAAAGCCTTGATTATTGGAGGTGGGATCGGTGTTCCTCCTTTGGTCCAAGTGGCCAAACAACTCCATGAGCAAGGCGTGGAAGTTGAAGTGGTTGTCGGCTTTGCGACCAAAGAAGCCGTCATTTTGGAAGAAGAGCTTTCTCAGGTTGCACATGTCACTGTAACGACAGACGATGGGACTTATGGCACTAAGGGCTATGTTTCTACGGTCATTGATCAGATGGACCAGAAGTTTGACGCTATCTATTCTTGTGGAGCACCT
Source organism: Streptococcus sp. HCA-5024 (assembly GCF_037890265.1). NCBI lineage: Bacteria > Bacillati > Bacillota > Bacilli > Lactobacillales > Streptococcaceae > Streptococcus > Streptococcus sp. HCA-5024. The sequence goes on from NZ_JBBKBR010000002.1 coordinate 414,246, forward strand.
GGCATGCTCAAATATGTCAATACCAAATTCCATGATCATCCCCGCGCCTACATTTCTATGGAATCGCGTATGGCCTGTGGGATGGGTGCTTGCTATGCCTGTGTAGTGCATTTAGAAAATGAAAGTCAATCAGCCAATAAGCGCGTGTGTGAAGACGGACCGGTCTTTGAAACCGGTACGATTGTGATGTAGGAGGACCTTATGACAGCAAATCGACTAGCCGTATCCTTACCTGGTTTAGACTTGAAAAACCCGATTATTCCGGCATCTGGCTGTTTTGGCTTTGGTCAAGAATATGCCAAATACTATGACTTAGACCTGCTTGGATCCATCATGATCAAGGCGACAACTTCTGAGGCTCGCTTCGGAAATCCGACTCCACGAGTTGCTGAGACGCCTGCAGGCATGCTCAATGCCATTGGACTCCAAAATCCAGGTGTAGATGTGGTTCTAGCGGAAAAACTCCCTTGGTTGGCCCAACATTATCCAGAGCTTCCAATTATTGCCAATGTAGCTGGCTTCTCCAACGAAGAGTATGCGACGGTATCAGGCAAGATCTCGCAAGCGCCAAATGTCAAGGCCATCGAGCTCAATATCTCTTGTCCCAACGTAGACCATGGCAACAATGGCCTCTTAATCGGGCAGGTTCCTGAGTTGGCCTATGCGGCTGTGAAAGCAGCGGTAGAAGCATCCTCAGTCCCTGTCTATGTCAAGTTAACGCCTAGTGTAGCAGACATCACGCAGGTCGCAAAAGCAGCAGAAGACGCAGGTGCAACTGGTTTGACCATGATCAATACCTTGGTCGGCATGCGCTTTGACCTCAAGACTGGTAAGCCCATCATTGCCAATGGAACCGGAGGTATGTCTGGTCCAGCCGTTTTCCCAGTTGCATTAAAACTCATCCGCCAGGTTGCCCAATCCACTAAACTTCCGATTATCGGAATGGGAGGTGTGGATTCAGCAGAAGCAGCCATTGAAATGATGATTGCAGGAGCCTCTGCGATTGGAGTTGGAACCGCTAATTTCACCGATCCTTATGCTTGTCCAACCATCATCGAAGATCTGCCACAGGTCATGGATCGCTATGGTATTGACACCCTTGAGAACTTCCGAAAACATGTACGGGAAAATCTACTGTAAATCCTTGACTTTTCCCAAATATCGTACTACAATAAATAAAAACCTTTAAAGCAGTCCAGAGAGGCTCCTAAGGTCTAGACGGTGAATCATGGTAGTTGTTCCTACCTAATTTTCGTGTAACCTTGCCTCGGGCAAGGTTTTTTTGTAGATAAAATGATCAATCAAAAAAGGAGTAATCCATGCGTGAAGAACGTCCTATTATCGCCCTTGACTTCCCAGCTTTCGAGGATGTCAAACACTTTTTAGAGCATTTTCCAGAAGACGAAAAATTATTTGTAAAAATCGGAATGGAATTTTTCTATGCAGTTGGTCCTGAAATTGTACATTACCTCAAAGGGCTTGGACACAGTATTTTCCTTGATTTGAAATTGCATGATATCCCAAATACAGTCAAATCAGCCATGTCCGTACTGGGGACCTTCGGAGTAGATATGGTGACGGTCCACGCAGCCGGTGGTGTAGAGATGATGCGCGAAGCAAAGGCAGCTCTTGGTGAAGGGGCTAAGTTGGTAGCCGTGACCCAGTTGACTTCTACTAGTGAAGAAGACATGCGTGATTGCCAAAATATCCAAACAACGGTCCAAGAGTCTGTAGTTAATTATGCTCGCAAGGCCCAAGAAGCAGGCTTGGATGGCGTTGTCTGTTCAGCCCATGAAGTAGCCTTGATCAAGGATGCCACTTCATCAGACTTTGTCTGTGTAACACCAGGGATTCGTCCTGCTGGAGCTGAAATCGGCGACCAAAAACGGGTCATGACGCCACAAGAAGCTCATAAAATTGGCTCTGACTATATTGTCGTTGGACGCCCAATCATCCAAGCAGAAAACCCATGGGACGCTTACCATGAAATTAAGAGACAGTGGAATAGTTAAGAACGTCTAAGAAGCTGTGCTTCAAGACGTTCTACGGGAAGCCCGATAGGGCCTTCCTTAAACTATTCACTAGATTTAGAGGATAAAAATAATCGTTTTATCCTTTAAATCGTCGGAACACTTATCGCTACTAAAAGTGAAACTTTTGTAGCTCTACGGGAAGTCCTACGGGACCTTTCCTAACGCATTCACTAACCTGTAATGTTGTTGTTTGAATCAATTATTGATTTAATTCGTATATGATTAAAATCGTAATAAAGGAGTCGTCATGTCATTAGCTAAAGATATTGCTAGCCATCTTTTGAAAATCGAAGCGGTTTATTTGAAACCAGAAGAACCTTTTACTTGGGCATCTGGGATCAAGTCCCCTATTTATACAGATAACCGTGTAACCCTCGCTTATCCTGAAACTCGTACCTTGATCGAAAATGGATTTGTAGATAAAATCAAGGAAGCTTTCCCTGAAGTAGAAGTAATTGCAGGGACAGCAACTGCAGGGATTCCTCACGGAGCCATTATTGCGGACAAGATGAATTTGCCATTTGCCTACATCCGTAGCAAACCAAAAGACCATGGTGCTGGAAACCAAATCGAAGGCCGTGTACCTCAAGGTCAAAAGATGGTCGTAGTGGAAGATTTGATTTCTACTGGTGGATCTGTCTTGGATGCTGTCGCAGCTGCCAAGCGTGAAGGAGCGGACGTTCTTGGTGTGGTAGCTATCTTCACCTACCAATTGGAGAAAGCTGATAAGAAATTTGCGGAAGCTGGCGTTCAACTTGAAACCTTGTCTAACTATACAGAATTGATTCATTTGGCAGAAGAACAAGGTTACATCACTTCTGAAGGTTTAGAGTTGTTGCACCGTTTTAAGGAAAACCAAGAAACTTGGCAAAATAAATAAAACAACTGAAGCGTTTTTAACGCTTTTTTTTATACTCTTTTCACTAGTTGGTGATTAACTTGATTCTCAAAGTAAAATCCGGTATGATAGTAGTAATTGTTTTTATGGATGAAGGAAAAACTATTTTTAAGGGAGAATAAGATGTCAAAAGAAGATTATTTGCAAACGAAGAAGGAATTTAAAATTAGATTTACAATTATTATCGTCCTAGGTATAATTGCTAGTGTATTTTATATTCAGATATTGCTTAGCCACTCTCGTGAAGTGCCCTTTTTTATAACCTGTCTTGGAACTCTCACCTTCATCAATCAGTCATTGATTGCACCTGTCTTTTATGAGAAAAAAGCAGCTGAGAAGGAACATCCAGAATGGAAGAATTTATCAACAAAAGGAGTAGAAATTCCTCAGGAAGAAATTCAAAAACGAAATGGGATATCGATTCTATCTTTCATCATTGTAATTATTGGTTTCTTCATGTTCTATCGTCCTCTTCCGACAACAGACGCAGGAACTGAAGTGATCAAAACCTATCGCGAGATCCAGTCTGTGCCAGAAAATTCAACAGAAAAAAGATCTAGCACAGTCTCTAATTTAACTCCGAAAGACGTTCAAACCTTGCAAGAATTGAAAGAAGAAATCGAATCCAATGCCCCATCAGATTCAAATTCACTGGATCTTAATAAAGCAAAAGATCTTGCAGAAAAAGCACAGCAACAGAATTGGTTGAAAAGAGGAGAGTAAGATGACTTTTCAAGTGGTTTGAATTCAACTAGTTTATGTGAAAGGGTAAAAAACAAATGACAGTAACAACATTCTGGCTTAGTTTGGGAATCTTGACCCTTGTTTTCTTGATCATGCTGCTTATCTTTTACACCTTGTATCGCCGTGAAATAAAAGTGAAAACAGAATCAACCGCAAAAGTTCTGGGAGAAGTAGTTGCTTTTGATTCCAAAAATCAACTGCTTATTTCTCTGCCTGTGGTGGAGTATCAAGTCGAGGGTGAAAGATACCAAAAGACCTTTACCTACGCTAATTTCAGAGAGACTTCTTCTAAGTCAAGACAAACCAATGTTTTCGATAGAACCTATGTTCTTGGGGCAGGTAAAAATCTGGATTTGCGGATGATATTCCCAATTGGGTTTCCTATGACAGTCTTTTATAATCCAGTCGACCCACAGATTGGTTTTGTCGAACGGTATGCCGGCTTAGTCGGTTTCTATAAAATCGGAATGACTCTAACGGTTGGAATTTATCTTGGGTTAGTATGCATTCTAGCTTTGTTAGGTTGAATTGTTCGGACCCATCTTAAATAAAAAGCACATTCATATATATTTGGTTGAATGAGAGGATTTTCAATGCTCACAAAAGGAACATGTTTTAATATCAGTTTGAATGGGAAAAGGCCTCTCTGGGGCTACTTTTTGTTGGTAACAGATCAAGGGGAAGAATTTATTATCAAACGCAATAGTAAAATCCCTTTCGACAGATACCGAAAAGTGTACCAGACCAGTTATTCGTTTAAAGATCAAATTTTTTCAAAGAAAGCACCAGCAAATGTTTCTTCTTTGATTGGTGTTCCATTAGGTTTATTATTAGCAAGGACATATAGAAAGATCCTTCCCATGGATCTTTTCTTTGGGAAAGCAAATCTTGATTTGAATGTTAGAGAAGGAGCGATAAATGTCCTTTTGTTTCTCTTTGCAGTTATGATCACTTTATGGTTGGTCACTATTGCCAGATATGTGCAGTTGAAATGGTTTGTTGAAAAAATGGAGCAGAACTAGCATTAGTTGGTCAGATAAAGCCTACAGAGTATCTTCAAAAAACAGCAAATGGAACCGAGGTGTGGTGAATGCGAAAAATGAGAAAACGTCAATTGTTTGCCCTGATTTGTTTAAGCATGATAGTCCTGTTTTTAGCATATTTTGTTCAAATGCGCTTGTTTTTGGGATTGATTTTATATTTGTTGGTCGTTCTCTTTTATAGGGGCCTTGAATTCACAGAGCCTCGGGAAATAGAGTTTGATTTTAAGGATGATCGAAAATAACAATGATATTTCCCTGAACTGAATGATTTCGTACCACCCCATAACAGCAGAAATGCTGTTTTTTTGATATAATGAACCTATGTTATCGAAAAGTAAACGTATTCTATTTGGGATGCTTCATGTTGTCATGTTGCTAGTGATGGTCCACTGGTTCTTGATCAGTGTGACCTATCTGAGAGAGATTTCATGGCTAGCCATTTTAGGTGCTGGATTGCTATTTCTGCTAGCCTGGCTGAAACGCGATGGGCTAAAGAGTGCCTTTGCTTGGTTGACCCGGCATAAAAAAGGCTTCTTGTATGGAGCAGTTGTCTTTCAGTTGATTGTTATGGTCTGTGCGGAGCTCTTTATCCGTCGGGATGCTGCGGTTGTTTTCAAAGGGGCTTTTGATCTTCTTAAGCAATCCTCTATCACCAACTACCTCAGTCGCAATCCCAATAACATTCCGCTCTTTCTTTACGAGAAGTTTTTCTATGTCTTATTTGGCTCTAGCGGTCTGTGGGTCATGCAGGCTCTCAATATCCTCTATGTCAATCTGGGTGCAGTCCTCTTGTACAAGCTGTCCCAGAAGCATTTCAATCAAAAAACGGCTGATCTAGTCTATCTCTTCTATGTGAGCTTGATCTGTTACTCGCCGTATTTCTATTCCATGTACACGGACATTCCGCCGCTTCCTTTGATCGCTCTTCAGTTATGGTGGGCCTTGGATCTCTTGAAGGAAGACCAAGCAAGCATCTCTTGGAAGAAGATAGTTGGCTTGGGCATCTTATCTGGCCTATCCATGTTGATCCGTCCAACGACCATTATTGTCATGATTGCCTTTTGGGCTGTACTCTTCTTCAGAGGAAATTGGAAGGCCTTTGGCAAGATTGCTACGGTGACCGTGATTATGACGGGATTTGTCTTTGCAGGATTGAATACAGCGGTTAATCATCAAAGAGTTGTGCCGATCTTGAAACAAGAAGGGCTGGCTAAAGGACCACTCTTGTTTATCAATCTGGGCTTGACAGATATGGGGCACAACCAAGAAGATATGAAAGAAGGCTTGCTAGCCTATATTGATGAGGATAAGCGATCGGATTACAACAATGGCCTCTTTAAAAAAGAAAATGTGATCAAAGAAATCAAGCGCCGTCTCAAGGAGTACGGACCGTTCGGTTTGATCGGGCATATCTACTACAAGCAATCCTTGACGGTAGCAGAAGGAACCCTGGGCTGGCTCTACCGAGATGTAGAGTATGAGAAGACGCCTTTTATCAATCCTCTCTATGCACCCCTGACTAAAAATAATGGTCTTGCAAAATGGGTGCGGACCTATTTCCTTAGTATTGATCGCCCGCAGTACAGGTATTATGAATTTGTCAAGCAGCTGATCTGGATCGTCCTATCAGCTGGTTTGGTTGGAGCTTATCTCAAACGTCGAGATACAGATGACTTTAACTTCCTTTCCTTAGCGGTTTTTGGTGGCTTGCTCTTCTTAACCATCTTTGAAGGAGGGAAGACCCGCTACCTCATCCAATTCTTACCGCAAATTTTACTAGTCGCTTCGATCGGTCTAGCAGGATTTACCAAGAAAGAAAATACCTAAAAGCTCTGGCTTGTTTGACAGGCAGAAACAGAGAGTGGGACAGAAATCGGTAATTCGTTAGAATTCGATTTCGTCGTCCCACCTCCGCACAGTTGAGTAGGGCTGTAAAAGCTGATGAAATCAGCGTAGTAGAGCCCACTCAACCACTGCGTCTTGCTCGACAATCCAAAAATAATTGAGAGGCTAGGACTTTTGTCCCAGCCTCTTTTTTATCCAGTGGATCTGCGCCAAATGTGGTATAATGGAAGGTAAGAATTTATTGGATAGCGGAGAGTTTCCATGCAGCATTCACCCTGGCATGAAGCCATCAAATCCCATCTTCCAGAAGGGTATTTTCACCAGATCAATGACTTTATGAATGAAGTCTACAGCAAAGGAGTGGTTTATCCACCGCGTGACAAGGTCTTTAAGGCCTTGCAGATGACAGAGATGGATCATGTCAAGGTCTTGATCTTAGGGCAAGATCCCTACCATGGACCGGATCAAGCGCAGGGCTTAAGTTTTTCTGTTCCAGATCATGTACCAGCGCCGCCCTCTTTGCAAAATATTCTCAAAGAATTGCGCTCAGATATCGGAGAGAAGCGTTCCCATGATCTGACCTCTTGGGCAGAGCAAGGCGTGCTCTTGCTCAATGCCTGCTTGACGGTGCCTGCTGGTCAGGCCAATGGCCATGCAGGACAAATTTGGGAGCCTTTCACAGATGCTGTGATCAAGGTGGTCAATGAGTTGGAGGAGCCTGTTGTCTTTATCCTCTGGGGATCTTATGCCCGTAAGAAAAAGCCTCTGATTACCAACGATCGACATTTGGTCCTTGAATCAGCTCACCCAAGTCCTTTATCGGCCTACCGAGGATTCTTTGGTTCCCAACCCTTTTCAAAAACCAATCAATTTTTGAAAGAGACGGGACGCGAGCCGATTGATTGGTTAAGATAGGAGAAAGAAATGCCACAATTAGCAACGATTTGTTACATTGACAATGGGAAAGAATTTCTCATGCTGCATCGCAATAAAAAGCCCAATGATGTCCATGAAGGCAAATGGATCGGAGTTGGTGGGAAATTAGAACGCGGGGAAACCCCACAGGAGTGTGCTGCGCGTGAGATTTTTGAGGAGACGGGCCTTAGAGCAAAGCCAGTTTTGAAAGGGATTATTACCTTTCCGGAGTTTACTCCAGATTTGGACTGGTACACCTATGTCTTCAAGGTAACAGATTTTGAGGGAGAACTGATCGAGTGTAACGAAGGAACCTTGGAGTGGGTGCCTTATGATCAAGTCCTCTCAAAACCAACCTGGGAAGGGGACCACACCTTTGTCGAGTGGTTGTTGGAGGATAAACCCTTCTTTTCAGCAATGTTTCGCTATGACGGCGACCGCTTGTTAGAGTCGCATGTAGATTTTTATGAATAAAGGAGAATGCAATGGTTGTCATTAAAAATGGTCGCGTAATGGATCCCAAGACAGGTTTGGATCAAGTCTGTGATCTTCGTATCGAAGGAAAGAAAATCGTAGAGATCGCTGAAAACCTCCCAACGGATGGACAAGAAGTCCTTGATGCTACTGGTCTGGTTGTAGCTCCTGGATTGATCGATGTACACGTCCATTTCCGTGAACCTGGTCAAACTCATAAAGAAGACATCCATACGGGTGCCTTAGCCGCAGCTGCGGGTGGTTTTACTCGAGTGGTCATGATGGCCAATACCAATCCTACCATTTCAGATATTGCTACCTTAGAAGAAGTCTTAGCTTCTGCAGCCAAGGAAAATCTTCACATTCATACGGTTGCGACAGTGACTAAGAACTTTGACGGTCAACACCTGACAGATTTTGAAGGACTGCTTAAGGCTGGTGCAGTAGGATTTTCAGATGATGGGATTCCCCTTCAAAGCACAAAGGTTGTCCGTGAAGCCTTGGAAGAAGCTAAGCGTCTAGGGACCTTTATTAGTCTTCATGAAGAAGACCCTGAGTTGAATGGCATTCTTGGTTTGAATGAGAATATTGCTAAGGAACACTTCCATGTCTGTGGTGCGACAGGTGTAGCCGAATATTCAATGGCTGCGCGTGATGCCATGATTGCTCATGCGACTGGGGCTCACCTCCATATCCAACACCTTTCCAAGGAAGAAAGTGTCAAGGTGGTGGAATTTGCCCAAGGATTAGGAGCTCATGTGACGGCAGAAGTGGCACCTCAACACTTTTCGAAAACAGAAAATCTGCTCTTGACTAAAGGAAGCAATGCTAAGATGAATCCACCTCTTCGCTTGGAATCTGACCGTCTAGCAGTGATTGAAGGCTTGAAATCAGGCGTTATCTCTGTGATTGCGACGGACCACGCGCCTCACCATGCGGATGAGAAGAATGTTCCTGATATTACCAAAGCACCATCTGGAATGACTGGGCTTGAAACTTCGCTTTCTCTTGGTTTGACCTACTTGGTGCATGCAGGCCATTTAAGCCTGATGCAATTGCTTGAAAAGATGTCCTATAATCCAGCCCGTCTCTATGATTTTGATGCCGGCTATATCGCAGTGGGTGGACCGGCAGATTTGACCATCTTTGATCCAGAAGCAGATCGTCTGGTATCGGATCATTTCGCTTCAAAAGCAGGCAATTCACCATTTGTGGGTGAAACATTAAAAGGGAAAGTTGCTTATACAATCTGTGATGGACAAGTGATTTTTCAAGGATAAGCGATCGTATTTATATGAATCTTAAAAAAATGATGCAAGGCTTGGTTTTCTTTTTAACCAGCCTTCTTGTCTTTGTCTTTCTATTTCGTGCTTTGCTACCAACTGCATCTCTTCGCATGACCAAGCCCAAAACAGCTGCGAAAGAAATCACCTATACTTATGTAGCTCTAGGAGATTCACTAACCGAAGGAGTAGGAGATAGCACCAAGCAAGGGGGCTTTGTGCCCATCCTTGCCCAAAGCCTGTCCAATGAAAATGACGGCCAGTACCAACCTGTCAACTATGGAGTAGCTGGAAATACAAGCGCTCAGATCTTAGATCGGCTTAAGAAGCAAACAGATCTTCAGAAGGATCTCAAAAAGGCGCGTGTCATGACCTTAACAGTTGGCGGAAATGATCTGCGCAAAGTCGTTGTCGATCATCTGAGTGATTTTTCTCTATCAGATATCCAAAAGCCACTCAAGAGTTATACAGCGAACCTCAAAGAAATTATTACAAAGGCCAGAAAGGACAATCCCCATCTTCCCATTTATGTAGTGGGGATCTACAATCCTCTTTACCTGAATTTTCCTGAATTAACCAGTATCCAGACGGCAGTAGATCGTTGGAATGAGACGACGGAAGAAACCATCGCGCAATTTGATCAGGTCTATTTCGTTCCGATCAATGATCTGCTCTATAAAGGAATTGATGGCCAAATGGGCGTATCAGAAATCAGTGACGGGAAGACAACCGTTATCAATGATGCCCTGTATGAAGAGGATAGTTTTCACCCTAACAATACGGGCTATGAAAAGATGAAACAAGCAATATTGGAGAAAATCAATGCCACGAAGAAAACTTGGAGTCAAAAATAATCCCATCAAAGAGAAGGTCCCCTTCCTTCAAAAAATCAATATTTGGAAATGGTTGTTTTTAGGCTTGGTCAGCCTTCTCTTAGCCTTTGCTTTAGTCGTGCAAGGACGCTTAGCGACGCCAAGAGAAGATGTTAGTCAGCTTCATCAAGCAGTTGGAACCAAAGATGTCAAAGTTGGAACCATGACAACGACTCGGGATCAACTCAATGATACTATCAAATCGCTACTGAAAAAATATAAGCTGTCCGACTACAAGGTCTATGCGGACAATCAGCAAATCCTATTAGAAGGGCAGTTGAGTCTCTTAGGAAAGGAGTATCCCTTATATATTTACTTTCAACCATCCAAATTGGAAAACGGGAATATTCTCTTGACGGTGAAGGATTTTTCAGTCGGAACCTTTCAAATTCCACAAAAGATGGTTTTGCGACTTTTAAGCAAAAATAAAAATATCCCAGATTTTATCCAGATTTCTCCAAAGGAGTCTACCATTACCATTGTACTACCAAAAATTGACAATGATTTTGGAATTTACGTCAAGGCCAATACCATTGATCTCTATAATGACAAGATCGTTTTTGATTTGTATCAGAAGAAGTAGGGCGAAAGAGGCTATTCAAATTGAATTCACAATCATCTTAAAAAATTTCCTTAGGTTCAATAATTCCGAGTGCTAGAAACAATAGTGTTTCTAGCACTTTTCTCATGACGGGAAGTTTCATTATATGATGTGTTTAAATGATCCTAATTGTTTATATCATTATAATTTTTTAAGAGCATCTCGGTTTTCTTATGTAAAAACAGGCTGTCTATAGTCTAATTAGAATTGAAAACTCTATTTTGTTTCTATTCAAAAAATTCAGAATATTGTAGAAAATTCTTGACATTGCTTTTTCCCTATGCTAAAATACTAAACAAGACATTGAACAAAGGAGAAAGTCAAACATGAAAACAGCTAAGTTTATTCAATTTGCTTTGTTGTTGAGGTATAAGGGCTAGTGCAGAAGCATTAGTCCTGTTTGGCTTACCAAGCGGGCAAAAACATCTCGCTTGGTTAACCGAGTGAGATGTTTTTCTTTATATCCACTACATAGAAATGAGGAGACCCTATGCGTAAAGTTGAATTTTTAGATACCAGCCTTCGGGATGGCGAACAGACTCCAGGAGTTAATTTCTCTATCAAAGAAAAGATTGCCATTGCTAAACAATTGGAAAAGTGGGGCATTTCTGCTATTGAAGCAGGTTTTCCTGCAGCTAGTCCTGATTCCTTCACAGCTGTTCAAGAGATTGCCAAGGTCTTGATCAAGACAGCCGTGACAGGTTTGGCCCGTTCTGTCAAATCAGATATTGATGCTTGTTATGAAGCCTTGAAGGATGCTAAGTATCCACAAATTCACGTCTTTATCGCAACCAGTCCGATTCACCGGGAGTTTAAACTCAACAAGACAAAGGAAGAAATCCTTGAAACGATCAAAGAGCACGTTTCTTACGCTCGCTCAAAATTTGAGATTGTTGAATTCTCACCAGAAGATGCGACCCGGACAGAATTGGATTTCCTCTTGCAAGTCGTACAGACTGCAGTTGATGCTGGTGCTAGCTACATCAACATTCCTGATACAGTCGGTTTCACGACACCAGCGGAGTACGGTGCCATTTTCAAATACTTGATTGACCATGTCAAGACAGATCGCGAGATTATCTATTCCCCTCATTGCCATGATGACCTAGGAATGGCCGTGGCGAATAGCCTCGCTGCTGTTAAAAATGGTGCCCGTCGTGTCGAAGGAACCATTAATGGGATCGGCGAACGGGCAGGAAATGCGGCACTTGAAGAAGTAGCAGTAGCTCTCAATATCCGTGAAGACTATTACCAAGTGGAGAGTCCGATTGTCCTCAATGAAACCATCAACACTTCTGAGTTGGTCTCTCGTTACTCTGGGATTCCAATTCCTAAAAACAAGGCGGTTGTTGGTGGCAATGCCTTCTCACACGAGTCTGGGATCCACCAAGACGGAGTTCTTAAAAACCCTCTTACCTATGAAATCATCACCCCTGAGTTGGTGGGTGTCAAGAGCAATAGCCTCCCTCTTGGAAAATTGTCTGGTCGCCATGCCTTTGTCGAAAAACTGCATGAGCTGGGACTGGAATTTACAGAAGAAGACATCAAGCCATTGTTTGCGAAGTTCAAATCTCTGGCAGACAAGAAACACGAGATCACAGATGCCGATATCCGCGCCCTTGTTGCCGGTACAGCAGTGGAAAATCCAGAAGGATTCCAATTTAACGATCTTCGCTTGACAACCAATGCAGACGAAACGATTACAGCAGCGGTTAGCCTCCGCAATGAAGAAGGGGAAGTGCTTGAGTTCCTTGCCAATGGCCAAGGGTCGGTTGAAGCCATCTTTAATGCGATTGATAAATTCTTCAACCAAACCGTTCGCTTGACATCATACAATATCGATGCTGTGACAGATGGGATCGATGCCCAAGCCCGCGTCTTGGTATCCGTGGAAAATGTCGATACAGATACGATTTTCAATGCCTCTGGTTTGGACTTCGACGTATTGAAAGCCTCTGCTATCGCTTATATCAATGCTAATACGCTGGTTCAAAAAGAGAATGCGGGTGAGATGGGACGAGCTGTCTCCTACCGTGATCTTCCACAAGCCTAAGAGGAAATAAACATGACAAAGAAAATTGTAACACTTGCAGGAGATGGGATTGGCCCTGAGATCATGGCAGCTGGACTAGAGGTCCTCGCAGCCGTCGCTCCAAAAATTGGCTTTGATTATAGTCTAGAAGATAAACCTTTTGGGGGTGCTGGGATTGATGCCGCTGGCCACCCACTTCCCCAAGATACTCTAAAAGCAGCTAAAGGAGCGGATGCTATTCTTCTCGCAGCTATCGGAAGTCCTGAGTATAATAATGCTCCTGTTCGTCCAGAACAAGGCTTGCTCGCTATTCGCAAGGAATTAAATCTCTTTGCCAATATTCGTCCTGTACGGATTTTTGACGCCTTGAAACACTTGTCTCCTTTGAAACCAGAGCGTATCGAGGGTGTCGACTTCGTGGTCGTGCGTGAATTGACAGGTGGGATTTATTTTGGAGAGCATATCTTGAAAGAAGATACAGCGCGCGATATCAATGATTACAGTGCAGAAGAAATCCGTCGGATTATGCGCCAAGCCTTCAAGATTGCCCAAGGACGTGGCAAGAAAGTGACCAGTATCGATAAGCAAAATGTCCTTGCAACTTCTAAATTGTGGCGCCAAGTGGCAGAAGAAGTTGCCAAAGAATTTCCAGATGTGATCTTAGAGCACCAGCTTGTCGATAGTGCGGCCATGATCATGATTACCAATCCAGCCCGCTTTGATGTTGTAGTGACAGAGAATCTATTCGGAGATATCTTATCTGATGAATCGAGCGTCCTTCCAGGAACACTAGGCGTGATGCCGTCTGCCAGTCATTCTGACCAAGGACCAAGCATGTACGAACCGATTCATGGTTCAGCACCTGATATTGCAGGTCAAGGCATTGCCAATCCGATTTCCATGATTCTGTCCGTTGCCATGATGCTTCGAGACAGTTTTGGAGAAACAGCAGGTGCAGAAATGATCGAAGAAGCTGTCAATCAAACCTTGAATCAAGGAATCTTGACACGGGATCTAGGTGGTCAGGCTTCTACTGCAGAGATGACTGCAGCCATTATTGGGAATCTCTAAGATGACTTGGAGAGATCGCTGTTTAGTTGTTATTGCTATTTGGAATAGTATCGTATTTCTGACCTATGGTTTAGATAAACGAAAAGCTATCCAAAAGAGGTGGCGGATTTCTGAAAAGGTCCTGTTACTCGAGAGCTGGCTACTTGGTGGATTCGGAGCTCTACTAGGTGGATATCTCTTTCACCACAAGGTGCGGAAATGGTATTTTCAAGCCACCTGGTGGGGCAGTAGCCTTCTTTTAGCAGGTGCCCTCTTTCTAATCCTTCAATGGATTTCCTAACAACAAGATAAATGGAGAAAGACGATGAGTGGAAAATCAATCTTTGATAAACTTTGGGACCGCCACGTGATTACAGGAGTGGAAGGGCAACCCCAACTCATGTATGTGGACCAACACTACATCCACGAAGTGACGAGTCCGCAAGCCTTTCAAGGATTACGGGACGCAGGACGCAAGGTCCGACGACCTGATTTAACCTTTGGAACCTTTGATCACAATGTTCCAACGGTCAATATTTTTGATATTCGAGATGTGATTTCAAAAGTCCAGATTGATAAATTAGCTGAGAATGTGGTGGACTTTGGGATTGATCATGCTGCCCATGGTTCTGCTAAGCAAGGAATCGTTCATATGGTGGGCCCTGAAACCGGTCGGACCCAGCCTGGAAAATTTATTGTCTGTGGAGACAGCCATACCGCAACCCACGGAGCCTTTGGTGCCATTGCCTTTGGGATTGGAACCAGTGAAGTGGAGCATGTCTTTGCCACCCAAACCATCTGGCAAGTCAAACCAAAGAAAATGTTGGTTGAATTCACCGGAACCCCACAAAAAGGGATCTATTCAAAGGATTACATCCTAGCTTTGATAGCGCGCTACGGTGTTGCTTGTGGAGTTGGCTATGTCGTAGAGTATCGGGGAGAAGCAATTGATCGCTTGACCATGGAAGAACGCATGACCATCTGTAACATGTCGATCGAGTTCGGGTCCAAAATGGGGATCATGAATCCAGATGAGACGACCTTTGACTACCTCCGGGGACGCGAATGTGTGCCAGATGATTTTGAGGCTGCAGTAGCTGATTGGAAGACTCTGGTCAGTGATGACGATGCCGTTTATGATGAGGTCATCCGTATGGATGTATCTGATCTTGCTCCAATGGTGACTTGGGGGACCAATCCTTCTATGGGAGTGGACTTCGAGACTCCTTTTCCAGAGATTCGCGACATGAATGATGAACGGGCTTATCATTATATGGATCTAGAACCTGGCCAAAAACCAGCAGACATTGAATTAGGCTATATCTTTATCGGTTCTTGTACCAATGCGCGTCTCAGCGATTTGGAATTGGCGGCCAAGTTTGTGAAAGGCAAAAAAATTGCGCCAAACTTAACTGCTATTGTGGTACCTGGCTCTCGTCCGGTTAAGCAAGCCGCTGAAAAATTAGGCTTAGACAAGATCTTCATGGATGCGGGCTTTGAATGGCGTGATCCTGGATGCTCCATGTGTCTAGGAATGAACCCAGACAAGGTTCCAGATGGCGTCCACTGTGCCTCTACTAGCAACCGGAACTTCGAAGACCGCCAAGGATTTGGGGCTAAGACCCATCTCTGTAGCCCAGCAATGGCCGCTGCAGCAGCAATAGCTGGTCGTTTTGTCGACGTGCGCCAAATGCCAGAAGTCGAGTAAAAGGAGGAAGCATGGAGAAATTTACCATTTATACAGGAACAACAGTTCCTTTGATGAACGATAATATTGATACCGACCAAATCCTCCCCAAGCAATTCTTAAAGTTGATTGATAAAAAAGGTTTTGGGAAATACCTCATGTATGCTTGGCGCTATTTGGATGACCAGTATACTGAGGATCCAGATTTTATCTTTAACAAGCCAGAATACCGCAAGGCGACCATTTTGATTACTGGTGACAATTTTGGGGCTGGTTCCTCTCGGGAGCACGCAGCCTGGGCTTTAGCTGATTATGGCTTTAAAGTCGTTATCGCTGGATCTTTTGGAGATATCCATTACAATAATGAGCTTAATAATGGCATGCTGCCGATTGTTCAACCGCTAGAGGTTCGTCAACAATTGGCAAGTTTGAAGCCAACAGATGAGGTAACAGTGGATTTGGAAGAGCAGAAGATCATCTCGCCTGTTGGAGAATTTCGCTTTGAGATCGATCAAGATTGGAAGCACAAATTGCTCAACGGCTTGGATGATATCGGGATTACGCTTCAGTACGAAGACTTGATCGCAGCTTATGAGAAGAATCGGCCAGCCTACTGGCAATGATAAAATTGTATATCGAATTACGAATTTTCTGAAAATATATTGAATTTGAGACTATTTTTTGATACAATACTAAAAAGAATAGAAAAGGAAAGAGACTTATGACAAAACACATTCAATGGGACGGACAACTTTCACAAGAAGGATTTGATATTCTTAAAGGAGAGGGTGGCTGTATCGTCTGCCCTACCAAAGTTGGCTACATCATCATGACCAGTGACAAGGCTGGCTTGGAACGGAAATTCGAAGCCAAAGAACGCAACCGCAACAAACCAGGTGTGGTTCTCTGCGGAAGTATGGATGAACTTCGTGCTCTTGCGCAATTGAATCCTGAAATTGAAGCCTTCTACCAAAAACATTGGGATGAAGATATCTTGCTTGGTTGTATCCTTCCTTGGCGTGAAGATGCCTATGCAAAATTGCAAGCTTTCGGAGATGGACGTGAAGAACTCATGACAGACGTTCGTGGAACTTCATGCTTTGTCATCAAATTTGGTAAAGCTGGTGAGCAAATCGCCAAAGAAATGTGGGAAAAAGAAGGCAAAATGGTTTACGCTTCTTCAGCCAACCCTTCCGGTAAAGGTAACCGCGGGAAGGTCGAAGGAATCGGTGAGCGCATCGAAGGTGCCGTGGACTTGGTTATCGAAGCCGATGATTATGTAGCTTCTATCCAACCAGACAAGACCATTGAAACGCGCTATGAACAAGGTGTGATGGTCTCTATGGTTGATGCGGAAGGAAAACTCATCCCAGAACAAGGAGCAGGTAGCCGTTCTGTCAATACTTGTCCAGTTGTGATCCGTAAAGGATTGGATATCGATAAGATCATGATGCACTTATCCGATCATTTCAACTCTTGGAACTACCGCCAAGGGGAATACTATTAAGAAACAGAATAAAGCATTCCATTTGGAATGCTAAGATTGAAGACAAAGTTATCTTAGAAACTTTCCTTAGGTGAATACGGACGTCAGCGAACTTCTATGAAGTTCCATGACTTAGTTTTGGACCTAAGGTTCCAAAACTCCCGAGTGCTAGAAACAATTTTGTTTCTAGCACTTTTCTCACGGCGGAAAGTTTCAGTGTCTATTGTATGAACTTGATGTTATTTATCATTTTAATTTTTTTTAGCATTCCTTAACCTGTCTTATGTAAAAATCATATTGTCAAAATTCTAAAGCATTCCATTTGGAATGCTTTTTTTGTGAAAGGATAAAAGATGGTATAATAGAGTCAAACGATGATCCAATAGAAGGGGAAGTGGTATGGTCTCCAGAAAAGCATTTATCGATAAAGCCAATCAGGAAGGTTTTTCCTTTAACATCCAAATCCCATGGTGGCGGTACAATAACTTCAAGTCATTGGTTTGGAGAAAAAGGCTCTCTGAGGAGCAACTCTATCAGATCTTTCTTTTACTTTGTAGAGAGGTAGAAGACCGGCAAATGCAGGCAGTAGCGGATAAGAGAAAGTATCAGACCGGATTTTATGTAGCCGCATGTAATGGTCGGGAGTTTCGCTTTGAGTTTGCTTTTAAAAAGAACCAAGAACTAAGAGTTTTTAATCTATTTGAGACTGTCAATGGTCGTAAGAAACTCACCCTGATGGATCTGCTTGATTACATAATGGATTGACTATGAATAGAAACAATCATTGTTTACGTTAGATTGACAAAAGAAAGAGTGGTTCTATGATTTCAAGAGATGCATTTTTAGAAAGAATCAATCAGGAGGGCTTCTCATTTAGCATTGAAATTTCTCGCAGAAGTTTTTCGGATTTTACATCATTAGTTCGGAGAAGAAGAATTTCAGAAGAAGACCTCTATCAGCTGTTTTATAACTATTGTCAAGAACTAGAAAACTGTTTGAAAGAAGCAGGGGAGAAACGACGCTTACTCTTCAATAAATTTCCAGTTAGCCCCGTTCATGATAAATATAAAACGAAATTTGATACAGTGGCACCCAACGGACGCGAATTCCGCTTTGAGTTTGTCTTTAGCAATGACAATCGTTTAAAAGTTTATCACATGATCGAAACTGTTAATGGTCGTAGGAAAAAAACTCCTATGGAAATACTGATGGACCTAGTCGATGCTTTATAATGAGGATCTGTTCAAAAGTATAAGGGGGATCAAATCAAAAAAACTAGAGCGCTTGCTCTAGTTTTTTGGTTGTTGATGGGTGATGTTTTTTCCCCATGGGATGAGATTTTCTTTTTTCTCCTTGATCCGTTGGATATTGTCCTTGTGACGAAGAATGATCAAGGTTGCTAGGGCCAAGACAATGACTGTAAAAAGCGGATCATAGCTGTGCAAGATCCATCCAGTCAAAGGGAGAAGGAGGACCGAAAGAATGGCGAGTAGCGCAACGGTAACACTCGAAAACGAAATCATACTGGTTAAATAAAGGCTGGCTACAAAATAAACAGCTAAAATGAGAAGCAGGATAGGCGAGAAACCAAGTAAGACACCAGCACTCGTCGCCACTGCCTTTCCACCCTTAAATCCAGCAAAAATTGGGAAAGTGTGTCCCAAAACGGCTAAGAGACCAAAGACCATCGGAGAGATCCCCTGAATTCCAAAGAAAGTCGGAAGGAGAACGGCCAAAGTTCCCTTCAAGAAATCAATCGCAAAGACGATGATCCCAGCTTTCTTCCCTAAAATCCGAAAGGTATTGGTCGTTCCTGTATTGCCCGAGCCATGTTCCCGTAAATTAATATGGAAAAAGATTTTCCCAATCCATAATCCCGAAGGAATGGAGCCTAACAGATAGGCTAAAATTAAAACACTTATTTCTTTTATCATAGTTTCATTATATCAAAAAGCCATCGATAGAAAAAGCAATTTCTGGAGTTCAAGTGTGACATCTGAAGAAAGTGCTTAGCTAACATTTTTTACTGTGATATAGAAATCTCCATATAAAGAGAAAAAATTTTGCAAAATTTCCTAAAAAACTGTAATATAGAAAAGATGAACAAACAGGAGGTTCCTTGTGGCAAAAAAGGAAATCAATATTAATAATTATAATGACGATGCCATTCAGGTACTAGAAGGGTTGGATGCGGTCCGTAAACGTCCAGGGATGTATATCGGATCGACCGATGGAAATGGCTTGCATCACATGGTCTGGGAGATCGTGGATAATGCGGTCGATGAAGCCTTGTCTGGCTTTGGCTCACAAATCGATGTAACGATTAATAAAGATGGTTCTCTATCGGTAGAAGACCAGGGACGTGGAATGCCGACCGGGATGCATGCTATGGGCAAACCAACCGTTGAGGTGATCTTTACGGTCCTCCACGCCGGAGGGAAGTTTGGTCAAGGAGGCTATAAGACATCTGGAGGTCTTCACGGAGTGGGATCTTCTGTCGTCAATGCCCTTTCTAGCTGGCTAGAGGTAGAAATTACTCGTGATGGAGCTGTCTACAAGCAACGTTTTGAAGATGGTGGAAAACCAGTTACAACACTCGAGAAGATTGGCTCTGCTCCCAAGTCTAAGACAGGGACCAAGGTCACCTTCATGCCAGATCCAACCATCTTTTCAACGACGGATTTCAAATTTAATACCATTGCTGAGCGAATCAAAGAATCAGCCTTCTTGCTGAAGGATGTGACGCTGACGCTGACTGATCTTCGCAAGGAAGAAGACAACCATGTGGCCTTTCATTATGAAAATGGTGTCCAAGATTTCGTAGAGTACTTGAACGAAGACAAGGAAACTTTGACACCTGTTCTCTACTTTAGTGGCGAATCAGATGGTTTTCAGGTAGAAGTGGCCATGCAATACAATGATGGCTACTCAGATAATATCTTGTCCTTCGTTAATAATGTCCGCACTAAAGATGGGGGAACCCACGAGACGGGTCTGAAGACAGCCATTACCAAGGCTATGAACGACTATGCAAGAAAGACAGGACTTCTCAAAGAAAAAGACAAGAATCTGGAAGGATCAGACTACCGTGAAGGTTTATCTGCTGTTCTCTCGATCCTGGTTCCAGAAGCCCATTTGCAGTTTGAAGGACAAACCAAAGACAAATTAGGAAGTCCCTTGGCTCGTCCAGTCGTCGATAGCATTGTTTCTGATAAATTGACCTTCTTCCTCATGGAAAATGGGGAGTTGGCTTCCAATCTCATTCGTAAGGCTATTAAGGCCCGGGATGCGCGTGAAGCCGCTCGTAAAGCGCGGGATGAAAGCCGAAATGGCAAGAAGAGCAAAAAAGACAAAGGACTTTTATCTGGTAAATTGACACCAGCCCAGTCTAAAAATCCTAAGAAAAACGAACTCTATCTGGTCGAAGGAGACTCAGCCGGCGGTTCTGCCAAACAAGGACGGGACCGGAAGTTCCAAGCGATTCTTCCACTTCGTGGGAAGGTGCTTAATACTGAGAAGGCCAATATGAGTGATATCCTCAAAAACGAGGAAATCAACACCATGATCTACACCATTGGTGCTGGAGTTGGTGCAGATTTCTCAGTGGAAGATGCTAACTACGATAAGATCATCATCATGACCGATGCGGATACGGATGGTGCCCACATTCAAACCCTCCTCTTAACCTTCTTCTATCGTTATATGCGCCCTTTGGTAGAAGCAGGGCATGTCTACATTGCACTTCCTCCTCTTTATAAGATGTCGAAAGGCAAAGGCAAGAAAGAAGAAGTAGCCTATGCTTGGACAGATAGCGAATTAGAAGAGTTGCGTCGGACCTTTGGCCGTGGCGCAACCCTCCAACGTTACAAAGGGTTGGGGGAAATGAATGCGGATCAGCTTTGGGAAACCACCATGAATCCAGAAACTCGTACCTTGATCCGTGTCACCATTGATGATTTAGCGCGTGCAGAACGCCGTGTCTCCGTCCTAATGGGAGATAAGGCTGCACCACGTCGTCAATGGATTGAAGACAATGTTAAGTTTACCTTGGAAGAAAATACGGTATTTTAATCACTTTCTACTATAAAGTAAATAAGCTGGGATGTAGAAATGGTAAGGAATCGACATGAGAACTGATACAGAAATGATGAATCTAATTTTGCAAATAGCTGATACTCTAGAAGTAGAAGCAATTGCTTTATCCGGATCACGAACGAATCCTCAGGTCCCCAAAGATGAGTTTCAAGATTATGATGTGGTCTATATTGTTGAGAATCTGAACGACTTGTTATCTGATTTATCTTGGCTAGACCAGTTTGGAATGCGTCTGATTGAACAGCACAATGTCCTTGGACACCGTCGTCTGTATCTCATGCTTTTTGAAGATGGGAATCGTATTGATTTAACCCTCTGCCCCATGGAGTCTATCCAAGAGTGGGTGGACAGCGAAGCAAATTTTGAAGTTATAAAAGACGTCAAAGGCTTGTTTGAAGCCTATCAGCCTAATTCCAAGCGCTATTGGACCGCTCCACCTACTGAAGAGGAATTTGCAGCATCCTGCAATGAATTTTGGTGGGTATCGGCTTATGTTGTTAAGGCCATTCGAAGAAATCAGCTTATCTATGCGACCGACCACCTCTATGGCATTTGCCAGCAAGAACTCCTCAAGGTCTTAGCTTGGCTGGTGACAAGCGAAAGGGGATCAGTTGATATCGGAAAGAACTACAAGTACCTTTTCAAGTATCTATCAGATGAGCAAGAGAAGGAGTTCTCAGCTTTGCTAGATCTATCTAGTTTAGAGAAGAACAGTCAATCCTTATTTGCTACCATGAATTTCTTTCATAGAGAAGCGTCAGTTCTAGCTCAAAAGATGGGGTTTGCTTACGATAAGGAAGTGGCTGAGAAGTTGATAGCTTATGCTAAAGAGAAACTTTCTAATCATTAATGAATCTATTTTAAACATCAGAAAGGAACGTTTGGTTACTTGGTGTAACTGAATTTCTTTTTCGTAAAAAAATATTCAACATTCTTTGAAAGGAGTTGAACACGCCCTGAGTACTGTGTGAAAAAGATAAATTTCTTATTTTCACTATGTATTTTACGGGCTTTGTATCTTATGTCTAATATTCAAAATATGTCCTTGGAGGACATCATGGGGGAGCGCTTTGGTCGCTACTCCAAATACATTATTCAAGAACGGGCTCTTCCTGATATTCGGGATGGCTTGAAACCTGTTCAACGGCGGATTCTTTATTCTATGAATAAGGATGGTAATACCCATGACAAGGGCTACCGCAAGTCTGCCAAGTCTGTCGGTAATATCATGGGGAATTTCCACCCTCACGGGGACAGTTCTATCTATGATGCCATGGTCCGCATGTCTCAGGACTGGAAAAATCGTGAGATTCTAGTCGAAATGCACGGAAACAATGGTTCCATGGACGGTGATCCACCTGCGGCCATGCGTTATACCGAGGCGCGTTTATCTGAAATTGCTGGTTATCTTTTGCAAGATATCGAAAAGAACACAGTGCCATTTGCCTGGAACTTTGATGATACGGAAAAAGAGCCAACAGTTTTGCCTGCCGCTTTTCCAAATCTCTTGGTCAATGGGGCAACAGGGATTTCGGCTGGTTACGCGACTGATATTCCGCCACATAACCTTGCTGAAGTCATCGATGCCGTAGTCTACATGATTGATCATCCATCTGCCAAGGTAGAGAAACTCATGGAGTTTCTACCTGGACCTGATTTCCCAACGGGTGCCATTATCCAAGGGCGTGATGAGATCAAGAAAGCTTATGAAACAGGTAAGGGACGGGTAGTTGTCCGCTCTAAAACCGAGATTGAGCAGCTCAAAGGAGGCAAGCAGCAAATTGTTGTTACCGAGATCCCTTATGAGATCAACAAGGCTGTTTTGGTCAAGAAGATCGACGATGTTCGTGTTAACAACAAGGTTGCAGGTATCGCTGAGGTTCGGGATGAGTCTGACCGAGATGGTCTTCGTATTGCCATTGAGCTCAAAAAAGATGCCAATGCAGATTTGATTTTGAACTACTTGTTCAAGTATACGGATTTGCAGGTCAACTACAACTTCAATATGGTAGCGATTGACAATTATACCCCTCGTCAAGTGGGGATTGTACCGATTCTCTCTAGCTACATTGCTCACCGTCGGGATATCATTGTCGCTCGCTCGCGCTTTGATAAGGAAAAGGCCGAACGGCGTCTCCATATCGTAGAAGGCTTGATTCGCGTCATTTCCATCCTTGATGAAGTGATTGCTTTGATCCGGGCTTCTGATAATAAGGCAGATGCCAAAGAAAACCTCAAGGTCAGCTACGAT
The DNA here is from genome assembly GCF_037890265.1 of Streptococcus sp. HCA-5024. NCBI lineage: Bacteria > Bacillati > Bacillota > Bacilli > Lactobacillales > Streptococcaceae > Streptococcus > Streptococcus sp. HCA-5024. The sequence goes on from NZ_JBBKBR010000002.1 coordinate 437,555, forward strand.
TTCACGGAAGAACAAGCTGAAGCTATCGTTACCTTGCAATTGTACCGCTTGACCAATACGGATATTGTCACCTTGGAAGAAGAGCATGCTAGTCTCAAGGAGCAAATCGCGACCTTGGCAGCCATCATTGGGGATGAACGGACTATGTTTAACCTTATGAAGAAGGAGTTGCGTGAAGTCAAGAAGCTCTTTGGGAATCAGCGTCGCAGTGAATTGCAAGACACTGCTAAAACGATCGAGATTGATACAGCCAGTCTCATTGTTGAAGAGGAAACCTTTGTCAGCGTAACCCGTGCTGGTTATATTAAACGGACCTCGCCTCGTTCTTTCAATGCCTCAACACTGGAAGAAGTCGGTAAGCGAGACGATGACGAGTTGATTTTTGTAGAGCCTGCTAAGACCACTCAGCATCTCTTACTCTTTACCAACTTGGGGAATGCCATTTATCGACCAATTCACGAATTGACAGATACCAAGTGGAAGGATATCGGAGAGCACCTCAGTCAGACCTTGACCAATTTTGAGCAAGAGGAAGAAATTCTCTTTGCGGAGATTGTGGATCAGTTTGAGGGAGTAACCTACTTTGCGGCAACTCAACAAGGACAAATCAAGCGTTTTGAACGAAAAGAATTGAGCCCATGGCGGACTTATCGTTCTAAATCGACTAAGTATGCTAAGCTAAAAGACCAAGACGACCGTATTGTAGCAGTAGCACCAGTTGTACTGGAAGATATCATGATCATTACTAAAAATGGTTATGGGTTGCGCTTCAATATTGAGGAGGTACCCGTCGTAGGAGCCAAAGCAGCAGGGGTCAAAGCCATTAACCTCAAAGACGGAGATCAAGTTGCTGCCGCCTTTAAGTCAACGACTCCAAGCATGTACATTCTGACTCAACGAGGTAGTCTCAAACGGATGTTACAAGACGATATTCCTGTGACCAGTCGGGCTAAACGGGGACTACAGGTCTTGCGTGAGTTGAAAAATAAACCACACCTCGTCTTCAAGGCAGGTCCAGTCTTCACTGACCAGGGAGATTTTGATCTCTTTACGAGCCAAGATGAAGTGGCAGAACAAGATCAAATTCTTCAGATCACTTCTACAACAGGGCAGGTGACAGAAATTGATTTGACGCAATTAAGCATTTCTGAAAGAACAAGCAATGGATCCTTTGTCAACGATACCATTTCGGATCAAGAAGTTTTTTCAGCTACCATCAAATAAAAGAAAGCGTCGGTCCATTCTAGGACTGACTTTCTTTAAAAATAAATTTTCTGAAAATTGAAAATTTCGCTTGAAATTCTCATGAAATGGTGTACAATAGTGTACATAGATTGAGAAACTGAATCGACCTGCATCAGATCGACTAGGAATAGAAAGAATTAAAAGGAGCATTATCATGACAGTATCACTTGATTGGGAAAACCTTGGCTTTTCATATATGAAATTACCTTATCGCTATTTGGCATATTATCGCAATGGAGCTTGGGAAAAAGGGGAATTGACAGAAGATGCGACTTTGCATTTGTCCGAATCTTCTCCAAGTTTGCATTACGGTCAGCAAGCCTTTGAAGGGTTGAAAGCCTACCGTACAAAAGATGGAAGCGTCCAATTGTTCCGTCCAGATCAAAACGCTAAACGTTTGCAACGCACAGCAGATCGGTTGCTGATGCCTCAAGTACCTGTTGACATGTTTGTAGATGCTTGTAAGGCAGTGGTAAAAGCCAATGAAGAGTATGTTCCACCATATGGTACAGGAGCTACCCTTTACCTTCGTCCACTTTTGATTGGGGTTGGTGATATTATTGGTGTGCATCCAGCAGATGAGTATATCTTTACCATCTTTGCCATGCCTGTCGGTAACTATTTTAAAGGTGGTTTGGTCCCAACGAACTTCTTGATTCAAGATGAGTATGACCGTGCTGCACCACATGGTACAGGGGCTGCAAAAGTTGGTGGGAACTACGCAGCTAGTATGTTGCCAGGTAAGATTGCGCATGATCGTAACTTCTCTGACGTGATTTACCTCGATCCAGCGACTCACACCAAGATTGAAGAAGTTGGTTCTGCAAACTTCTTTGGTATCACTGCTAATAACGAATTTGTGACGCCATTGAGTCCGTCTATTTTGCCATCGATCACCAAGTACTCTTTGCTTTACTTGGCAGAACACCGTCTTGGTATGACACCAATTGAAGGGGATGTCTTTATTAATGAGCTGGATCGCTTTGTAGAAGCAGGAGCTTGTGGTACCGCAGCTGTCATCTCTCCGATCGGAGGTGTTCAACACGGTGATGACTTCCATGTCTTCTATTCTGAAACAGAAGTAGGTCCTATCACACGTAAGCTCTATGACGAGTTGACCGGTATCCAATTTGGCGATGTCGAAGCGCCAGAAGGATGGATTGTCAAAGTCGATTAAACCGAAAGCATCTGAGATAAAAGTGTCCAGGCTTCAATGAGAACGAGTCTTAACGAAGGACGTAGTAGCTAAAGTTTCTCTTCATTCGCTTTTAGGCTCAAAAGAGTGCCGAATGACCTTTTCGGGGGTGGGAGAAAGAAGGAATTTCTAACTAAATTCTTTCTGCCCACTCCCTTTTCTCTTGCGTCATCAAGAGAATTTTTGTAAAATAGAAAAAGTGAAAAGAGGGTTGAAATGAGTAAAAAAGATAAGAAAATTGAGATTCAAATCGTTGATAGTAAAGTAACCGTCGGAAAAGACACTTTTGATGGTTTCACTTTGTCCATTGGAAAGAAAACGATTGGTGAAATTGCAGATATGGCTGGTCAATATGCCATTATCAAAAATGGAAATGTGGATTCTCTTTACAAAAAACTTGAAAAAGCCGTTGAAATTTTGATAGAAAATTATAATTTGAATAAATAAGGGCTTGCAATCATAATAAATCAATGGTATAATAGATCCTGTTGATTTATATGGAGAGATAGCGAAGAGGCTAAACGCGGCGGACTGTAAATCCGCTCCTTCGGGTTCGGGGGTTCGAATCCCTCTCTCTCCATTAGCGTTCATTGTGACGATGATAAAGTGACTAATGTCAGCGCTCTTTTTGGGGTATAGCCAAGCGGTAAGGCAAGGGACTTTGACTCCCTCATGCGTTGGTTCGAATCCAGCTACCCCAGTTCTTAGGTAATATCAGATGAGTGATAAAATATCTATCCAGGTATTTTATTTCTTTATAGGATGAGTCGTTAAAGATTGTAGTTGATCTCATTGCGAGTGCTTGCTTAGGAAAAATAATTATAAGTATGTCAAGTTTTAGAAAACTTGATTGTTGGAGGATTTTTTAGATGAATGAATTTGAAGATTTGCTAAACAGTGTTAGCCAAGTTGAACCAGGTGACGTTGTTACTGCTGAAGTATTGACAGTTGACGCGAACCAAGCTAACGTTGCAATCTCTGGAACTGGTGTCGAAGGTGTCTTGACTCTTCGCGAATTGACAAACGATCGTGATGCTGACATCAACGACTTGGTAAAACCAGGTGAAACACTTGAATTGCTTGTTCTTCGTCAAGTAGTTGGTAAAGATACTGATACAGTAACTTACCTTGTATCTAAAAAACGTTTGGAAGCTCGCAAAGCATGGGACAAATTGGTTGGACGTGAAGAAGAAGTTGTTACAGTTAAAGGAACTCGCGCTGTTAAAGGCGGACTTTCAGTAGAATTTGAAGGACTTCGTGGATTTATTCCAGCTTCAATGCTTGATACTCGTTTTGTACGTAACACTGAACGTTTCGTAGGTCAAGAATTTGATGCTAAAATCAAAGAAGTAGATCCAAAAGAAAACCGCTTTATCCTTTCACGTCGTGAAGTTGTTGAAGCTGAATCAGCTGCAGCACGCGCAGAAGTATTTGGTAAATTGAACGTTGGTGATGTCGTAACTGGTAAAGTTGCACGTATCACAAGCTTCGGTGCTTTCATCGACCTTGGTGGTGTTGATGGATTGGTTCACTTGACAGAATTGTCACACGAACGCAACGTATCACCTAAATCAGTTGTAACTGTTGGTGAAGAAATCCAAGTGAAAGTTCTTGACTTGAACGAAGAAGAAGGTCGTGTATCACTTTCATTGAAAGCTACAACACCTGGACCTTGGGATGGCGTTGAACAAAAATTGGCTGCTGGTGATGTTATCGAAGGAACTGTTAAACGTTTGACTGACTTCGGTGCATTCGTTGAGGTATTGCCAGGTATCGACGGACTTGTACACATCTCACAAATTTCACACAAACGTGTTGAAAATCCAAAAGATGTTCTTAAAGTTGGACAAGAAGTAACTGTTAAAGTTCTTGAAGTAAATGCTGCAGATGAACGTGTATCACTTTCTATCAAAGCTCTTGAAGAACGTCCAGCTCAAGAAGAAGGCGAAAAACAAGAAAAACGTCAATCTCGCCCACGTCGTCCAAAACAAGAAAAACGCGACTTTGATCTTCCAGAAACTCAAACTGGATTCTCAATGGCTGACTTGTTTGGCGATATCGAATTGTAATATTCAAAAAGCTTACCTCTCGGTAAGCTTTTTTTACTTGTAAAATTCTCGAGAATTTGATATACTATAACAGTTGCCACCCTTAGTGTAATGGATATCACGTAAGATTCCGGTTCTTGAGATGGGGGTTCGATTCCCTCAGGGTGGATGATTCATAACGAGGCTCCTCGGAGTCTTTTTTGCTCTTTCTTGGAGGAACATGCAATGACAGTAAAATTAATCGCCCATACCTTGATTGAGAAAGACGGGAAGTATCTGCTTATCAAACGCTCGAAAATAAAGCGAGGTCTCCCTAATGTCTATCCATCTTATTGGGATATTCCAGGTGGAAGTGTAGAAGAGAATGAATTGCCCAGAGAGGCTGCTCTACATGAGGCTATGGAGGAGGTTAATCAAAAGCTTCGGATTAATAAGATTATCCACGAAGATAGTCAATTTGATGCCAGCAAAGATACTGTCTTTACACGCCTAGTTTATGCTGGCGAGATTTTGGAAGAGCGTGATTTTATATTAGATCCAGAAGAGCATACAGACTTTAAATGGATTTCTTCTTTGAAAGACATAGAGAGCAATCTCGTTGTGCCTTATTTGCTTGAAATCCTTGCTGACAAATCCAAATAAAGCAGCTAAAAAACATCCCCTTTTTAATAAGGAGATGTTTTTTTCTTAGTTTTTAGAAGCTTCTTGGAATTCAGGGTTTTTCCATGCTTCATCAATGATTGCTTGCAATTCATCAGCAGAAGCTTTCATTTTTTGTTGTTCCGCATCGTTCAATGGGATGTTCACTGGACGTACAATACCGTGTGCACCTACGATGGCAGGTTGACCGATAAAGACGTTGCTAACACCATATTGACCTTCTTGGAATACAGAAAGTGGAAGTACTGCATTTTCGTCATCAAGGATTGCTTTAGTGATACGAGCAAGGGCAACAGCGATACCGTAGTATGTAGCACCTTTTTTATTGATGATGGTGTAAGCAGCATCACGAACACCTTCGAACAATTCGATCAATTCAGTTTCTTGAACGTTTTGAGTGTCTTTAAGGAATTCTTCAAGGTTTACACCAGCGATGTTAGCGTGTGACCATACAGCGAATTCTGAGTCTCCATGTTCACCCATGATGTAGGCGTGCACTGAACGAGCATCAACGTCCAATTTTTCAGCAAGTGCTTGACGGAAACGAGCTGAGTCAAGAGAAGTACCAGAACCGATAACGCGTTCTTTAGGGAATCCTGAGAATTTCCATGTAGAGTATGTCAAAACGTCAACTGGGTTAGCAGCTACAAGGAAGATACCGTTAAATCCTGATTCAATAACTTGTGTTACGATTGATTTGTTAATGGCAAGGTTTTTACCAACAAGATCAAGGCGAGTTTCACCTGGTTTTTGAGGAGCACCTGCAGTAATTACAACAAGGTCAGCATCCGCACAGTCAGCGTACTCAGCCGCATAGATCTTCTTAGGTGAAGTGAAGGCAAGGGCGTGGCTAAGGTCAAGCGCATCTCCGACAGCTTTTTCGTGCAATTGAGGAATTTCGATAATTCCAAGCTCTTGTGCAATTCCTTGGTTGACAAGTGCAAATGCATAAGATGAACCTACGGCACCGTCACCGACAAGGATAACTTTTTTGTGTTGTTTAGTCAAATCCATGAGTCTAAACGTCTCCTTCATTTTTTTTTGAGATAGATTCTCATACGACTTCATTCTACCACTTTTGAAAGTCTTTGTCATCTGAAACAGTATGAATCCTTGATGTAAACGTTTTTACGTTTGTGTTCCTAAGAAGAAAAATAGGCTAAAATGTGTTATAATAGTATGGTGAATTAAGTAAAGAGAGGCATTTTTTGAATGCAGGATAATAATCTAATTGATGTGAATTTAACATCAGAAATGAAGACGAGTTTTATCGATTATGCGATGAGTGTTATCGTAGCTCGTGCCCTACCTGATGTTCGGGATGGTTTAAAACCCGTTCACCGTCGTATTTTGTATGGTATGAATGAATTGGGTGTTACGCCAGATAAACCACATAAGAAGTCAGCCCGTATCACAGGGGATGTTATGGGTAAATACCACCCACACGGGGATTCCTCTATTTATGAAGCCATGGTTCGGATGGCGCAATGGTGGAGCTATCGCTATATGCTAGTGGACGGCCATGGGAACTTTGGTTCTATGGACGGAGATGGGGCCGCTGCACAACGGTATACCGAAGCCCGTATGAGCAAGATCGCACTTGAGATGTTGCGGGATATCAATAAGAATACAGTTGATTTTGCAGATAACTATGATGCCAGTGAGCGGGAGCCCATGGTGCTACCAGCACGCTTCCCTAACCTTCTTGTGAATGGAGCTACAGGGATTGCTGTAGGTATGGCTACCAATATTCCACCTCATAATCTCGGTGAAACAATAGATGCCGTCAAATTGATGATGGACAATCCTGAAGTGACCACTCGTGAACTCATGGAAGTGCTGCCTGGTCCAGATTTTCCAACTGGAGCCTTGGTCATGGGGAAATCAGGTATTCATAAGGCCTATGAAACAGGGAAAGGTTCAATTGTTCTTCGCTCTCGTACAGAGATTGAAGTGACCAAGAGTGGTCGTGAACGGATTGTCGTTACCGAGTTCCCTTATATGGTCAATAAAACCAAGGTTCACGAGCACATCGTTCGCTTGGTACAAGAAAAACGAATCGAAGGGATTACAGCTGTACGTGATGAGTCAAACCGTGAAGGGGTTCGTTTTGTCATTGAGGTCCGCCGAGATGCTTCGGCTAACGTTATTTTGAATAACCTCTTTAAGATGACACAAATGCAAACCAATTTTGGTTTCAATATGTTGGCGATCCAAAATGGCGTTCCAAAGATCCTTTCTCTTCGCCAAATTTTAGGTGCTTATATTGAGCACCAGAAAGAAGTGGTGACTCGACGGACCATCTTTGATAAAGAAAAAGCGGAAGCACGTGCCCATATCTTAGAAGGTTTACTCATTGCCTTGGATCACATCGATGAAGTGATCCGGATTATCCGCAATAGCCGGACAGACTCTGAAGCACAAGCTGAATTGATGTCTAAATTTAAGCTTTCTGAACGTCAAAGTCAAGCCATTTTGGACATGCGTCTTCGTCGTTTGACCGGTTTGGAACGAGACAAGATCCAAAGTGAATATGATGATTTGGTTGCCTTGATTGCTGATTTGGCTGATATTTTGGCGAAACCAGAGCGTGTGGCCACCATCATCAAGGAAGAATTGGAAGAAGTCAAACGCAAGTTTGGCGATGCTCGCCGAACTGAGTTGATGATCGGAGAAGTCCTTTCTCTTGAAGATGAGGACTTGATTGAAGAAACAGATGTCTTGATCACCCTTTCTAACAAAGGCTACATCAAACGTTTGGATCAAGCAGAATTTACGGCTCAAAAACGTGGTGGACGTGGGGTTCAAGGAACTGGTGTCAAAGATGATGACTTTGTCCGTGAATTGGTCTCTACGAGCACCCATGATCATTTGCTCTTCTTTACCAATAAGGGGCGTGTCTATCGTCTGAAAGGTTATGAGATTCCAGAATATGGCCGGACAGCCAAAGGATTGCCAATCGTCAACCTCTTAAAATTGGACGAAGGTGAATCGATTCAAACCATTATCAATGTGGAGCAAGACCGCGGTGACGAAGCTTATCTCTTCTTTACGACGCGACAAGGTTTGGTCAAACGGACCAATGTTGCTGAATTTTCGAATATTCGTCAGAACGGTCTCAAAGCTCTGAATCTGCGTGATGAGGATGAATTGATCAATGTCTTCCTTACAGATGGCAATGCTGACGTCATTATCGGTACCAAGTATGGTTACTCTGTTCGCTTTAATGAGGCTGTAGTCCGCAATATGGGGCGTTCTGCCACAGGTGTACGTGGTGTGAATCTCCGTGAAGGAGACAAGGTTGTAGGTGCTAGTGTCGTTACGGACCAAGATGAAGTATTGATCATCACTGAAAAAGGGTATGGTAAGCGGACAATGGCTAGCGAATACCCAACCAAAGGCCGTGGCGGTAAAGGAATCAAAACAGCCAATATCACAGAGAAAAATGGTCCCTTAGCTGGTCTTTTAACCGTTAAAGGGGATGAAGATCTGATGATCATTACCGATACAGGAGTCATGATCCGTACAAGTGTTGGGAATATCTCTCAAACTGGTCGTTCAACCCAGGGTGTGAAAGTCATGAGACTGGATCAGGATGCGAAAATTGTAACCTTTACAACAGTCCAGCCTGATGAAAAAGATGAAGAAGTAGTGGAAGAAAACGAATAGATAAGGGGACAGCATGTCACGCAAAAGAAAAAAGAAAAAGAGTTTACGCAATACTCTTATCAACATCCTTGCAACACTTTTGATTATTCTCTCACTTCTCTTAATATTCAATGCTCCGATCCGCAATATGATCATGGTTTGGCATACCAACCAATACCAGGTTAGCAAGGTCGATAAAAAGACTATTGATAAAAACAAAGAAGTGAAGACGAGCTTTGATTTCAAACATGTCCAGTCACTCTCGACGGAAGCCGTGATCAATGCCCAATGGCAGGCTCAAAAACTTCCTGTAATTGGGGGGATTTCGATTCCTGAATTGAACATGAACCTTCCAATTTTTAAAGGACTCGAAAACGTAGCCCTTTACTATGGAGCAGGGACTATGAAGGAAAACCAAGTCATGGGACAAGGCAATTATTCTCTTGCTAGTCACCACGTATTTGGCCTTACTGGAGCAAATGCCATGCTGTTCTCACCATTAGAGAAAGCCAAGGCTGGTATGAAGATCTACATCACGGACAAAGAAAAAATCTATACTTATGTCATCTCGTCTGTTGAGACAGTGACTCCAGACCGTGTAGATGTCATTCAAGATCGTGAAGGTGTTAATGAAATCACCTTGGTGACCTGTGAGGATGCTGCAGCGACTTACCGTACGATTGTAAAAGGAAACTTGGAAACCTCTGTTGACTATGACAAGGCTCCAAAGGACATCCTGGATTCATTCAGCAAGTCTTATAATCAAATGCAACTTTAAGAAATAAAGCCCGAGGCAGA